>NZ_JBFALK010000017.1:0-226282 GCF_040656155.1 Microtetraspora glauca
GCCGTCCAGCCTGGCGATATCGATCCGGTCCAGCACGGCGGCCAATCCCACGCCCGGGGGCATGTCGCCCAGGCCGTCGGGGATCGGCTGCCGTTTGATATTCACATCGCAACGCTAACAACCGCCACCGACAAAAACGCACCCACGATGGCCTGCGCAGAAATCCGTGGAGCGTTTATCTGGAATCACAATTCGCTTCTTGAGATGTCCGTCGGGCGCCACGGCCACCACGGACGCGGGCCGGTCGACGCAAGTGTTCCGCTTGTTGTTGCCTCCGCACAGGCATAAATGCTTTTTGGGCGAGAGGTGTCGGAAGTCCAGATTTTCTGGGCGCGCATGCGCGTGATTCTTCCGAAAGGTGACGGGGTCGCGGGGCCGGGTCGGGGGTGGGTTGGGCGAGGCGGTGGGGCTGCTGCGAGGGCGCGGCTGCGGCGGAGGAAGCAGAGGTCCGGGGTCGACGGACAGGGGCGGTGGTTGCGGCGAATCGGTGGAGGACCACCCTGCGGGTCGCGGGACAGGGTTTGGGATGGCTCCTGGGACAGGTTTCGGTGAAGAGCCTGGGGCGCCGGTCGGTGATTCTGTCGAATAGGTGACGGGAGCCCGCTGCTCGACCGCGGTGCCCCGATGTCCACCGGCCCATTCGCGGTCTCGCGCAGGGCTGGGTCGTGGTCACGTCCCGCGGGCTGGGGCCGCGGTCACGTCCGCGGGGCTGGTCGTGGTCACGTCCGCGGGGCCGGGTCGTGGTCACGTCCGCGGGGCTGGTCGCGGTCACGTCCGCGGGGCTGGGTCCGGGGGTCGCGCTGGGCGGGGGGATCGGGGCTGGACCCTGACGCGGCTGCGGTGAAGAAGGCAGCGGTCTGGATTCCTGTCACGGGTGCGCATTGGCTACGGGGAGCCGTGACGCAGAGATCCAGCGGCCCGGATCCATCGCATGGATCCGGCCACGACAGTGGCGACGAGTGTGGGCGAGTGCCTCAGAGGACGGCGCCGGGCTTGAGTAAGCCGAGCGCCGCCGCCGCGAGCACGCTCGCCCAGATCACCCAGACGTACGGCAAGCAGCCGTCGACTGACTTCTTGAGCGTGCGCTCCACCTCGGGAGTCGAGCCGGTGGCCATCAGAGTCCCGAAGGCGGGGCCGAATGGGCGGAGTGTACGCCGGATGCCAAGCCCGGCGGTGATCGCCAGCGTGTAGAGAAGGATCTTCCCGCCGAGCCACCTGGGGTTGGTCGTGACGCCGAACGGTTCGGCCGCCGCCATCGTGTAGATCGCGGAGCAGGCCATCGCGGCGATCACGCCGATCCTGATCGCCCAGTCTGTCATCCGTACCATCGGGAAGCGGCCGTGCGTGCGGTGCTCGGCCACGGCCACGGCCAGCCATGCCAGGGCGAAGACCCAGGTCGCCGCCACGAACCACCATGGGAACAGTGGGATGCCGAACGCGCTGGCACCGTGCGGGTCGAGCGCCATCAGCGTGACCCCACTCGGCAGGAACAGTACGAGGCACACCTTCGGCCCCAGGTCCAGTCCGCTCATGACGGCGAGCGCCGTCGCCCGAGCCTGCGGAGTCAGTGAAGGCTTGAGCACGAACCGGCTTGAGTAGAAGACGCCCAGATCGCCGCCCAGCCAGAACACGAACAGCGTCAGGTGAAGGACGATCCACCAGCCGTGTGGGTGCGGTCCCATGCCGATCCTTTCGTTTCGATACGAGAAACATCGTTTCCGAATCATACGAGCGGCGCCGCAGGTGTGGACGGTCTTGGCATGGACGATTCCGCTCACTTCGGGAGGTGTGCGACGCATGGCGACTCGGAGCGGCCATGCGCGATCGGGGTCCCGATCCGTGCTGTTCGTGTGACGTAGGTCACGTATGCGGGGCGCCCCCTGTGGTCCATCATGCAGGGAAACACTGTTTCCTTAGGAGGAACGGAGCGCTCGTGAACCCCCTCAAGCTGCTCTTACGCATGTCCGTACGGCTGACCGCCGTGCTCGTCCTGCTGGTGGCGGCCGCACTGACGGCTCCCGCCGCCTCGGCGAGCACGCAGATCCTCAACTACCGGGAGGAGATCCACGGCGACGCGAGCACCGTGTGGTACCCGGCGAACCCCGGCCGCAGGCTGCCGGTCGCGCTGATCATGACCGGCGGTAAGGTCAAGCGCGACCATTACGAGCGTTTCGCCCAGACGCTGGCCGGCTACGGGTTCGTCGTGGTGATCCCCGACCACTACCGCCTGGTGTTCACGTCGTACGGGATCTATCCGAGTGAGTCCGTCCTCTGGAACATCGACGACTGGGCGCACGACCAGCTCAATGACGGCTCCTCGCCGGTACGTGACATCGTCGACCCGGAGAAGATGGTCGTCTCCGGCCACTCCTTCGGCGGCGCGGCCACGCTCTACGCAGCCGCGAACAGATGCCAGATCCCGTTCTGCTTCACCCTGCTCTTCCAGCATCCGCGCGAGCTGAAGGCCGTGGTCCTGCACGGCACCAACACCACGAACAACGGGGCGGTCGACGCGGTGGCCGTGGACGGCATCCCCGTCATGTTCGTGAACGGCTCCCAGGACGGCGTCTCCACCCCCGACGAGGCGCACGAGACGTTCACCAAGGTCTCCGGGACGCCCTCGGCCGCGTACGTCTCGCTGCTCGGGGCCAACCACTACGGCCTCGCCGACGAGAACAACCCCAACGGCGCGGATCCCGACTCCAGCGCTCCCACCCTCTCGCAGGAGGTATCGGCGGAGACGGCGGCCCGTTGGACCGCCATGTGGTTCCTCGCGAGCCTCGGCGACACCGCCGCCCACGACTACGTCCATTCCACGGGCGACGCGTCCGACCCCAACGTCACGGTCGAGTTGCGCTGACCGGTACCCCGTACGGCGTGGCGACCGGCCGGGATCTCCGGCCGGGTCGCCGGGTCTGTCCCCCTGCGAAATCGGATGGTAGTGCTGTGGAATACCCCCCATCTCTGGCGCTCATGGATTTCTTACCTGTATTCGCCATGGCCACCGGCATGGTCCTGCTGGTTCCCCACGTCAGCAGGATCGCCGCGCCCCTGGTAACGCGCGTCGCGCAGGCCGGAGCGGTCCTCGTCGTGACCGGCGGCGCGCTCAAGGCCATCTGGAAGACCATCGTGGCCTTCGGCGGGCCCGACATCACCTGGCTGGCGGCGGCCCAGTTCCCCTTGCTCGGACCGGGCTTCACGCTGCTCGCCTGGGCGGTGCTCGCGGTTCACCCGAGCGGAGGAACGTACGGAGGAGTCACCGAAGGAGCCGACCCGCTGACCGGCCGGGCCGAAAGGCACGGGGTCGAGGGAAGCGGCGTCGAGGGAAACGGTGGTGAGGAGAACGGCGTCGAGGGAAGCGGTGGTGAGGGAAGCGGTGGTGAGGAGAACGGGGCCGGACGGCCCGCGGGCACGCCGCCCCTGTGGGCCTTCGCGGGCTTCGCCATGGTCGGCCTCGCCGCCGCGTTCGCCGTCCGGGCCACCTGGCCGCTGCTCCTGGTCACCACGGTGTCGTCGACCGTACTCGCCGTACGGCTGCTCCTTATGGCCCGGCGGGCGGGCGAGACGGTGGGGTCGTTCCTCCTCGGCTTCACCATCATCGGCACCTATTCCATGGGGATGCTGGCCAGCCGCCCGGAGCAGACCATCACGTTGCAGTGGCTGGAGGAGTCGCTCAACACGCTGATCTGGACGTCCTTCGCCACGGCGGTCTGGCGGCTGGTCCGGGTGCATGCCCGTCAGGGCGGAGGTCACGCCCGGACGACCTCCGCCTCGTAGCTGGATCGGGCCCGCAGCACGGCCAGCCCGCTGGCGGCTGTGGGCACCAGCAGTACGGCGAAGGCGTAGAGCAGTGACCCGAACAGATCGGACACCGCCCCCACCAGCAACGGCCCGACCGCGCCGCTGAGCGCGAGCGTGAACTGGAGTACGGCGAAGCCGACGCCGCGCCGTTCCGGCGCCAGCACGTCGGCGAGCGCGGCGGTCAGGTTGGCCATCGCCGCGCAGAAGAACGCGTTGGTGAACAGGAACATCCCGATCCGCACCCCGAGCACCGGAACTCCGATCGCCAACCCGAAGGATGCCGCTCCCGCCAGCAGGCTGACACCGCTCAGCGTGACGCGCCACGCCGGGCGGCGCGCCTGCCCCCTGTCACCGATCCGGCTGCCGGCCAGGGTGCCGACGATGATGCCGAGCAGTCCCACCCCTCCCGCGAGACCCGCGGCCGTACCCGCCTCAAGGCCGCTGAAGCGCTGCATGAAGGTGGTCAGCCACCACATCAATCCGCTGATGCCAAAGAACAGAAGTCCCATGCCGACGAAGATGAGCCGCACGGACCTGATGGTGATGATCTGCCTCATCTGGGGGAGGACGTCGCGCATGCGCGGCTTCATGACGGGTGCGCTCACCGTGGGCTCCTCCTCGGCCGTGGGGTTCTGGAGGCGGCCGAAGCGGTCGCCCAGGCCGCGGACCGGCTCCCGGAGCGTCAGACAGACGATGGCCACGAGCAGCCCGGGGACCACGATGAACAAGAAGGCGTTCCGCCAGCCGTACGCGGCCCCGACGGCCCCGCCGAGCGCGACGCCGATGGGCGTCCCGGCGAAGTAGGCCATGCGCTCGAACCCGAAGGCCCGGGCGCGTGATGCCGACGGATAGTAGTCCGCGATCAGGCTGGCGGCGGGCGGGCTGTAGAGCTGGCTCGCCCCGCCGAGCAGGACGCGCACCCCGAAGAAGATGGCGAAAGTCGGGGCCAGACCGGAGCCCAGGGTGAGCAGCGCCCATGATCCGACGACGGCGGCCATGAGCCCGGTCCGCCGTCCGGTGTCCGCGAGATAGCCGGCGGGCAGGAGCAGGATCGCGCTGGCCGCGAGAGCCGCGGTCGAGATCGCCCCGGCCCACGTGTCGCCGAAGCCGAACTCCTCCTGGATCAGTGGGAGGGCGCCCGCCACCAGAGAGGACTCGATCTTGTCGATGAGGGAGACCAGCGCGATGACCACCGCGGGCCACCAGCCGAGAGGGGCGGCCCGCCCCAGCCGGATCCGGCGCGGAGGGCGACCGGCGTAGACGCTCATCTCGATCTCAAGAGGCTGGGACTCGGTGTCGCGCATACGGTCTCCCCAATTGCTCAGACCTCTTGACTGAGCAGCCGTTCAGATGACTTCATAGTGAAACACCGTTGCCATGAGGGAAACAAGGCTTGGAGGAACCCCATATGGATGAGCTTCCGGCGGTCGGCGGCGCATCGTCCGGACCACCTGAGTCCGGACCGCCCGAGCCTGGACCGCCCGAGCCGGGACCACCCGAATCCGAGGCCCCGGGACCCGGCTCGCCGAAGCCGGAGTCGCTGATGAGTGCGATCCGGGGCCGCGTGCTGGTCTCCGTCGTTGGCACCTGGCTTCAGGCGCTGGCCACGACGGCGCTCCTGCTGCTCCTGGGCGGCGCGATCGGAGAGATCGCGGCAGGGCGGATGCCGGATGGGGGACTGGCGGCGGGCCTCGTGGCCGCCGGGGTTCTGCGTGCGGTGTTCGCCGCGGCGGTTCCCGCCGTCACCATCCGGGCGGGCGGACGCCTGGAGGTGCGGCTGCGGGAGCGGATCTACCAGCACCTGCTGCGGCTGGGCGCCCCACTGCGCTCCCGTGAGCAGACCGGCCATCTGGTCTCCACCTCGACCGAGGCGGTCGAGCTGGTGGCCACCTACTACGCGACCTTCCTCGGCCCGATCATGGCGTCGATGACGGTGCCCGTCTGGGTGCTCGCCGCGATCGCGCTGTTCATCGACCCATGGACGGCGCTGATCCTGGCGGCGGCCGTGCCGGCGATCCCGCTCACGGTGGGCGTGTTCGAGCGGGCCTTCGCCAAGGTGAGCGCGGGCTACCGGGACACCGCCAACCGGCTGGCCTCCCGTTTCCTTGACGCCTTGCAGGGCCTGTCCACGCTCAAGCTGTTCAACCAGGGCGGCGCTCACGGACGGGTGCTGGCGAAGGCGTCGGAGGACCTGCGCCAGGCGATCATGCGATTGCTCGCCGGGAACCAGGTGATCTTGTTCGTGGTCGACGCGGTCTTCTCGCTGGGGATGATCACGGCCGCCGCCGTGCTGGCGATGGTGCGGATGCGCGAGGGCGCGATCGGCGTCGGCGAGGCGGTCGCGCTGGTGCTGCTGGCCACCCAACTCGTCGAGCCGCTGGACAAGGTCGGCCAGTTCTTCTACGTCGGCATGGGCGGCATGGCCGGGGTCAAGGAGATCAAGGCGCTGCTGGCCGAGCGGCCGGCCGTACCCGACACGGACGGTCCGGCCCCCGCCACCACGGACGCCGGGGTCGAGTTCGAGGACGTGAGCTTCGCCTACCTGCCCGGCTCTCCGGTGCTCACGGGCGTGAACCTGCGGATCGCACCGGGGGAGAAGCTCGCCCTGGTCGGCCCGTCAGGCTCCGGCAAGTCCACTGTCGCCGCGCTGCTGCAGCGCGACCTCGCCCCCGGCCGGGGCGTGATCCGCGTCGGCGGCCACGATGTCGCGGCCGTGCCGGGAGCCTGGACGCGCGAGCAGATCACCGTGGTGGCGCAGACGACCTACCTGTTCACCGGCACGCTGCGCGACAACCTCAAGGTGGCGGCCCCCGACGCCGACGACGAACGGCTGTGGCAGGCGCTGCGCGTCGCCAACCTGGACGCGTTCGTCAGGAGCCTGCCCGCCGGTCTGGACACCCCGACCGGCGAGCGTGGCCTGATGCTCTCGGGCGGACAGGCCCAGCGGGTGTCGATCGCGCGGGCGGTGCTCAAGGACTCGCCGATCCTGATCCTCGACGAGCCCACATCGAACGTCGATCTGGAGTCGGAGGCCGCCATCCTGGCCGCCCTCGACCGGCTCACGGTCGGCCGGACCGTGCTCATGATCGCTCACCGGCTGTCGACGGTACGGGACGCCGACCGGATCGTGGTGCTGGAGGACGGCCGGGTAACCGAGCAGGGTACGCACGAGGAACTGAGGTCCGGCGCCGGACACTACGCCCGCGCCGTACGGCGGGCAGAGGCGGAGGCGAGCTCATGAGGTCAGCGGAGACGACCCCCGCCGAGACCACCCGAGAGACGGCGCGGGAGATGACCCGCGCCGAGATCACCCGGCGCCTGCTCGGCTTCGGCCGCCGGTTGCGGGCGCCGTTGGCCACCTCGGTCATCTTCCGGGTGGCGCAGATGTGCCTGGGCATCGCGCTGTACGGCGTGGGCATGTGGGGCGCGGCCCGGGTGGCGTCCGGAGACCTCGGAGTGATCACGCCCGTCGCCGTCGCGATGATCGCCATCGCGTTCGTCAAGGCACTGTTCCGCTACGTCGAGCAGTACTTCGGGCACTTCGTCGCGTTCAAGCTCCTGGCCATGCTGCGCGGGGACTTCTATGCCGGGGTCGAGCCGCAGGCACCCGCCGGCATCGAGGGGCGGCGCACCGGTGACCTGCTCGCCCGCGTGATGAAGGACATCGACCGGATCGAGGTGTTCTACGCGCACACCATCGGCCCGGCCATCGCCGCCACGATCGTGCCGATCATCTCCCTGTCGGTGCTGGCCGTCGGCTTCAGCCCGGTGGTCGCCGCGGTGCTCCTGCCGTTCTTGATCGGTGTCGGCGCCGTCGTGCCCTGGCTGAGCCACCGGGTCGCCGCGACGGCGGCCGCCGACCTGCGGCGGGTCCGCGGTGATGTCTCCCAGCACATGACCGACGGTGTCCAGGGCGTCCGCGAGGTGCTCGCCTTCGGGTACGGCAGGCGGCGGCTGGACGAACTCGCCGCCCTGGGTCACGCCGGGACGCACGCCGTCGGCAGGCTCGGCGCGCTCATCTCGATGCGCCGCGGCCTGAACGAACTCCTCGTCGCCGCCGGGGTGACCGCCGTCCTGTTCACCGGCGCCGCGGAAGGACTGTCCTGGCAGGATGTGGCGATCACCGTGGCGATCGGCCTGGCCACGTTCGGGCCGGTGCTGGGTGTCGAGGAGTTCATCGCCGACCTGGAACAGGCGTTCGCCGGAGCCCGCCGCATCTGGGAGATCACCGACCGGCCGCCCGCGGTGGCCGACCCCGCCGACCCGGTCCCCGCGCCGGTGGAGACGTCGATCTCCTTCCACGACGTGACCTTCGGCTATCCCGCCGAGGTTCCCGGCCTGACACCCCCGGCGGTCGCGGGAGTCTCCTTCACCGTCCCGGCGGGGAAGCGGTACGCGGTGGTGGGCACGTCCGGCTCGGGCAAGACCACGCTCACCTCGCTCCTGCTCCGGTTCTGGGACCCCGACGCCGGGTCGATCAGCGTCGGCGGGACGCCCGTCGACCGGATGAGGCTTGCCGACCTGCGCGATCTCGTCGCCGTGGTCGGGCAGCGGACGTACCTGTTCAACGACTCCGTAGCGGCCAACCTGCGGGTCGCCAAGCCCGACGCCACCCAGGCCGAACTGGAGATCGCCTGCCGCCGCGCCGCCCTGCACGACACCATCACCGCGATGCCCGACGGATACGACACCGTGGTCGGCGAGATGGGCGAGCGCCTGTCCGGCGGCCAGCGGCAGCGGCTCTCGATCGCCCGCGCGCTGCTCAAGGACGCCCCGATCCTCATCCTGGACGAGGCCACCTCGCAGCTCGACGTCCACACCGAGGCCGAGATCCAGCGGCAGATCGACGATCTCGCGGGTGGACGCACCCTCCTGGTCATCGCCCACCGCATCTCCACGGTGACCGGCGCCGACCGGATCCTGGTGATGGACCGCGGGCGCCTCGTCGAGCACGGCACTCACCGAGAACTGCTCGCGGTGGACGGTGCGTACGCCCGCCTGCACGCCCGGCAGGCCGACGCTCTCGACGATCTCGGCAGGGGCGGCGAGACGGCGGACGAGATCGCGGGTCAGGCGTCCTACTGAGTCAGGCGCCCCACTGATGTGTGGCCGTGGGGAGGGTGCCACCTCGCCGAGGGGCAACTGGAGAACGGCACCATCGGCAACTTCTACGACGTCGTCCACTGGTACCAGACCCCGGCGCCGTACGACCCCGCAGGTCTCTGAGCCACCGCCGCCGGACCGGCCCTTCCACGGCCGGTCCGGCCCGCCGGGCGGCAGCCGTACAGGTGCCCGGCCGACCCAGGAAGGATCGTCGTCTTCATTGACTTCCCAGTTCCCAGTGAGAAGCGGTGCGCTCTCCGCGGTCCGCGCGCACAGCGAAAGGCCCCCCGCCGACGGGCCTGATGCCAGGAAATCCTCCTGTTACGATGCTGATGCACACTTGAGCATCTATTCAGGAGTTACTGCTATGGACGCCGTTACGGGGCTGGACGCCTGCACCACCCGCGAGCCGGATGACGCACGGGTCGCGGCGACGCGCGAGCACCTTGTCACGCCGGACGAGGCTTCCCGTCTCGCCGACCAGTTCCGCCTGCTCGGTGACCCGACCCGGGCCCAGATCCTGTACGCCCTGCTCGAAGCGGGGGAGTTGTGCGTGTGCGACCTGGCCACGGTGGTCGAGGTGAGCGACACCGCCGTGTCCCACGCGCTGCGCCTGCTGCGGGCGGCGAGGATCGTGGCGAGCCGCCGCGCCGGACGCATGATCTACTACCGGCTCGCCGACGCTCATGTGCGCATGCTGCTCGATCTGAGCCGGGAACACCTGCGCCACGGAACCACCGGCGACCGGGAGGAGCGTCGTGCCGGACACGCCTGACCACATCGGCCGTGATCACGACGGCGATCACGGACAGTCACACGGCCATGACCACGCACATGGGCCCGGACCTGAACATGGACACGAGCACGGACATGAGAATCCGCGCGGAGATGGGAACGGCCACGGTCACGGTCACGGTCACGGGCACGGGCATGCGATCGGGGTCGACGCCGACCGGCGCTATCTCCTGGGGGCGCTCGGCCTGATCGTCACCTTCATGGCGGGCGAGGTGGTCGTCGGCCTGGTGGCGAACTCGCTGGCCCTCATCTCCGACGCGGGGCACATGCTGACCGACGCCAGCGCGATCGTGCTGGCACTGATCGCGATGCGCATGGCCGCGCGCCCTCCCCGGGGCGCGTACACCTTCGGCTGGAAGCGCGCCGAGATCCTCTCCGCGCAGATCAACGGCGTCACGCTGCTGGTGCTGGTCGCCTACTTCACCTACGAGGGTGTGCATCGCCTGATCGAACCGGCCGACGTCGCCGGCCCCCTCGTGCTGGTGACCGCCCTGATCGGGATCGCGGTCAACGCCGCCGCGACCTGGCTGCTGGCCAAGGCCAACCGCGCCAGCCTCAACATCGAGGGCGCGTACCAGCACATCCTCAACGACATGTACGCCTTCATCGCGACGGCGGTCGCCGGTCTGGTGGTGTGGGTGACGGGCTTCCGGCAGGCCGACGCCATCGCCGCCCTCGTCGTGGCCGCGCTGATGGCGAAGGCAGGCTTCGGGCTGCTGCGCGACTCCGGCCGCATCCTGCTCCAGGCGGCACCCGCGGACCTGGATCCCGACGAGATCGGTGCCCTCCTCGCCCGGCAGCCGGCCGTACTGGAAGTGCACGACCTGCATGTGTGGGCGGTCACCAGCGGTTACCCCACGCTGTCGGCCCACGTGATCGTCGAGCCCGGGTCGGACTGCCATCAGGTGCGCACCGCACTGGCGGGGTTGCTCGACGAGCGATTCCACATCGACCACACCACCCTCCAGGTCGATCACGGTCCGGGCGACGCCGCCGCGACGCACGCCGAACCGCAACGGCACTGTTCCGACCCGCACGGCCCGCGACACCGCAGGACATCCGTGTGACGGTGGCGGTCCCCGCCCGGCGCCGCCGGGCGGCGGAGCGGGCGAGGTCAGCCGGTTGGCCGGCGATGGTCGGGGAGCGCGGCCAGGGCCACTTCAGCACGCTCATCAAGGGGACCAGCCAACTCGATCACCGGGCACCAGATCAAGCAGTGTGTCGTTCACGTCGCGGTGCGGTAGAACTCGGCCGCGGTGACGGTGGCGGGGACGCCGAGTTCGGCGGCGACCACGGTGATCGCGGTGGCGCCGACGGCGAGGTCGGCCTGGCCGTCGGTGGCGAAATACGGCGCGATGAACGTCTCGTAGTGGACGCGGGCTTCGTCTGCGGTGTGTCGGCCGAGGAACGTCCGGATATGCCGAACCGTGGTGTCGGGTTCGTTGTGGATCACCTGCAGGGCGCGCCGGTGGGCTCGTACGACGGCCTGGACCGCGGGGTCGTCCTGGTGGATGTAGGTGGGGTCGACGGCCACGCCTACGGTGGGGATCTGGAAGTGGTCGCCGACCCAGGCCAGCACCTGCCAGCCGTGCTCGGCGGCTATCGCCTCCGGCGCCATGGTGCTGCCGACCAGGGCGGCGTCGATCCTGCCCTCGTGCAGCCAGCGCAGGTCCATGCCGTAGTCGCCGGGCGGGCGGACGATGGTGTGGATGTCGCGGTCCGGGTCGAGGCCGACCTGGCGCAGCACGATCCGGGCGAAGCACCCGGGTGCGGTGTGGGGGGCGTGCACCGCCAGCCGTCGGCCGGCCAGGTCGGCCAGCGAGGTCAGGCCGGGCCGGGCGAGGAACCAGAACAGCGGGCGGTGGGTGTTGACATTGAGCGCGACCCACGGGATGCCTTGGGCCAGTCGGGACACCAGCGCCCGGCCGAGCCCGATGGTGGCTCCGTGGCGCAGCCGCTCCTCGTCCCAGGAGCAGCCGTCGCGCAGCGCGACGTGGACGTTCTCGTCGGCGTAGTAGCCCTGCTGGTCGGCGATGTAGGCGACCAGTTCCTCGTGCAGGCCCCGCCCGACGTAGGCGAGATCGATCGTGTACATGAACGCTTTTCCTTGATCGTGTCACCGCGTCAGTACATGGACATCCCGCCGTTGACCGCGGCCGTGGTGCCGGTCATGAAGGCGTTGTCCTCGCCGGCGTAGAAGGCGACGGCCTGGGCGACGTCGCCCGGGTGTGCCAGGCGGCCCAGAGGGGTGGCGGCCACCTGCCGCTGCTTGTGCTCCTCGTCGAGCACATCCGCCATGCGGGTGTCCTCCACCGGGCCGGGCTCGACGACGTTGACCGTGATGCCCCGCGGGCCCAGTTCCTGGGCGAGGTATCGGGCGAACTGCGCCAGCGCGGCCTTGGCCGTACCCAGTGCGATCATGCCCTCCCGGGGCCGGCGGCTGAGGCCGGTACCGAGATAGACGATGCGTCCCCAGCCCTGTTCGGTCATGGCGGGCAGGACGGCTTTGGTGACCGCGAACGCCGCACGCATCTCGTCGTCGAGTTTGCCGCCCAGTTCTTCCCACGTCATGTCCTGGAACGACTTGATCACATACGGGGTGAGCGCGTTGTGCACGAGCACGTCGACGCCGCCCCATGCCGCCCGGACCTGCTCGATCATGCTGTCGACCGCCGCTGCCTCGCGCACGTCGGCCTGCACGGCCATGGCCCGGCCTCCTGTGGCCTCGATGTCGGCCACGACCTCCTCGGCCGCCGTGCGACTGCGGAGGTAGTTGACCACCACGCGCATCCCTCGTGCGGCCAGAAGGCGCGCGGTGGCCGCACCGATTCCACTGCTGGCCCCTGTCACCAATGCCACCCTGCCGGTTGCCCCGGTCACGGGCCCACCTCCTGCTCATCATCGCGGGCCGTCGGCATGACCGCCCGGAGTCGAGTGCCGGCAACCGCGACACCCTGCAGTGATTACGGAGCGTAGCAGTGGAAATACATGCCGCTGTCGACATCGAAGGGATCAGCATGAGCGGACAGAACGAACAGCAGATCGCGGAAGCGCTCAAGGCCGCACCGCCGATCATCCTGGCTCCCGGCCCCAAGGAGCGCCCCACTCAACTACCACCGCCGCCCAACGACGTATGGGACCTGCCCGGCGGCACCGCCTGGGTGTACCACGGGGAGGGCAACGGCGACCTGGTCGCTCCCGTGATCATGGCGGACGGCTTCAATACCGGGCCCAGCACCCCCGAGTTCTCCTGGAACGTCCTGCAGTTCAGCGGATACCCCTTCATCGGCGAACTCCGGAAGCGCGGCAAGGACGTCGTCCTTCTCGGCTTCACCGAACGCAGCGCGTCCATCCTGGACAACGCGAACACCGCCATCGCGGCGATCCACGAAGCGATCGCGCGGCGGATTGGCAGCCACCCGCTCACGGTCGGCGGCTTCAGCATGGGCGGCCTGGTCACCCGGTACGCCCTGGCCAAGCTGGAGACCGAAAGGATGAACCACCAGACGCAGCTGTACTTCTCCTACGACAGCCCGCACCGCGGCGCGTGGATCCCCATCGCCCTGCAGGCGTTCGCGCACTACATCCGCAGGCTCGACAGCCGGTTCTCCGACCAGATGAACAGCCCGGCCTCGCGCCAGCTGCTGTGGCAGCACATCGCTGAGTGGAAGGATGCGCCGGCCACCGCCAAGGAGCGGACCGAGTTCCTCGCCGCGCTGGAGCGCGTCGGCGGCTGGCCGCGGATCCCCCGGCTGATCGGCGTCGCCAACGGCGTCGCCTCGGGCAAGGGCAACGGCATCAAACCCGGCGTCACCGCCGTGCGCGGCACCGGCCTGGCCATCACCGGCACCGACCTGCGCACCCAGGCGACCGGCACCGACTCGCTGGTCGCCACCCTCCGGGTCGTGACCGCGCAGCGGCCGGAGATCCACGCCACGGGCATGCCCGACATCGACGGCGCCCCCGGCGGCATGCTGGAGGGCTTCGGCATTCTCGCCGACGAGCTCAACAAGCTCACCCACCTCGGCATGGCCGTCGACAACCCGACCCGCTCACACTGCTTCGTCCCGGCGGTCAGCGCCGTCGCCATCCGCGACATCGCCACCCACGACGATCTGTACGCCAACATCGGCAGCCTCTCTCCCGACGACAGCGAACTGGACGACTTCAAGCTCGCGTCCAAGAACGAGGGCCACACCACGATCACCAAGGAACTTTGCTCCTGGATCCTCGACCAGCTCCCGTAGCCCAGCGGCTCACCAACAGGTGGAGGCGGCCGTGATGGCGATGCCTCTGTTCAGTGGCAGAGGACACGGCCGCAGCCGCAGGGACGGTAGCCCACTCAAATAGAGACACTCCTCCCGACGCCCCCTTATCGGTATTCCGGTGGAATGCCATAAGGGGGCATCCACTTCGGACCATCCGTCGTCGGCAGGCCGGATGCAGAGCGCCGCTCAGGTGCGGCCCCTGCTGCCGGGTGCGGAGAGCGGTGACGAGGCGGACGCCGTACGGACGGTCTTCGCCGGGTCCTACCGGGCGCTGCCCGAGCCCGTAGCCAGGCTGTTCCGATTACTGGGGTTGCACCCCGGCCCCGAATTCGGGGTTCCAGCCGTGGCGGCGATGGTCGGGATCGCGCGCGTATGCCCTCGACCAGGCGGCCGCCGAGGAGAGCGAGGAGAGCCGCCACGCCGTCGTGCGGCAGGTGATCACGTGGTATCTGCGTAGCGCGGCGCACGCTCAAGAGAAGCTGGCTCCCCTTGATCGGCCGATCGGGTTGGGCGACACCACCCCACCTGTCGCGGCGGTGAACGTCTCCGGCTATTCGGAGGCGCTTCGATGGTTTCAGGCCGAGGCGCCGAACACCACGCCATGGCCCTCGCACTGCGGCGGGACATCGGGGACCGGTTCCCGGCCGAGGGTCGCCCTGCCGATTCCCTGGTCTCTTTCCAGCGCTCCGCGAGCATCCAGCGGCGCATGGGCGTCGACAGCCGCGAAGCGCGGGCACTGGACGGCACCTATGAGGCATACATCCCCCGGGCTCGTGCCGTACGTGACCGGATCACGGCCATCGGGTCGGTGCGGCACGCCCCTCCTGACCGGAGTCGTCGGCTCGTCGTGACCGACGGATCACGCATTACATCCTTTTTTGTCGGCTTTGTCGGCAGCCTGTCGCCGCCGCGACGGCCCGCGTTCAGCCGACCCCGGCACTGTGTCGCTGGCGGTTGATCAACCCCTTCGCGGATGATCAACCGCTTCGCGGCCACGGTGGCCGAGCGCCCCGGCCACGGCCCGGGCGAGGTTCCGAAGGAGTAACGCGTGCGCGGTAACACGACGACGCGCCGTCGCGGGAGAGGCGTGGTGACGTCGATCGTCATCGCCTCGACGCTGGGGCTCGGTGTCGCCCCCGTCCTGGCGGCCGACGGCGACCAGGCCGACACGGTGGTTCTCACCGAAGACTTCTCGTCAGGGGAACTCCCCGTCGGGTGGACCAGCCACCTCGGCTCCTGGCAGGTCAAGGACGGCCGCCTCGAAGGCACGTCTGTGAACGGCCAGCGTGCTCGCGTCACGTTCGGCACGAGCTACGAGAACTACCGGATCGAGGCCACGGCGAACTTCCTACAGGTGGCGAACGACTCCCGCTGGCTCAACCTGGCCGCGGACTTCCACGGTGCCGAGGACTACGGTTCGGTGTTCGTGGTCCGCAGCAACACGAAGCTGAGCAACGGCCTCGAATACGCGGTGAACAAGACGGCCGGCGGATCTTACACGTCGCCTGTCACCGCCGCCGCGAACGTCGCGCTCAACACGAACGAGACGCACGCGCTGTCGCTCGACGTACGCGGCACCCGTGCCACACTCTCGATCGACGGCGTCGCGTACCTGTCGACGAACGACCTGCTCCGTACGAACGGAACGCTCGGCCTCGTCGTCAACAACGCGACCGTCGCCTTCGACGACGTGAAGGTCACTCGGCTCGCCGCAGAGGCGACGGCGCCGGGCGCGCCGACGGGCCTGCGCGTCTCACAGAAGGACGGCCAGGCCACGCTCGCCTGGTCCGAACCCGCCGACGCGGGCACGACCCCTGGCGGGGCGGCCGCGACCGTGACCGGATACGAGGTCGCGATCGGGGCCGCAGACGCCGGCGCCGACGGCCTGACGTGGTCTCCGGCGACCGGGACATCCCACACGTTCACCGGCCTGGCTCCCGGCGCGTACGCGCTGTGGGTGCGCGCCGTGAGCAGCGAGGGCAGGAAGGGCGAGCCCGCGAGCGCCAAGGCGTCACTGGGAGTCCCCAAGATCAAGGGCTTCACCAAGACGCTCAGCGGTGGCGCGTGGAGCGCCGGCCACGTGCAGGGCATCGCGGTCGACGAGGCGAACGGCTACATCTACTACTCGTTCACCACCCTGCTCGTGAAGACCGATCTTGAGGGCAACGTGATCGGAACCATGGGCGGGTTCACGGGGCATCTCGGCGACCTCGACTTCAACACGGCCGACGGCCGCGTCTACGGCTCGCTCGAGTACAAGGCGCAGAAGGCCTTCTACATCGCCATCATCGACGTCGACGCCATCGACGAGATCGGGATGCGGGCGCAGAACTCGGACATCATGCGGACCGTGTACCTCGACGAGGTGGTCGCCGACTTCACGGCCGACATGGACGGCAACGGCGTCTTCGACGGGGACACGGCGAACACCCCGGACCACCGCTACGGCAGCAGCGGCATCGACGGCGTCAGCTTCGGCCCGAAGTTCGGCGAGACCGAAGGTGAACAGTACCTGACGGTGGCCTACGGCATCTACTCCAACCTCGCCCGTACGGACAACGACCACCAGGTGCTGTTGCAGTACGACATCAGTGATTGGGCCCGCTATGAGAAGCCGCTGGTCGAGGCGGCTCCTCATCACAGCGGCCCGGAGAGCGTGTCGGGCAAGTACTTCGTCCGTACCGGCAACACCACCTACGGTGTGCAGAACCTGGAGTACGACGGCTTCCTGCGGCGCTGGTTCATGGGTGTGTACGCGGGAGCCAAGCCGGCCTTCCCGAACTACACGCTCTTCGCGGTGGACGCCGCGACCCGGCCCGTGCTCGGCGAACTCGCCGGCACCGGGGGAGACCGGGGCCTCCTGATCGCGCCGGCGGCGGACGGGCGCGTCCACGAGGCCACCGGCGTCCGCGGCTGGGTCCAGAAGGCGGACGTGGGGATGGAATCGCTCGGCGACGGACTGTTCTACCTCGCACGCAACGGCACCCAGAACGGGCAGCAGACCGCCGACATCACGCTCTACCGGTGGACCGGCGACAACGACGCGCCGTTCGCATCGGTGAACGGCGAGAGCGAACTCCACCGCGCGCCGGTCATCACCTCGCGTGCGCCGGCCGGTGGTGAGGTCGGCGAGGCTTACGCCCACACCTTCACCGCCTCGGCGTTCCCGAAGGCGAGATTCGAGGTGACCGCGGGCACGCTGCCCAAGGGGCTCGCGCTTGACAGCGTGTCCGGGGTGCTCTCGGGTACGCCGACGAAGCCGGGACGGGCCGCGTTCACCGTGACCGCCGCGAACGAGGTCGGTCCGGCTGCCACGCAGAGGGTCGTCATCAAGATCAAAAACGGCAAGAAGGGCAACGGCAACGGCAACGGCAACGGCAACGGCAACGGGAACGGGAACGGGAAGGGCAACGGTTCCGCCGACGCTCGTTGATCGGAATATTGCCGGATATTTGCCGCCTCGGACGTGGGAACGCGTCCGAGGCGGACATCTATGGGGCGTGGCCACGACGATCGAGCACGACGGCCCCGTGCCGGTGCACCGGCAACTCGCGGACATCCTCCGCGACCAGATCCTGAGCGGCCACATCGAGCCCGATTGCGCGCTTCCCTCGGAGGCGGACCTCCGGCAGCGGTACGGCGTGCTGCCCGAGGACGTACGCCGGGCGATCCAGGAACTCAGCGACGAGGGTCTCGTCTACATCCTCGCCGACCAGGGGGCCTACGTGTCCTCCCGCGCGGAGGAGACCGGCGGCGGCTGACGCCATGGCTTGGCTCCGTAGCGCAGTCCGTCGATGAGCAGGGCGACCATGCGCCCGGCACGGGTGTGATCCACCACGGCCGGCAAGCACAGGTTGGACACCGCGTGCAGGAGTTCCATGGGTTCGACATCGCCGCGGATCGCACCGGCGGCGGCCGGTCGACGAGCGCGCCGCCGCCTGACAAAGGGTCCAGGCATCCTGACTACATGACCGGCCCTCCGCCAGGACGCTGGACCGCAGGTCAGAATGGGGTTCCACCATTAGCTGTGAACTAGCCTGGATAGCTGTGAACTAGCCTGGAGACATGGGCATCCAGCCTGGCACGTACACGATGGGTCCCGAATCCGGGCGGCTCCTCATTCGGACCACCCGCGCCGGACTCGGCGCGAAGGCCGGTCACGATCTCACCCTTGAGCCCACGCGCTGGCGCGGCGAGGCCACGGTGGCCGATCCGGCCGGTTCCTCGGTCGCTGTGGAGGTCGACGTCGAGTCGATCGAGGTCAAGGAGGGAACCGGTGGCATCAAGCCGCTCAGCGACTCCGACCGCAGGGATATCGTACGGAACCTCCGGGACAAGGTGCTGAACACGAGGGAACACCCGACGATCACGTTCCGGTCGTCACGGGTCGACGGCACCGCCGAGTCGTTCCACGTCGAGGGCGACCTCACCCTCGCCGGGGCCACCCGGACCGTCACCGTGGAAGGCCGGGTGGTCGAGGGGCGGGTGCGCGGGTCGACGACCATCGTGCAGAGCCGGTGGGGAATCCGCCCCTACTCGGCGCTCTTCGGCACACTCAGGCTCAGCGACGAGGTCGGCGTGGAGTTCGACGTCGGTCTCACTCCCGACGCCTGAGAGACACCGACACCGGATCGGAGTGACGGCCGGTCCCGAGACCGGCGGCGATCACGGCGGCGAGACCGGCGGTGGCTACGGCGGCGAGACCGGCGAAGGACTCGCCCGGAACGGGTCCGGGCGAGTCCCTTGCGGCGTGATCAGGCGTTTCTCGCGCCGTGGACGGTCGTCCGCCTCCGAATCAGCTCGCGTCGTCCTCCCCGGACGGAGGAGCGGAGGTCACCGCCGCGGTGGCCTCCGACGTCGCGTCGCCCTCCTTGTAGCCGGTCGCCGACGCCGTCACCCGTACGGACAGGTGCGCGCCGCGGTCGTGACCCTTGATGTGGTAGGTCTCCGCGGTGGCATCCGCGATCGGGAGGCCGTCGCGCAGCCACTGGTAGGAGACCTTCTCCGCCGCCGGTGCCCACGTGCCTGGTGACGCCTTCAGCGACCACCCGATCTTCGGAACGCCGGTCACCTTCGGCTTCTCGACGGACGAGAACGTGCCGGGCCCGACGGGCACGGTGGCCTCGGAGCGCGCCGACGTGGCGGTGAAGTACGGGTCGTCGACGGTCACCGTCACGGTCACGGCCTTGCCGAGGTCAGCGACGCCCGGCCGGAACGTCGCGGCGGTCGCGCCGGGGACCGCGGTGCCGTCCAGGTGCCACTGGTAGGTGAAGCCCTCCACCTGCCGTGACCACGAACCGGTGGAGGCGGTGAGATCCGCTCCCACCTCGGCGGTGCCGCCGATGGCGGGCAGCGCGGTGTTGACCACCGCGGACCTCTGGCTGTCGTGCAGGTCCACCTCGGCCGCGCGGACGAACACCTGCCGGTGGGCGTACCACAGCTGGTAGTACCTGTCCTGGCCCTTGAGGTCGGTCCGGTCGCCCGGGCCCGACCCGTCGAACGTCTTCGCGTGGTAGTAGTCCGTGACCACGTCCTCGTCGCTGACCGCGTACGTCTGTCCGACCGGGACCTTGTACTCCAGCGGCGAGAGCCCCTGCACGGGGACGGTGGTGCCGGCGTACGCGGATGCCTCGGGATAGGCCCGGCCATAGACCGCGGCCGGTGTGGTCGTGGACCTCACGGTGACCGTCTTGGCGGACGTCCGGACGACGACGGGCTTGGTGGCGGGGTTGTGCAGCCAGGCGAGCGAGCCCGCCCACCACACGCCCAGCCAGTCGCCCTGCACCTCGGCGACGACGAGCTTCTGGCCCGAGACGGCACGCGCGCTGATGTCGCTCACGTAGGTCGTGCCCGCGACGCCGGTCGGCTTCCATCCCGGGTCCTTGGCGAGCGGGGCGCTCGCGGAGGGCGACTGGTGGAGCGGGACGAAGTTGGTGCCCGCGCCGGCGACGCAGTCCGGTGAGGGCGGCGACGCCGCCGCGCAGCCGGTCAGCGGCTGCGGGTTGTCGTGGTAGCCGGTCCGCACCTCCACGACGTCTCCCGCCGCGACATCGGACGTGGTCTTCCGCGTGCCGCCGATGGGAGCGCCGAGCAGTTCGAAGTAGTGGTCCCAGTCCCAGTACGGTCCCGGGTCCCAGTGCATGGTCTTGGTGTTACCGAGGATCGTCCCCGGCACCTGGTCGTGGCCGATGATGTGCGCCCGGTCGAGCGGGATGTCGTACTTCCCGGCGAGGTGCTTCACCAGGGCGGCGGAACTCTGGTACATCGACTCGGTGTACCACCCGGCGGTCCCGGCGAAGCCCTCGTGCTCGATGCCGATCGCGTGCATGTTCATGTACCAGTTGCCGGCGTGCCAGCCGACGTCCTTGGCGTCGAGGTGCTGGGCGATGTGGCCGTCGGACGAGCGGATCGTGTAGTTCCACGCGAGGTAGGTGGGGTCCTGGGCGAGCCTCACGGAGGGGCCGAAGTACCCCTCGGTGTCGTGGATGACGATGTAGTCGAGCTTCGGTCCTCCCGGCCCCGCGCGGTCGGCGAGGTCGTGGTTGCCGTAGTCGGTGGTGCCGTCCGGCTCGGTGGGGGAGCCCTTGGCGTACGGCGCCTCGAGCCACTCGCAGTCGAGTCCGGCCGGGCAGTCGGTGATCGGGGCGGCGATCTTCTGCGCGCGCGGAAGCACGACCGAACTGTCGGCGGCGAGCGTCACCCGCTGGCCGTCGTCGGTGACGCGGCTCTCGCCCTTCTGGAGGGTCTGGTACACCTGCCGAACGAAGTCGTTCTTGGAGCCGAAGCGCGCCACCGCGCCCTGCCAGGCGGTCAGGTCGTCGCCGCCCTCGTGGTAGGACGCCAGCAGCGCCGCGCCGCCGCAGATGTTGGCGTTCGGCTCCTGACGGAGCGCGGTGACCGGGAGGCCGGTCAGCTCGGCCGCCGCGGTGATCTGGCTCTTCGGCGTGGCCGTGCGGCCCTTGTCCGCTCCGTCCCAGGCTTCGGGTGCCTGGTCGCTCAGGTCGAACACGCCGTAGCCGCCGTCGTCGCTGGGCCGACCCTGATGATCGTTCCAGCGGGACAACATGTACGACACGGCCTTCAGCAGGGACTCGGGCACGCCCGTGGCCCGGGCCGCCTCGGAGAACGCCGCGTCCCGCGTGGGCGCGGACAGCGTCGCCGTACAGGACACCCGAGTGCCGGATACCTGTTCGGAGGCGGAGCCCACCGCGGCCGGCGTGACCGACAGCAGCATCGCCGCGGCCGCGCCCGCGACGGCGGCGCTCCGGAGTGAAGATCTCACCTATGTGACCCCTTCTCGAAATGCCTGTGGGGGGGTTCAGGCCGGGGTAATCACATAGCGCGCCGCCGTCTCGCGCCAGAGTGCTACGCAAATCTCGTCGAGATCGTAACTTTTCGCCAGGGACGGATGGTCGAGTGAAAATTACCGTCTTCGCATCCCCGGGGGGTCATCGCCCCACGGAAGACGCGCGTCGCGGGAATCTTCAGGACGTCGTGGTGAGGGACTCCACGGGCAGGCCGGCCTCGACCCAGTCCTGGATGCCCTCCCGGTACTTGCGGACGTTCGTGTAGCCGAGGGCGCTGAGCCGGTTCGCGACCGCCTGGCTGTTCGGGCACGCGACGTTCGAGCAGTAGGTCACGATCGCGGCGTCCTTGTCGGGCAGCAGGGCGGCGGCCCGCTCGGCGACCTCGGCCTCCACGAGGGCGACCGCGCCCGGCAGGTGCTGCTGGGCGTAGTAGTCGCCCCCGAGGGCGTCGACGACGATGACGTCGCCGGCGTCGATGGCGGCCTTGAGCTCGTCGCGGGAGATGAGTGCGGTCATTGCGTCCTCCAGAAGAAGTGGACTACAGTCCAGTTTTGTGAACGCGTCGGAAACTACCGGACCACAGTCCGGTTCGTCAAGGCAACTGCTTCACCTACTCAGGGAGGAGCCGCCGAAGGAGCGGGCGGACGCCGCGCGCAACCGGCAGAAGGTGCTGGCCGCGGCGGCCAAGCTGTTCCGGGAGGAAGGGGTCGAGGCCGTCTCGATGGACGCGATCGCCGCGGAGGCCGGCGTCGGCAAGGGCACCCTCTTCCGGAGATTCGGCGACAAGTCCGGGCTGGTGGCCGCGCTGCTCGACGACCAGGAACGCCTGCTCCAGGGAAGGATCATTTCCGGTCCGCCGCCGCTCGGCCCGGGAGCGCCCGCCGCCGAACGTGTCGTGGCGTTCGTCGACGCCTACGCCGCGTATCTCTTCGAGAACCTCGACCTGCTCCGCGTCTCGGAGACCGCCAGTCCCGGTGCCCGGTACCGGATCGGCGCGTACCGGTTCTGGCACCTCCACCTGGCGATCCTGCTCGCCGAGGCCCGCCCGGGCTGTGACGCCGATCTCGTCGCACACGCGCTTCTCGCGCCGCTGGGGGCCGAGCACGCGACCGCCGTACTGCACGAGCACGACGCGGAGCGGGTCGGTGCGGCCCTGCGCGATCTGGCGAACGCGCTGGTCGGAGCCCGTCCCTAGCCGAGATGGCGAGAACGCCGTGCGGAGGGTCAGCGGGCGGTCCAACCCGGGTCGCGGCCGAGGTAGCGCAGCAGTGCCGCGACGTCGTCGTCCCCGTCCTGCGCCTCCAGCGCCGCCGCGTACGCGCCGTACGCCCGGAGCGGCGGGACGATCTGCTCGGCGACCGCCATCAGTTCCCGGGCGAGCTTCGGGGTGAGCGGGGACGGCTGCCCGGTGGCGACGGCGATGTCCCAGGCGTGCACCGCGGCGTCGAGGGCGCAGGCGCCGACCCCGAGCGAGGCGGACATCGTGCCGGGCGGCACCGGGACCGGCACGTCCTCGGTGTCCTCGGCGATCGTCGACCAGGCGTCGGCGGAGGCCTTCATCGCCTCCTCCGCCACGGTCTGCGGGGCGGCGGCCAGCGTGCCGGAAGGCGCGAACGGGTCCTCCGACGGCATGGGCCCGCCCGTGATGAACCCGGCGAAGCCGATCTGGTCGCCCGCGGCGTGCTGGAGCACCTGGGTGGCATTCCATTCCGAGCAGGGAGTCGGGCGGGTCCAGTCCTCCTCGGCGACGGCGCGCACGGTCGTGCGCAGCGCCTCGTGCGCCTCGTTCAGCACGGCCCAACTCGTCATGTTCTCGGTCATTCGGGTTCTCCAAGCTCTCGGGGGAAGGGCCTGCGAGCGCAGGCGGGTGGAGCGGTCGTGGTGTACGGACGCCGTCTGGCCGGTGGTGGCGTTTCCTTCCGGCCGTACGCAGGTCCGGGGCGGTGGATGCGCCCTGGCGGCTTCCGTGTCTCCGACAGTAGACGGCAATTAGGACGGGTTCGTTCCTGATTGCGGGCCGCGAGGGCTACCGGCTCAGTCCACCACTCGGCCCGTCCGGTTCAGGGCGCCCGGAATGGTGCGCGCGCTCACCCCCGGGCACGCGGCGGTCCATCAGGCGGTCGTGGGCGATCGGCTGCGGTTGCCACTGGACGCGCACCTCTGCGAGGAGGTCACAGGGAAAGCGTCCCTGGCGCATCCGGCACTGGTCTGGGGGACGGCGAGCCGAGGGTCGTCCTCGACTGGCGGTTCGTCGCAGTCATGGCGTAGGAACGCCGGGGCCGCGGCGGCATCCCGCCAGAGGACGGGCATTGCCCGACGGCCCCCTGCGGCGTACGTTTGACTCGATGACCGGATTCCTCATCTCGGTCATGGCACACATCTCGGTCATGGCACACAAGGGGAAACGCGGCGGGCGCCCCTGAGCCGGCCGTGCCGGAGGCACGGCGAGAAGCACGAGCGGTGAGGAAGGACAGCGAGGATCGTGACGTACGCGGGTCTCGGGGCGATGAGTCCGGCCGAAGGGGAGCGTGACCGGCGGGCGGAGCGGATCCTCGACGCCGCCGGCGAGTTGCTGGTCGCCTGGGGGTATCCCCGTATCACCGTCGGAGACGTCGCCCGCCGCGCAGGCATCGGCAAGGGCACCGTCTACCTGCACTTCACCACCAAGGAGGTGCTGTTCCTCACCGTGCTGATGCGGGCCCAGCGCCGGATGATCGAGCGCTTCGTCCGGGACCTCCGGGCGGATCCGGCCGCCGCCCTGCTCAGCCGCATCAGTGCTTCCGTTTACCTGTGGGTGCACGAGGACCCGATCGTCCGCGTGATGTTCACCGGTGACATCGAGACCCTGGGCACGCTGAGCAGAAGCGCCGCCGACACCATCGGCGACGTGGTGGAGGCGCGCGAGCGCACGCTCGAGGCCTACTTGCGGCTGCTGCGCGAGCACGGCCTGATCAGCGCCGAGCCGTCTCCGGCGGTGCAGCGTCACGCGTACGTGGCGGTCATGACCGGGTTTTTCCTGATCGAGCCGATGCGGCCGTCCGGCGTCCCGAGCGTCGAGGACAACGCCGGCATGGTCGCCCATGTCGTCCGCTCGGCCTTCGAGATCTCCGACGACCCGGAGGCCACGGCGGCGGCGGCGCCCCGAGTGGTCGATCTCTACCAGAGCCTGCTCGACCGGCTGAACGAGGAGATCAGCAGGCAGAAACGCACCTGACACACCCGAGGAGGGAATGATGAGCACTCCCAGCACAGTCGGTCCCGTCGACATGATGGACCCCACGCTGCTGAGCGATCCGTTCCGGGGATACTCGCGGATCCGGGAGCAGTCGCCGGTCGCACGTGCCGTGTTCGCGGGTTCGAACACCCCGATCTGGCTGGTCACCCGGTTCGAGGACGTCAAGACCGTGCTGAGCGACCACCGCTTCGTCAACAACCCGGCCAACGTGCCGGGGACGGACGCGCCCAACCTTCGCGACGAGCTCATCACGGCTCGCGGCATCCCGCGCGAGTACGCCCAGTACGTGCTCGACAGCGTTCTCGACGCCGACGGCGACGATCACATCCGCTTACGCAGGCTGGTCTCCCGCGCCTTCACCGCGCGGCGGGTATCGGAGCTGCGACCACGTGTCGAGCAGATCACCGAGGACCTCCTCGACCGGCTCCCGGATCTGGCCGAGGACGGCGTCGTCGATCTCATCGAGGGGTTCGCCTACCCACTGCCGATCACGGTCATCTGCGAGCTGGTCGGCATCCCGGAGGAGGACCGCCCGCGGTGGCACGACTGGGGCAAGTCGCTCGTCGACATGCGTCCCGGAGCGGTGGCCGAGCCGCTGCGCGCGATGGTGACCTACATCCAGGACCTGATCGGACGCCGCCGGGCCCGGCCGGGCGACGACCTGCTCACCGGGCTGATCCGGGCCCACGACGAGGACGGCGACCGGTTCAGCGACACCGAGATGATCACGATGGTGCTCACCCTGGTCCTCGCCGGACACGAGACCACCGCCCACCTGATCGGCAACGGCACGGTGGCGCTGCTGACCCATCCCGACCAGCTCGCCCTGCTCCGGAGCGATCCGGGATCGGCGCCCCGGGCCGTCCACGAGCTGATGCGGTGGTGCGGGCCCGTGCACGGCACCCGCATCCGGTACGCGGCCGAGGACGTGGAGATCGAGGGAACGCGGATCAGGCGCGGCGAGCCGGTGATGGCCATGCTCGTCTCGGCCAACTACGACCCGCGCCGGTTCGACGACCCCGAACACCTTGACATCACCCGCGAGCCCGACGGGCGCCGCGAGGTCCACGTAGGGTTCGGGCACGGACTGCACTACTGCCTCGGCGCCGCACTGGCCCGCCAGGAGGGCGAGGTGGCGTTCGGGGCGCTGGTCCGGCGCTTCCCCGGTCTCGAACTGGCCGTGGCGGCCGACGATCTGGAACGCCAGCTCCTGCCCGGCTCCTGGCGTCTGGCCCGGCTGCCGGTCCGCCTGCACTCCTGAACGGGTACGGCGCCTCTGAACGGGTACGGCGCCTCTGAACGGGTACGGCGAACCGCTCGTCGCGGCGGCCCACCTGACCGGCGTGAACAGCCTGGTCAGATGGGCCGCGATCACTTCAACCCAAACGGATCCCGGCCTGGGTCACCGCCGTCCTACAGCAGCCGCAGGTCCAGGTACAGGAGCACGTGGAGCAGCGGGTTCACTCGCGGCACCCGGGTCACCGGGACGCAGTCGAACTGCGGGCACGGCGTGGTGAAGCACTGCTTGGGCGCCGGGACGCAGACGGTGCCCGGCGGGCACAGCGCGGCCGCGCACGGCGAGCCCGGGGCGCACGCCGCGGACGCGCTCGACACGGACGACCCGGTCGACGCGGTGCCGACGGCCGCCCAGGAAGGTGCCGCCGCCGACATGGACAGCCCGGCGGCGATGGCCGCCGCCACAACGAACCTGCGAAGCATTTCTCTCCCGAACACTCTGGAGCCCCCCGGCGATCATGCTCGCACATGGAACGATCCAATCGGCCCCCGCCGCGCGGGTGACCGGCCATGAAGGGAACGCCCCGGGGCTCTTCCTCAGGGCGGAAACGATCAGCCGGACCGCCGGGAGCCGTTCGGCGAAGGGGGCAGTGCCGTCCGCAGATCCGCGAACTCGCGGTACACGACGCCGGTCATGCCGAGCGCCATGGCGGCGGCGACGTTCTCCGCCCGGTCGTCCACGAACAGGCATCGTTCAGGGGCCGCCCCCGCGAGAGGCCGGCCCCATCAACGCCGGGCTCAGCGCGGTCTTCAGGACGGTGCCGGGCGCCAGGCCGTACGCCTGGTCGATCCGCGACTGGACCTTCGGATCGTGGAACCTGAGCACGCCGTCGAAATCGCACAACACGGCGTCGAAAGGTGATGTCACCAGTTCTCCTGAAGCCCGCGCCAGAGCACGCAGAGGAAACTCAGAGACGTCAGAGGAAGGACGCGGGCGGACCGTCGGCGCGAGGCCGGGGCGCCGTCGCGGAGAGTGCCTTGACGATGGTGACGGAGATCGCGTGCGCGGTCCGCTTCACCATCGCGGCGACCTCTCCCGACACGGCGGACGGCGAGGAGCCCGCCACGCTCACCGCCATGCGGATCCTGCCCTCGGCGTCGAACACGGGGGCGGCCGCGCAGACGACGCCCTCGGCGAACTCCTCCCGCGAGTAGGCGACACCGGTGCGGCGGACCACGCGGAGCTCCCGGTCGAGCGCGGCGTGCCCGGCGATGGTGCGGCGGGTCATCCGCCGCAGGGTGCCGCGGTCGTGGAAGGCCACGTTCAGCTCGTGATCGAACGCGAGCAGCACCTTGCCGCTCGCGGTGCAGTGCAGGGGCGCGCGGTCCACCTCGTCGGACGGCGAGCTCACCCGGCTGTGCCCGTAGACGCGTTCGACGTAGGCGATCTCCAACCCTCGGGCGACGGCGAGGTTGACCGTCTGCCGGGTCTGCTCATAGAGGCGGATCATGTGCGGCAGGACGATGGGGCGGGTGCCGGGGATCATCCTCGGTCCCGGGCCGGCCAGGGTGACCAGCTGGTCACCGATGGCGTAGTCGATGCCGATCCGCTGGGTCAACCCCTTGGCGCACAGGACGCCGAGCAGGCGGTACGTCGTCGTCTTGGGCAGGCCGGTCCTCCTGGACAACTCGGCGAGGCTCATCGGCTGGACCGCCGCGCTCAGTGACGTGAGGATCGTGATCGCTTTCTCCAAGCTGCTCGGCGGTTGGGCAGCAGGCGGCTGTCGCGGCAGGGACGAACTCTGATGAGCGATGGTCTGCGGCATTCTTTCGGTGTGCACCTAACGCGCGATGTGAGGGCATGATGCGGCTACGGGATTCGCAAGACCATGATTACCCATGGCAATGGATCACCACACTGCGTATCAAAGATGTTATGGATCGGGATGCCGATCGCCAGGATCCGCATGTCGGGGCGGGGACGGCGGCCCGAGGCCGGCCCGGCGCGTTCCGCTCTCCGGAATGGCACCTTCCGCAGTCTGTAGCCGATCAATAGCTTCCTGTGCATCGGAGCTTCCTTGAGGGGGACGGACGATGACGGTGGAGAGCGACCAGGCGTCGATCGGGCGGACAGCCGGAGAGACGGCCGAGGAGACCGCTCAGCGGATAAGAGCCCTGATCGACCGCCGGCTCGCAGGATTCCTCGACGAGCACGCCGCTCCCGTCGCGGATCCCGAGGTGGCGACGGCCTACCGGCTGCTCCGCCGCTTCATTCTCGGCGGCGGCAAACGGGTCAGGCCCCTCCTGTGCTACTGGGGATGGCGGGGAGCCGGCGGCGAGGACTGCGAACAGATCATCTCGGCGGGATCGGCACTCGAACTCTGCCATGCGGGCCTGCTCATCCACGACGACATCATGGACAGCAGCGATCTGCGGAGGGGCCGCCCCACCATGCACCGCAGCCTCGCCGGCCTGCACCCGGGGATGGCGGCCCGCTCGTTCGGGCAGGCCGCGGCCATCCTGCTCGGCACCCTCACGCTCGCCTGGTCCGACGAACTGCTGTCCGGCAGCGGGGTCGAGCCGTCCCGTCTCAAGGCCGCCCGGGTCCTCTTCGACCGGTTGCGCACCGAGGTGATCGCCGGCCAGTACCTCGATATCCTCGCCCAGGTCCGCGACCTGCCGACGGTGGAGCAGGCGCTCACGGTGGTGCGCTACAAGACGGCCAAGTACACCGTGGAGCGTCCCCTGCAGATCGGCGGGGCGCTGGCCGGCGCGGACCCCTCCCTGCTCGACGTCTACTCCCGGTTCGGCATCCCGCTGGGGGAGGCGTTCCAGCTCCGCGACGACGTGCTGGGCATGTTCGGCGATCCGGCGGAGACCGGCAAACCGGTGCTCGACGACCTCAGGGAAGGGAAGCACACGATCCTCATCGCGCACGCCCTCCAGCACGCCTCGCCGAGCCAGGCGCTCCACCTGAGAACCTGGCACGGCAACGCGGAGCTGACCGAGGAACAGGCCGCCGCGCTGCGGCAGATCGTGATCGACACCGGGGCGCTGGCGCACGTCGAGATCATGATCGACGAGCGCGCCCGCGAGGCGCTCCACGTCCTGCGCTCCGCGGCGATCGACGCCGAAGCCAAGGCCGGGCTGGCCATGCTGGCCGACGGCCTCATCCACCGGACCCGGTAGCGCCCTCGTCTCCCGGCCCGTGTACGGACCGCCCCGGCCACGCCGTGCGGTGATCCGGCGCGGTGATCCGGTGCGGTGGCGCGCCGCCCGCGACCACACCCGACGCGAAATCCCTCGCCGCGCCGGGGAGATCCCGATGTCTCCTCGCCGCGCGTTTCGCGAGCATGCCCAGGAAACCCGACAGAGAACAGGTGGTTCACGTCATGACGGAAACCGTTTCCTCGAACGAGCAGCCGCAGCTGAGCCTCGGCACCGCCGCCGCGCGGAACCTGGCGACGACGACCAAGTCGGCGCCGCAGATGCAGGAGATCACCTCGCGGCACCTGCTCCGGGTCCTTCCCTGGGTGCAGGTGATCGGGGGCGCGTACCGGGTCAACCGGCGGCTCAGCTACGCGGTGGGTGACGGGCGGATCACGTTCGTCTCCACCGGCGCGGACATCCGTGTCATCCCGGCCGAGCTGTGCGAGCTGCCCACGCTGCGCCGGTTCGACGACGGCGACGTACTGGAGGCCCTCGCCGGGCGGTTCACCCAGCGGGAGTTCGAGCCCGGCGAGGTGATCGTCAGTGCGGGCACACCGGCGGACCGGGTGGTCCTGATCGCGCACGGCAAGGTGAACAAGCTCGCGACCGGTGCGTACGGAAGCGAGATGGTCGCCGAGGTCCTGGCCGACGGCGACCACTTCGGCGACCGGACCCTGACCGAGGACGGGGCCGTGTGGGACTTCACCGCGAAGGCCATCACACCGTGTACGGCGCTGATCCTGTCGCGTGGATCGTTCCAGGAGGTCGCCGCCCTGTCGCCGGAGCTGCGGTCGTACCTGGAGAACCGGGAGACGGGCGAGACCAGGGCCGTCAACGCCCACGGCGAGGCGGAGATCGAGCTGGCGGCGGGTCATGTGGGGGAGGTGGCGCTGCCGGGGACGTTCGTGGACTACGAGGCGGAGCCTCGGGAGTACGAGTTGAGTGTGGCGCAGACGATCCTGCGGATTCACACGCGGGTGGCGGATCTGTACAACGAGCCGATGAACCAGACCGAGCAGCAGTTGCGGTTGACGATCGAGGCGTTGCGGGAGCGGCAGGAGTACGAGCTGGTCAACAACCGGGAGTTCGGGTTGTTGTACAACGCGGATCTGGGGCAGCGCATCCACACCCGCTCCGGCCCGCCGACCCCCGACGACATGGACGCGCTGCTCGCCAAGGTCTGGAAGGAGCCGGGGTACATCCTGGCGCACCCGCGGGCCATCGCCGCCTTCGCGCGTGAGTGCAACAGCCGCGGCATCTACCCGCAGAGCACCGAGCTGAATGGGAACAAGGTCCCGGCCTGGCGCGGGGTGCCGATCCTGCCCTGTAACAAGATCCCCGTCAGCGATCGCGGGGTGAGTTCGATCCTGGCGATGCGGACGGGCGAGGCCAACCAGGGCGTCATCGGCCTGCACCGCACCGGGCTGCCGGACGAGTACCAGCCGGGCGTTTCTGTCCGGTTCATGGGGATCAACGACAAGGCGATCATCTCGTACCTGGTCACCCTCTACTACTCCGCCGCGGTCCTGGTCCCGGACGCTCTCGGCGTTCTCGAGAGCGTCGAGATCGGCTAGCGAAGAAGGCGGACGATGCAACCCTTTGAGCTTCCCGACTTCTACGTGCCGTACCCGGCCAGACTGAACCCGCATCTGGACGGCGCGCGCACGCACACGAAGGAATGGGCCCAGGACATGGGCATGCTCGATCCCGGGCTCGGAGTCTGGGACGAGCGGCTGCTCGACTCCATGGACTACGGGCTGATGTGCGCCTACACCCATCCCGACGCCGACGCCGCCGAACTGGACCTCATCACGGACTGGTACGTGTGGGTGTTCTTCTTCGACGACCACTTCCTGGAGGTCTACAAGCGCGGCCGGGACACGGACGGCGCCAAGGAGTACCTCGACCGGTTGCCGGCCTTCATGCCGGTGCACGACACGGCGGACATGCCCGAGCCGGTCAACCCCGTGGAACGCGGCCTCGCCGACCTGTGGCGCCGTACGGTGCCCGGGATGTCCATGGACTGGCGGGACAGGTTCGTGGAGAGCACGAGGAACCTGCTGAACGAGTCGTTGTGGGAGCTGTCCAACATCGACGCGGGCCGGGTCGCCAACCCGATGGAGTACATCGAGATGCGGCGCAGGGTCGGCGGCGCGCCCTGGTCGGCGAACCTGGTGGAGCACGCGGTGGGCGCCGAGATCCCCGCGCGCGTCTCCCGCACCCGGCCGATGCACGTGCTCAGGGACACGTTCTCCGACGCGGTGCACCTGCGCAACGACATCTTCTCCTACCAGCGGGAGGTCGAGGAGGAGGGCGAGCTCAGCAACGGGATCCTGGTGTTCGAGAAGTTCTTCGGCTACGGGACCCAGGAGGCGGCGGACGCCGTCAACGACCTGCTGACCTCCCGGTTGCACCAGTTCGAGAACACGGCGTTCACGGAGCTGCCCCCGCTCTTCGAGGAGTACGCCCTCGACCCGGCGGAGCGGCTGGCCGTCCTCGCGTACGTCAAGGGTCTGCAGGACTGGCAGTCCGGCGGGCACGAGTGGCACATGCGCTCCAGTCGCTACATGAACGGGTCCGCCGGGGGTGCCGGGTCCGCCCCGGCCGCCGGTCCGGTGCCCGGTGGTCCGGTGCTCGGCGGGCCCACCGGGCTCGGCACCGCGTCCGCGCAGATCAGGCTCGCCGCCGGCCTACGCGGGCCGGGCGGGGCCAGGAGCTTCACCCATGTCCCGTACCAGCGGGTCGAGCCGCTGCCGAGGGACGGCATCGACCTGCCGTACCCCGTGCTGCTCAACCCGCACCTCGACACCGCGCGTAGGGAGAGCGTGGCATGGGCGGCGCGCATGGGCTTCCACGACCCGCTCCCGAACGTTCCCGGCCCCGGGTTGTGGACCGCCAGGCAGAACAAGGGCTTCGACTTCGCCCTCTGCTCGGCCAGGATCGATCCCGATATCTCCGCGCCCGAGCTGACGTTGTCGGCGGAGTGGCTCACCTGGGGGACCTACGCCGACGACTACTTCCCCGTGGTCTTCGGCCCCACCGGTGACATGACGGGCGCGCGGACGTTCAACGAGCGGCTGTCCGCGTTCATGCCGCTGGATCTCGGCGTCGTCCCCGCGCCGGCGAATCCGGTGGAACTCGCCCTGGGCGACCTGTGGGCCCGTACGGCGGCCGCCATGTCCATGACCGCCCGGCGGATGTTCCGCACGGCGGTGGAGAGCATGACGGAGAGCTGGTTGTGGGAGCTGGCGAACCACATGCAGAACCGGATCCCGGATCCGGTCGACTACATGGAGATGCGGCGCAGGACCTTCGGGTCGGACCTCACCAGGGCGCTGAACCGGCCGGTCAGCGAGCTGCGGGTGCCCCCTGAGATCTATCAGAGCCGCACCATGCTCGGGCTGGAGAACGCGACCGCCGACGTCGGCTGCCTGATCAACGACGTCTACTCCTACCAGAAGGAGATCCAGTACGAGGGGGAACTGCACAACTGCGTCCTGGTCGTGCAGGACTTCTTCGACTGCGACGCGCGCCGGGCACTCGGCGTCGTCACCGACCTGATCGCCTCGCGGCTGCGGCAGTTCGAGCATCTCGTCGCGGTCGAGCTGCCCGTCCTGTTCGACGACTACGACCTGGACGAGGGGGCGAGGAAGGCGCTCACCGCGTACGTGGCGGGCCTTTCGGACTGGATGTCCGCGATCCAGGTCTGGCATGAGGGGACCCGGCGCTATGAGGAGTCCGAGCTGGCGTACCCGAGAGTGAGAGGCGCCCTGCTCGACGGCCCCGCCGGGGTCGCCACCGGGGCACTGCCCATTGGCCCGACGGGACTCGGCACCGCGGCCGCGCGGGTCCTCACCCTGCTGGGCGCGGCGCGGGGATCGGTGGTGTGAGCCGATGACCTCCGACGACCAGCCGCGGCTGAGCCTCGGTACCGCCGCCGCGCGGAACCTGGCGACGACGACCAAGTCGGCGCCGCAGATGCGGGAGATCACCTCGCGGCACCTGCTCCGGGTGCTTCCCTGGGTGCAGGTGAAAGGCGGCACGTACCGGCTCAACCGGCGACTGACCCACAGGCCGGGCGCGGGACGCGTCATGTTCACCTCGGCGGACGCGCTGACCAGGATCGTCCCGGTGACACTGGGGGAGCTGCCCGCGCTGCGTGGGTTCGCGGACCTCACGATCCTGGACGCGCTGGCCGACCGCTTCGTCCAGCGGGATCTGGCACCCGGCCAGGTTCTCGTCTCCGCGGGGGACCCGGTGGATCGGATGATCCTCATCGCGTACGGCCGGGTGGACGTGGCGGCCGTCGGCGAGCACGGGCGCTCCCGGCTGCTCGGCGTGCTGGCCGACGGCGACCACCTCGGCGCGCAGGCGCTGTCCGGCGCGGCGATGAACTGGGGGTTCACGGCGACGGCGGGCACCGCCTGCACCGTGCTGAGTCTGCCCCTGGACGCGTTCCAGGAGCTGCTCGACCGTTCCGAGCCGCTCCGGGATCACCTGGGGCGGTTCGCGGCCCGCTCCCGAGCCCGGCAGACCAAGCACGGCGAGGCGGAGATCGAGCTGGCCGCGGGTCATGTGGGAGAGGCGGCGCTGCCGGGGACGTTCGTGGACTACGAGGCGGAGCCTCGGGAGTACGAGTTGAGTGTGGCGCAGACGATCCTGCGGATTCACACGCGGGTGGCGGATCTGTACAACGAGCCGATGAACCAGACCGAGCAGCAGTTGCGGTTGACGATCGAGGCGTTGCGGGAGCGGCAGGAGTACGAGCTGGTCAACAACCGGGAGTTCGGGTTGTTGTACAACGCGGATCTGGGGCAGCGCATCCACACCAGGACCGGCCCGCCCACCCCCGACGACCTCGACGAACTGCTCTGCCGGCGGAGGAAGTCGCACTGCTTCGTGGCCCACCCCCAGGCCATCGCCGCCTTCGCCCGGCAGTGCAACAGCAGGGGCGTCTACCCCGATTCCGTCCAGGCCGGGGAATCCATGGTGACGGCCTGGCGCGGGGTGCCGATCCTGCCCTGCGACAAGATCCCGATCAGCCGCCGGGGGCTCAGTTCGATCATCGTCATGCGGGTGGGGGAGGAGGACCAGGGGGTGATCGGACTGCACCGCACCGGGCTGCCGGACGAGTACCAGCCGGGCGTTTCTGTCCGGTGCACGGGCATCGACGAGAAAGCCATCGCCTCCTATCTCGTCAGTGCCTACTATTCGGCGGCCGTTCTCGTTCCCGACGCGATCGGCGTGCTCGACAGCGTCGAGGTCGCGTAACGGCGGGCGGCCCGGGCGATGCGGGGCGCCGGGGGCGGACACTCACCCGGCGCCCCGCATCGGCGTGGGCGTGCACCGGCGATCGCGGAATCGCGGCGGCGTACGACATTCTCATCATGTCGGCCGGGAAATCGATTTTGTCTCGACATGGGCGTGGCATTAGGGTGTCATTGTGACTGCCGGGTCGGCCATGGGCCATAAGCGAGTGAGGCACCCGGCCACGGCGTGAGGGCCGGGCGGGCGAGAGGCCCGCCGTTTCTTTTCTCCGCGCGTCTTCTTTTCTCCGCGCGTTTCGCGCGTTCGTCCATGAACCGATCCGGCCGCTGAATCGCCGATCGGTGGGATATCCGGCGCGCCTTCCCATAATTCCCACACCACGGTCGTGGTCGTCCGTGGTGATTTCCTGCCGCCCTGTCAGGCGGTTATTCGCCATGCCCGCGAACGTCCGCGGCAGCACCGATCCGGAGAAGAAACAGAGAATGCCGAACGATTTCAACCGACAGATCATCGAGGAGTTCCGCGCCAATGGAGGCCAGGTCGGCGGTCCTTTCGAGGGAGCCCGGTTGCTCCTGTTGACCACCACGGGAGCGCGGTCCGGCGCGTCGCACACGACCCCGGTCGGCTACCTTCCCGACGGCGGCGAACGAATCCTGGTCATCGCCTCGGCCGGTGGCGCGCCGAACCACCCGGCCTGGTTCCACAACCTGGTGGCCAACCCTCTGGTCACGGTCGAGGACGGCGTCTTCACCTATGAGGCGCGGGCCGTCGTACTGGAGGGGGCCGAACGCGACCGCGTCTTCGCCCGCGCGGTCGAGGCCGATGCCGGGTGGGCCGACTACCAGGCAAGGACGACGCGCGTCATCCCCGTGGTCGCCCTTGAGGCGGTCGCGGGCGGACCGCCGAACGCGGCGTCGTGGGGTGCGGCTCTCAAGCTGGTCCACGACGCGTTCCGGCGGGAGCTCGCCCTGATCCGCAAGGAGATCGCGGAGTCGGGTCCCGGGCTGGGCGCCCAGCTCCGGGTGAACTGCCTGACCCTGTGTCAGGGGCTGCACAACCACCACACCGGTGAGGACGCGGGGATCTTCCGGCCCCTCGCCGGGCGCCATCCGGAACTCGCCCCGACGCTGGACCGGCTGCGCCGGGAACACCAGAAGGTCGCGGACCTCCTCGCCTCCCTGCGGGAGGTCATCTCTCGTGACGGCGTGGATCCCCTGGTGGTGCTCGCCGAAGTCGAGCGGCTCGCAGAGGAGGTCGAAAAGCACCTCGACTACGAGGAAGAGCAGCTGATCCCGATCCTCGACGCTCCCTGAGCGGGGCGCCCGGCCGCGGCGCTCAGGTCGGGCGGGAGGCGAAGAGGTGCTCGGCGCCCTGCGGATGCGCCTGGATGCGCGCGATCAGCACGTCGCGGCCCTGGAGCACGTGCTCGCTCATCAGCCGCGCGGCGCGGGCGCCCTCGTGCGCGGCGATGGCGTCGCGGATCAGCCGGTGGAACAGGTGCGAGCGCTCCATCTCGCTCCTGTCGAACTGGCGGAACGCCTGGAACACCAGGGGGACGTCGACCGTACGGGCGAGGAGCTGGGCGAGCCGCTCGTGCCGGGCCGCGTGGATGATCGCGCCGTGGATGAGCCGGTTCGCCTCGCTGAGAGCCCGCACGCCTTCGAGGGTTCCGCCGGCGGCGATCCCGATCGACTCCTCGAAGAGGGCGATGCCCTCGTCGATGCGGGCGAGGTCCTCGTCGGTGATCCGGGCGGCCGCCAGCTCCGCGGCGAACGACTCAAGGAGCGCGCGCAGCGCGTAGAGGTCGGCCAGCTCCTCCACCGAGACGGAGCGCACGACCGCGCCCCGGTTGGGTTCGCTGTGGACGAGCCCCTCGGCCTCCAGCATGCGCAGCGACTCGCGCACCGGCGTGCGGGACAGCTCGAACTCCTTGGCGATGCGCTGCTCGATCAGCCGTTGCCCCGGCAGGTATCTGCCCTCGACGATCGCCTGGCGGATCTGCTCGTAGGCGGTGCGCGTGTTGCCCTTGGCCTCGGTCAACTCGTCCCCCGCTGCGCTCTGCTCCGGCCTGGTCCCGCTTCTCGCTGGATTGTACGCAATTCGTGGTGATCAGGTCGTGGGTCCGTGCACCCGGCGCGGGGCCGCCACCAGCAGCTTGTCGCGTACGGCCTCCGCCACGGCGGTCGCGACCTTCTCGCCGCGCAGGGAGCCGTCCCGGATGCGCCGGGCGAGCTCCCGGTCGTCGGCCACGCCGAGGGCGTCGAGCCGCCGGCGGTGCCCGGCGGCGAGGTCGGCGCCCATCGTGATCTCCCGCGCCGCGATCGCCAGGGAGTTGGCCGCGACCCTGGTCAGGTAGGCGGTCCTCCCCTCGACGGCCGTGAGCACCTCGCCGAGCAGGAACTCGCGTACGGCGGACACGAGTTCGGCGGCGCCGGGCGCGTCATGCGGCGGGCGCGAGGCGGAGGCCCCGTCCGTCATGTCGCCGGGCACCGGAGGGGCGGGGACGCCGAGCAGGTCGAGCAGATCGCGTTCGACGGTCGCGGTGCGGCGCCCGATCGCGGCCAGTTCGACCGAGCGTTCGGCGCCGCTGCGGTGGGCGTGCGCCTGCAACACGCAGATGACGCCCCATTTGACGTTTCCGAGCACCTCCCACCAGCGCACGGCCTCGGGCGTCACGGCCCGGCTGCCGCCCGCGGCGTGATAGGCCGCGAGCACGTCCTCGATCGCGGCCACGCCGCCGGCCCGCCCCGGCCCGCCGAAACGCCAGGACCGGACGCACAGCCAGCCCAGATCCTCGGCCGGGTCGCCGACGTGGGCGAGCTCCCAGTCCAGTACGGCGCGCAGGCGGTCGCCGTCGAGGAGCAGGTTGCCCAACCGGAAGTCGCCGTGCACGACGGCGGGTTCGGCGGGCGGCGGTCGGTGGGTCTCCAGCCACGCGAACCCGATCTCCAACGCCGGATGCGGCTCGCCGAGGTCGTCGAGCACGTCGCGGTAGAACGCGAGCGGATCGCGCGCCGGAAGCTCGGGCACCGTGCCGGGGTCGATGGCATGCAGAGCGGCGAGCGCCGTACCGGCCTGCGCGGCGAACCGTTCACGGGCCCGCTGGAAGCCGGGCGCGCGGAGCAGCTCCGCCGGGCTGGACTCGCCGGGCACCCTCTCGGTCAGGACGAACTCCCCGAGTGCGGCGACGTCCGGGGACGCGGCTTCCCCGGACGCGGCTTCCCCGGACGTGGCTTCCCTGGACACGGGGTCGCCGCTCGCGGCGATCACCCGGGGCACGGGTACCCCGGCCGCCGCGGCTGCCCGCAGGACCGCCGCCTCGGCGTGCTGGCCGATCTGGCCGGGCACGCCGCCCGCGCGTTGCCGCTGCAGGATCAGGCCGGGGCTCCCGCCGGTGAGATCGACCTGCCAGGTGGAGCGTGACGCTCCGCCGGACAGCCGGGTGAGCGCGGCGACCCCGCCGCCCTCGCCGTACGCGGTGCGCGCGAGCGTCTCGACCGCGGCGCGCAGGCTCTCGTGTTCCGTACCCGGATTCGGGGTCATCGGCTGTCCCTCTGGTCGGCGTCGGCTCTGGGTCGCAAAGACGTCTCAGGCGTTACTGACGCGGTAGTTGCATACCAAAATACGGTTTTCTGGCCCTCAGGGGTAGATTTTTGCCCCAGATTGCGTGCAATCTATCCGCCATGGAGAGCTCAGCGTCTTCCGGCGGCCCCCTCGCCGGCGTTCGTGTACTGGAACTCGGCAGCTTCATCGCCGGCCCCTTCGCCGGCCAGCTGCTCGGCGACTACGGCGCGGACGTCATCAAGGTCGAGCCGCTCGGTGAAGGTGACGTGATGCGCCGCTGGGGCGTCGTACGCGACGGCGAGAGCCTCTGGTGGCCGAGCATCGCCCGCAACAAGAGATCCGCCGCGATCGACCTGCGCCGGCCGGAGGGACGCGACCTGGTGCGCCGCATGGCGCGCGAGGTCGACGTGGTCCTGGAGAACTTCCGGCCCGGCACGCTCGCCGGGTGGGGCCTCGACTACGCCACGCTCGCCGCGGACCACCCCGGCCTGATCATGGTGCACGTCTCCGGGTTCGGGCAGAGCGGCCCCCGGGCCGGTGACGCCGGGTTCGGCAGCATCGGCGAGGCGATGGGCGGGATCCGGCACACCACGGGCAATCCGGACCGGCCGTCGTCGCGGGCGGGCATCAGCCTCGGCGATTCGCTGGCCTCGCTGTTCGCCGTGATCGGAACACTTGCCGCCCTGTCCGAGCGGTCACGGAGCGGCCGCGGCCAGGAGGTGGACGTGGCCATCTACGAGGCCGTCGCCGCGCTGATGGAGTCCACGATGGCCGACCACGAGCTCGCCGGAGTCACGCGCGGCCGTACCGGATCGGTCCTTCCCGGTGTCGCGCCGTCGAACGTGTATCCCACCCGCGACGGCGGCGAGGTACTGATCGCGGCGAACGCGGACACCATCTTCGGGCGCCTCTGCAAGGCGATGGGCACGCCCGAGCTGATCACCGACGAGCGGTACGCCACCCACGAGGCGCGGGGCCGCAGCATGACCGAGCTGGACGGCCTGATCGCGCGGTGGACGGCCACGCTGAACGCGGCGGAGCTGCTGGAGATCCTCGGAGAGCACCGCATCCCGGCCGGGCGCACGTTCACGGCGGCCGACATGCTCGCCGACCCGCACTACGCCGCGCGCGAGATGGTCGTACGGCTGACCAACGCCGCGGGCGTCGAGGTGCCCGCGGCGGGCGTGGTGCCGAAGTTCTCGCGCACGCCCGGGAGTGCGTCCGCCCCGGGGCCCGCGCTCGGCGCGCACACGCGCGCGGCCCTGGCCGACCTCGCCGGCGTCGGGCCGGGCGAATGGGACCGGCTGCTGTCGTCGGGGGTCGTCGCCGGCGGCTGAGCGGCCTCGCCGGGTACCGGCTCCCCGCGTCGAAGAGACCATCCGGCACCGCCCGTGCCGACGGAGGACGAGGATCAGATGAGTTTCGAGATTCCAGCGCACGTGCGGCCGATCCGGGACGCGGTGTACGCGTTCATGACCGAGCGGGTCGAGCCCGCCGAGGAGGTGCTCGACCGCGGGGGCCCGGACGCGGCCGAGGCGCTGCGCGCCCTGCGGGCCGACGCCAAGGCCGAAGGGTTGTGGGCGCTGGGACACCCGGCGGAGATCGGCGGCGGCGGCCTCCCGTTCCTCGACTACGTGTACGTCAACGAGGTCCAGGGACGCAGCCACTACGGGCAGGTGGCCCTCGGCACGCTGAGCCTGCAGGACTCGATCATGCTCGACCGCCACGCGGATCCCGCGCTGCGCGCCACGTACCTGGGGCCGCTGGTGCGCGGTGAGATCACCCCGAGCTTCGCGATGACCGAGCCGGAGGTCGCGAGCTCGGATCCCACGCAGCTGGCGACGACCGCCGTGCTCGACGGCGACGAATGGGTGATCAACGGGCACAAGTGGTTCACCACCGGGGCGGCGCAGGCGAGCTACACGACCGTGATGTGCCGGACAGAACCGGACGCGGCCCCGCACGACGCGTTCAGCATGATCATCGTGCCGACCGGCACGCCGGGCTACCAGGTCGTCCGCGAGACCCCGACGCTGGGCGTCAGCGGCGGGCACTACGAGGTCAGGTACGACGACGTGCGCGTGCCCGCCGCCAACCTGCTCGGCGGCAGGGGCCGGGGGTTCACGATCGCGCAGGAACGGCTCGGGCCGGGCCGCATCTTCCACGCCATGCGATGGCTGGGCCAGGCCCAGCGCGCCTACGACCTGATGTGCGCCCGGCTGAACGACCGGGTGGCCTTCGGAGAGCCGCTGGCACGCAAGCAGCTCATGCAGCAGCACGTGTTCGAGTCGTACGCCGAGATCCAGGCGTGCCGCCTGCTGACCCTGCACGCCGCGCACAAGATCGACCAGGGTGACCAGGCCCGCGTGGAGATCGGCGCGATCAAGGTGGTCGGCGCCCGGATGCTGCACAACGTCATCGACCGGGCGATCCAGGCGTACGGCGCCATGGGCGTCACCGACGACACCCCGCTGAGCCTCATGTACCGCAACGCGCGGCTCGCGCGCATCTACGACGGGCCCGACGAGGTGCACGTCCACACCGTCGCGCGGCGCATCCTGCGGCGCTACGCCGGGGGCGGCGGATGGGAGTTCGGGCTGTCCTGAGACGGCCCCCTCCCAGGCCACTCCCCGCCGAAGAGCGACGCGACGACGAGCGATCAGGAGCACTTCAGAATGACCTCCGGAACCCCCACCCACCCCTTCGCCGCGGCCGTTCCCGGCGTGCACGTCGAGATCGTCGAGGTCAGCCCCCGTGACGGCCTCCAGAACGAGGCCGTCACGGTCGGCACCGAGCACAAGAAGCGGCTCGTGGAGGACCTGGTCGCCGCGGGTGTGCGCCGCATCGAGGTGACGAGCTTCGTCCGCCCGGACCGCGTACCGCAGATGGCCGACGCCGACGCGCTGATGGCGAGCCTGGAGAGCCGCCCCGGCGTCACCTTCGTCGGCCTGGTGCTCAACCGCAGGGGCGCCGAGCGGGCGATCCGCGCCGGCATCCACGAGCTGAACTACGTCGTGCCCGCCACCGACGCGTTCGGGACGCGGAACCAGGGGGTGACGACCGACGAGGCGCTGAAGCAGCTCGAGGACATCGGCGTGCTCGCCGAGCGGGCGGGAATCCCGCTCTCGGCCACCGTCGCCGTCGCCTTCGGCTGCCCGTACCAGGGAGAGGTGCCGACCGAGCGGGTCGTCGAGGTCGCGCGGCTCGTGCTCGGCACGTCCTCCGTACGTGAACTCGCGCTCGCGGACACGATCGGGTCGGGGGTGCCGCACGAGGTGTTCGAGCGGTTCACCGCGGTCCGCGAGATCTCGGACGTGCGGCTGCGCGCCCACTTCCACGACACCCGGCGTACGGCCATCGCGAACGCGCAGGCCGCGATCGCCGCGGGGGTGACCGCGCTGGACGCGAGCGCGGCCGGGCTCGGAGGGTGCCCGTTCGCGCCGGGGGCCGCGGGCAACGTCGCGACCGAGGACCTCGCCTGGGCCCTGCGGCGCGGCGGATACGACACCGGCCTGGACATCTCCGCGATCGTCGCGGCCGGCGCGCAGGCGTGCGAGCACCTGGGCACGACGCCCCGCTCCGGTGTCGCGAACGCCGGGGTCTTCCCCTAGCCGTCCGATCGCCCGTCGAGACCCGACCCCCCCGCCGAAGGAGAACGACATGCTCGTCAGTGATGTGTTGCGCCGCAACGCGCGGCGCACTCCCGACAGAAACGCCCTGCTCATGGTCGACGGCTCGGGGGCGCGGACCTACGCCGAGCTGTACGAGCGCGCGACGCGCCTCGCCAACGCGCTGCTGGGCGTCGCCGCGCCCGGTGACCGCGTGGCGATCCTGTCCGAGAACAGCCCCGAGTACGTCGAGGCCTACTACGGCGTCCCCTCCGCGGGGATGGCGCTGACCATGCTCAACTACCGTCTGCACCCGAAGGAATGGGTGTGGATCCTCAACGACTCCGGCGCCCGCGTCCTGCTCGTCGCGCGGCCCTACCTTGAGGCGATCGCCGACCACCTGGGCGAGATCGAGGCGCTGGAGCACGTCATCGTCATCGGGGACCCCGCGCCGGGCTTCCGGACGTACGACGACCTGGTCGGCGCCGCCTCCGCCGCCGTACCCGAGGTGCCCGTCGGCGCCGACGACGTCGCCTGGCTGCTCTACACCAGCGGGACGACCGGCTTCCCGAAGGGGGCGCAGCTCACTCACCGCAACCTCACCACCGCGATGATCCAGTCGGTCCTGGAGTACGACCCGACGCCGCGGACCCGGTTCCTCAACGCCATGCCGCTGTGCCACGTCGCCGGATATCTCACGCCGACGCACCAGTTCTACGGCGGGTCGGTGCTGATGATGTCCGGCTGGGACCCGGAACTGTGGATGCGGCTGGTCCAGGAGCACCGGGTCACCAGCGGCGGGTTCGCGCCGACCATGATGTCGATGCTGCTGGCGCACCCGAAGATCTGGGACTACGACCTCGACAGCCTCGAATGGATGGGCTACGGCGCCTCCAAGATCCCGGCCGACGTGCTGCGCCGGACCATCGAGAGGTTCGGGTCGGTCGTCTACGCCGGGATGGGGATGACCGAGCTCGGCGGGAACATCCTGACCCTCGACAAGGAGGCGCACATCCGCGCCGCGAACGGCGAGGAGCACCTGCTCGACGCGGTCGGGAAGCCCATGTCGCTCGTCGACGTACGCGTGGTGAACTCGGCCGGCGAGGACTGCGCCGACGGAGAGGTCGGGGAGATCGTGGTCCAGGGCGACCAGGTCACGGTCGGCTACTTCGGGAATCCGGAGGCGACCGAGCAGGCGTTCGCCGGCGGCTGGTTCCACACCGGCGACCTCGCCAGGCGCGACGAGGAGGGGTTCCTCTACATCGTCGACCGCGCCAAGGACATGATCATCTCCGGTGGCGAGAACGTCTACTCCAGCGAGGTCGAGAACGCCGTCTACGAGCACCCGGGCGTCGCCGAGGCGGCGGTCATCGGCCTGCCCGATCCGGTCTGGGGCGAGAAGGTCGCCGTCGTCGTGGTCCGCAGGGAGGGCCACGAGGTGTCGGCGGACGACGTCGTGGGCCAGTGCACGAGCAGGCTCGCCTCCTACAAGCGGCCGCGGGAAGTGATCTTCGTGGACTCCCTGCCGAAGACGGTCAGCGGAAAGATCCGCAAGAACGACCTCCGCGAGCGGTACGGCACCGCGAAGTGAGGTCCGGACACAGGAGATGACAGACATGAGTACCGGCGCATCCGTGCCTGAGAGTCATGAACAGCCGCGGCCGCGGCTCTCCCGCCGATGGCTGATCCGCGGGGTGGGAGTGGCGGCCGCGGGCGCCGCGGTGCTGGGCTCGGCCGGCGGCACCGCCGCCGCGGCGGCCCTCCCCGGCGGCCGTGAGGACGGCGGCCGTCAGGACAAGGGAAAGAACCCCGGGAAGGGAAAGAAAGTGAAGATCACCACGCTCGCCACCGGACTGAAGTTCCCCGAGGGCCCGGTCGCGCTCCCCAACGGTGACGTGCTCGTCGTCGAGATCCACCGCAAGACGCTGACCCGGATCACTCCGGACGGCACGACCTCGGTGGTGGCCGAGCTGGGCGGCGGGCCCAACGGCGCGGCGCTCGGCCCCGACGGGCGCGTCTACGTCGCCAACAACGGCGGCATGTACGCCTTCGACGTCGGCGGCTTCGTCTTCGCCGGCGGCATCCCGGCCGACTACACGTCCGGCAGCATCCAGGCGGTCGACCTGAAGACCGGCGCGGTGGAGACCCTCTACACCGCGGCAGACGGCCATGACCTGCGCGGCCCGAACGACCTGGTCTTCGACTCCGCGGGCGGGTTCTACTTCACCGACCACGGCAAGAGCGACGGCGCCACCGGCGACAAGGGACGGCTGTTCTACGCCACCCCCGACGGAAAGTCGATCAAGCAGATCGCCGGCGGCATGGAAGGCCCCAACGGCATCGGTCTCTCGCCCGACGGAAAGCGCCTCTACGTCAGCGAGACGTACACGGCGCGGGTCTGGTGGTGGGACGTGACCGGGCCGGGGCGGATCACGGGCGGAAAGTCGCTCGGCGGCTCCGGCGGCGGCAACTTCCTCTACACGGCGGCCGACTACACCAACTTCGACTCGCTCGGCGTCGAGGCGGGCGGCAACGTCTGCGTGGCGTCGATGATCCACGCCGGGATCTCCGTGGTGAGCCCCAAGGGCGACCTGGTGGACTTCGTCGAGATCGACACCGACGGCGACCCGGGCATCACCAACATCTGCTGGGGTGGCCCCGGCATGCGGACCGCGTACATCACCGCGTCCAGCACCGGAAAGCTGCTGAAGGTCGAGTGGCCGAGGCCGGGCCTCGCGCTCAACTTCGCGGGCGGGAAGAAGTGAGCGGGATCGCCCAGACCGCGGACCGGTTCTTCGACGCCGTCTCGCGCGGGGACACGGCGGTGCTCGCGTCCCTCTACAGCCCGGACGCCGTCATCTGGCACAACTACGACGACATCGAGCAGACGCGCGAGCAGAGTATGCGGCTGCTCTCCTGGCTGGACAGGAAGGCCGGTCCGCTGCGGTACGTGGACGTGCGCCGGATCCTGCTCGACGACGGATTCGTGCAGCAGCACGTCGTCGAGCTCGGCGGCGGGTGCGCCGGGCTGCGCATGCCCGCGATGCTGCGCGTCTTCTGCGACGACCGGCACATCCACCGGATCGAGGAGTACGTCGATCCCGGTCCGCTCAACGAACGGCTGGCGGCGACCGCGTCGCGCTGACGCGACCGTCGCCGGACCACCATCGGACGGAGACAGGAGAAGAAGGCAATGGAGTCATTCGTCCCGTTCCGCAGAGGGACCACACCTCGGAGGATCCACGCCGACCTCGACGGCCTCAAGGACGACGAGCTGGGACGCGCCGGATTCACCGGTCGAACCGCGCATCTCTACCGGCGGCACGACCCGACCCGGTACCGCAGCGAAGGGCCGCTGGCCCCCGTAGACGTCAGCGTGGACGCGCTGACGCCCACGGACAGGGACGACCCCGCCGGCGAGCCGCTGCTCCTCTTCAGCAACGCCGACTGCCGGATCTCGCTGAGCGCGCGGACCGAGGCGCCGCCGTTCTACGTGCGCAACGTGGACGGTGACGAGCTGCACTTCGTGCACAGCGGTACGGGGAGCTTCGTCACCGAGTTCGGCACGCTCGCGTACCGGCCGGGCGACTACGTCTACATCCCCAAGGCGACCACGTACCGGCAGATCCCTGACGACGGCGGATCCCGGGTGCTGGTCGTCGAGGCGGTGGAGGAGTTCCGCGTCCCGGAGGCCGGCGTCCTCGGCCGGCACTTCCCCTTCGACGGCGGGCTCGTCGTGATCCCCGAGGCCGCCGTCGTGGAGGACGACGGGCGCGACGAGTACGAGGTCCGGCTGTACCACTCCGGGCAGCACACCTCGATCTACTACCCGCACGACCCGTGCGACGCGGAGGGCTGGCGGGGAGACAACTTCCCGTTCACCTTCAACATCGACGACTACGACGTGCTCACCTCGGAGAGCGTGCACCTACCGCCCACCGTCCACCTGTTCATGCAGGCCACCGGGGTGTACGTCATGAACTTCCTGCCGCGGGCGGCAGAGAGCGTCCCGGGCACCGAACGGTTCCCCTGGTACCACCGCAACGTCGACTACGACGAGATCGCCTTCTACCACGGGGGAAGCGTCTTCGGGATCGACATGCCGCCCGGCCTCATCTCGCACGCGCCGCAGGGCGTGCACCACGGCGCGCCCGAGAAGGCCCGTGAGCGGTCCCGGCGCCGCTTCGACCGGGACACCCGGGTCGAATGGAAGATCATCGCGGTCGACACGCGGCGGCGGCTGGTGCCCAGCGAGGCCGTGCTCGCGGCGGCCGCCGCGGAACCGGAGGTGGAGGCATGACCACGGACACGACGTTCGGCTACGACCGCATCCCGTACCTCGTGGTGTTCGACGACGAGTCCCCCTACCGGGACACGTACGGCGGGCCGAGCGAGATCGTCGCCCTGGAGAGCTACCTGCTGCGGCCGCGCGGCGTGGAGTCGGACACCGTCATCGTGTTCATGCACCCCATCGGGGGCGGGGCCTACCTGCCGATGATGAACGGCCTGGCCCGCGCCGGACACCACGTCATCTACTGCGGCAGCCGTTACCGGGGCGTCGACAGCGCGCTGATCATGGAGAAGGTGGTCCAGGACCTCGGGGCCTGCGTCCGCGACGCCCGCGAGCGGCTCGGCTACGCCAAGGTCGTGCTGGCCGGATGGAGCGGCGGCGGCGCGCTGTCGCTGTTCTACCAGCAGCAGGCGCAGCACCCGACCATCACGGCCACCCCCGCGGGCGACCCGCTGGACCTCACCAGGTCCGGCCTGATCCCCGCCGACGGGATCATGCTGCTCGCCGCGCACGTCAGCCGGCACGGGACCATGACCGAATGGCTGGACGCGTCGATCCTGGACGAGTCCGACCCGGACGTCCGCGATCCGGAGCTCGACCTCTACGACCCGCAGAACCCGAACCGGCCCCCGTACACCGCGGAGTTCGTCGAGCGGTACCGCGCGGCGCAGATCGCCCGCAACCGCACGATCACCGCGTGGGTCAGGCAGCGGCTCGACGACCTGCGCGCCTCCGGCCGCGAGTTCGAGGAGCGCGCGTTCGTCGTGCACGGGACGATGGCCGACCCGCGCTGGCTCGACCCCGCGATCGATCCCAACGACCGGGTCCCCGGCCGGTGCTATCTGGGCGACCCGCGCCTGGTCAACAACGGCCCGGTCGGGCTGGCGCGTTTCTGCACGCTGCGGAGCTGGCTGTCGCAGTGGAGCTACGACGACGCCAACGGCGACGGCGTCCGGTGCGCCGAGGACCTGCGCGTCCCCGCGCTGGTGATCGGCAACAGCGCCGACGACGCGTGCACCCCGAGCCACACCCGGCGCCTCTTCGAGGCGGTCGGGCACCCGGACCGGACGCTGCACGTGGTCAAGGGAGCCACGCACTACTACGCGGGGCCGGACCAGCGGCCGATGCTCGGCGAGGCCATCGGAGTGATCTCCGGGTGGCTGGCCGAACGCGGATTCGCCGCGCGGATCTGACCCCCGATTCTCCCGATCGACCTGTCGCGGCCCGCCCCGGACGCGACCAGAGAGGATTCCCATGTCGGAAGCAGTCATCGTCGAGGCGGTGCGCACGGCCACGGGCAGGCGGCACGGGTCGCTGTCCGGCTGGCACCCGGCCGAACTCGCCGCCAGGACGCTCTCCGCGCTCCAGGAGAGGACCGGCCTCGATCCCACCGTCGTCGACGACGTGATCATGGGGTGCGTCACCCAGAACGGCCTGCAGAGCACGAACATCGCCCGCACCACCGTCCTCGCGGCCGGCTGGCCGGAGACGGTCCCCGGCACCACCATCGACCGCCAGTGCGGTTCCTCGCAGCAGGCGATCCACTTCGCCGCCCAGGCGATCATGGCCGGATCGTGTGACGTGGTGGTCGCCGCCGGCATCGAGTGCATGTCGACCGTCCCGATGTTCTCCAACGCCCCCGACGGCGACATCCTCGCCGTGTACGGCGAGGTGGCGCGTGCCCGCTACGCGGACCGCGAGGTGTACGGCACCTGCGGGCTCGTGCCGCAGGGCCTCGCGTCCGACCTGGTGGCGGAGCGGTGGGACATCGGCAGGGAGGAGCTCGACGCCTACGGCCTGCTCAGCCAGCGGCGCGCGGCGGCGGCGCGGGCCGAGGGCCGGTTCGACCGGGAGATCGTCCCCGTGCCGCGCAGGCTGCGCGACCGCGAGACCGGCGAGGTGACCGAGCCGGGCGGCACCCTGACCGCCGACGAGTGCCTCCGGGAGACCTCGGCCGAGGCGCTGGCCGGGCTCAAGCCCGCCTTCCACCCCGAGGGCAGGATCACGGCCGGCAACTCGTCGCAGATCGCCGACGGGGCGTCCGCCGTCCTCGTCATGAGCGCGGAGAAGGCGCGCGCCCTCGGCCTGCGCCCGCGCGCGGTGATCCGGCACATGACCGTCGTCGGCTCCGACCCGGTCGAGATGCTGACCGGCCCGATCCCGGCGACCCGGCGGATCCTCGACCGGGCCGGGATGAGCGTCGGCGACATCGACCTCTTCGAGGTCAACGAGGCATTCGCCTCGGTCGTGCTCGCCTGGCAGCGGGAGGTGGGCGCCGACCCCGCCAGGGTCAACGTCAACGGCGGCGCCATCGCCCTCGGGCACCCGCTCGGCGCCTCCGGCACCCGGCTGATGACCACGCTGCTGCACGAGCTCGAGCGCACCGGCGGCCGGTACGGCCTGCAGACGATGTGCGAGGGCGGCGGCATGGCCAACGCCACGATCATCGAGAGGGTGTCGTGACCGGGGCCGCCCACGTCATCGACCTGAGCGGCAAGGTCGCGGTCGTCACCGGCGCGTCGAGCGGGCTGGGGCGCCGGTTCGCCCTGGTCCTGGCCCGCGCCGGGGCGACCGTGGTGGCCGCCGCACGGCGGGTGGACCGGCTCGACGACCTCGCCGCCGGGCAGGAAGGGATCGTGCCGCACCGGTGCGACGTCACCGGCGAGGACGACCGCGCGGCGCTGATCGCCCGCGCCGACGAGCTCGGCGGGGTGGACATCCTGGTCAACAACGCCGGATGGGCCGATCCGCTGCCCGCGTACGAGCATCCGGTGGAGTCGTTCCGCGAGACGCTCGACATCGACCTGACCGCGCTGTTCCGGCTCAGCGCGCTCGCGGGAAGGTCGATGTCGGCGCGCGGCGGCGGATCCGTCGTCAACATCGCGTCGATCCTCGGCCTGGTCGGGTCGGCGCCCGTCACCCAGGCGGCGTACGGCGCGGCCAAGGGCGCCGTGATCAGCCTCACCCGGCATCTGGCCTGCGAATGGGCCCGCGACGGGGTCCGGGTCAACGCGATCGCGCCGGGCTGGTTCCCCAGCGAGCTGACCGAGCGGATGCTGGCCGACGAGAGCGCGAGCCGGTGGATCAGGCGCAACACCCCGATGGGCCGTCCGGGCCGTCCGGAGGAGCTCGACGGCGTGTTGTTGCTGCTCGCCGGTCCCGGCGGGGCCTTCATCACCGGGCAGACCATCGCCGTGGACGGCGGCTGGACCGCACGGTGAATCCCACGGTGAATCAGACACGGTGAATCAGACACGGTGAACGGGCGATGAGAAAGAGGAGTGATGGCCGTGCGTCGTGACCTGTTCGACGAGACCCACGAGGCGTTCCGCGGCAGTTTCCGGGCGTTCGTGCGGGCGGAGATCGAGCCGTACCACGAGAAGTGGGAGGCCGAGGGCCGGGTCGACAAGGCGATGTTCCGCGCCGCCGGGGAGAAGGGCTTCCTCGGCATGGCGGTGCCGGAGGAGTACGGCGGCATGGGCGAGCCGGACTTCCGCTACAACGTGATCATCTCGGAGGAGCTGCAACGGGCCAACGTCATCGGCTCGGGCATGTGCATCACGCTGCACAACGACATCGTGCTGCCGTACCTGCTCACGGCGACCACGCACGAGCAGCGGGCCCGCTGGCTGCCGGGCATGGTCACCGGCGAGACGATGGGCGCGATCTCCATGACCGAGCCCGGTGCGGGGTCGGATCTGGCGTCCATCCGCACGACCGCGACGCTCGACGACGGTCACTACGTGGTCAACGGGTCGAAGACGTTCGTCACCAACGGTCTGAACTCCGACCTCGTCGTGGTGGCCGTCAAGACCGACCCCGAGCAGCGCCACCGGGGGATCAGCCTGCTCGTGGTGGAGGAGGGCACGCCCGGCTTCACCCGGGGGCGCCGCCTGCGCAAGATCGGCCTGCACAGCCAGGACACGGCGGAGCTGTTCTTCGACGACGCGCGCGTGCCCGCGGCGAACCTGCTCGGCGAGCCGGGGACCGGCTTCACCACGCTGATGAGGAACCTGGCGCAGGAGCGGCTGGCGCTGTCGGTCTCGGCGATCAGCGGCGCGCGCGCCGTCCTCGACTGGACGATCGCCTACTGCCGTGAGCGCACGGCCTTCGGCAGCCGGCTCTCCTCCTTCCAGAACACCAAGTTCGTCCTCGCGGAGCTGACCACGGCCACCGAGGTCGCCCAGGTGTACGTGGACCACCTCGTCCGCCGGCACCTGGCCGGCGAGGTCGAGGCCGAGGACGCGGCCAAGGCCAAGTGGTGGACCACCGAACTGCAGCAGGACGTGGTCAACCGCTGCCTGCAACTGCACGGCGGTTACGGGTTCATGCAGGAGTACCCCGTCGCCCGGGCGTTCCTGGACGCGCGGGTGCAGACCATCTACGCCGGCACCAACGAGATCATGAAGGAGATCATCGGAAGGTCCATCGACTCCCCGGCGCGGGGTGACCGCGGATGAGCGTCGACCGCGCCGACCGGGACGGTCGGGACGGCCGCGTCGACCGCGAAACGCGGGACGGCGTCGTGACGATCACCCTGAACCGTCCGGACAAGCTCAACGCCATGACCGACGCGATGTGGAGCGCCCTGGACGCGACGCTGGCCGAGCTGTCGGCGGATCCGGAGACGCGCGTGGTGGTGATCGCCGGGGCGGGCGGCGCGTTCTGCGGAGGATCGGACGTCGGCGGCCTCGTGGACGACCTCGACGCGCTGCCCGACAGGATGCGGGTCTCGAACCGGTGCGTCCTGGCCGTGCACGAGGCGCCGTTCCCCACCGTGGCGATGGTCGACGGGGTCGCGGCTGGCTCGGGCGCGAACCTCGCGCTGGCGTGCGACTTCGTGGTGGCCAGCGACCGGTCCCGCTTCCTCCAGCTGTTCGTACGGCGCGGGCTGTCGCTGGACAGCGGGGCCAGCTGGCTGCTGCCCAGGCTGGTGGGAGACAGGAGAGCACGCCGGCTGGCGCTCCTCGGCGACTCCCTCGACGCGGCGACCGCACTGGTGTGGGGGATGATCAACACGGTCGTCCCGCCGGAGCGGCTGGACGCGGAGGTCACGGCGCTCACCGACCGGCTGCGCGGGTTCTCGCCGAAGGCGCTGGCCGGGTCCAAGAAGTTGCTCGGCGCCGCCTGGGACAGCGACCTGGCGGAGGCGCTGGAGGCGGAGATCGCCAACCAGGTCGACGTGATCGCCTCGCCCGAGGCCCAGGCGGCCATCGGTGACTTCCTGCGCCCCCGCTGACCGCCTGCTCCTCACGGTGTACGGTCTCCGGGTCAGCCGCTGACCCCGCTGAGTTCGTTGGGGGCCTGGGGCAGCGTCACGGTCCTCAGCTTCTTCCTCGCGTCGATGTCGATCGCGTGCAGTTCCTTCCTGCTCGGATCGGTCACGTAGGCCGTGCGGCCGCGGACGAAGATCGCCGGGCGCGGCTGCTGCCACTCCAGCGGTTCGCGCCACTCGGCCATGATCTCGACGCTGTCCACGACCTTCCCGCTCTCGGGATCGATCACGTGGAGCCGGCCGTCGGTTCCCAGTACGAGAGCCTCGCCGTGCGGTCCACGCGCGAGGGACCGGAAGGTGTAGCTCGTGCCGAGGTCCACCAGCCGCATGGAACCGGACGCGGTGTCGATGAGCGAGATCCGCTGGGGGCGTTCGAGTTCGGCGTCGGGGTCGTTCTTGTAGTCGCCGAGGACGATCGCCGACGCCTCGGAGCCGGCCTGGTTGCCGATCCTCCCGTACGCGTCCGGGCTGTCGATCTTGCTGATCGCGCCGTCCTTGTAGAGCAGGACGCCGTCCTCGCACCCGATCACGACGGCCTCGTCCTTGGCGGCGGCCTCGCCGTGGACGCCCGGGCACTTCTCGCTACGGGCGATCTCCTTGCGGGCCTTGTCGAGGACCAGGATGCCGAGCCGCTTCTCCTCGGTGCCGAGCGTGGTCACCAGCTCGCCGTTCGCCAGCTCGATTGCGACACCGTGGTGGGGCGCGGCGGCCGTGTAGGTCTCGGCCTCGGGCAGGCCGCCGCCGAGATCCTTGGGGTCGAAGACGGTGACCACGCCCGTCCCGTCGGAGAAGAGCACGGTCTTTCCCGCGTGCCGTACGACGTGGCCGGGCTTGGCCCCCGTGAACTCGTCGGCCTTCAGCGTGGAGGAGACGGCGTCGAGCACGCGGAACCCGGTCGAGGTGGAGACCAGCACGTGGCGGTCGTCTCCGGCGGGGTTGACCCGGTTGAACCCGGCGAGTGGGATGTCCGCGGCGATCTGGAGGGTCTCCCCATCGAGGACGTACAGCCCGCCGTCGTACGTCGTGACGAGGGGGTCGGTGACGGGGGTCGCGACGCGCGCCGGTTCGGGGGCCCGCGTGGGTGCGGCCGAGTGCGCCGTTCCGGCCGCCTGTGGTGTCGCGGACTGCCGCGACGCGCAGGCGCTGAGGAGGAGTCCCGCGACGAGCAGCGCGGGGAGCGCCGCCACTCGGGTACGCGGCCAGGCATTCATGTGTCGTGCACCTTTCTCTGTTTCCGGTGTTCGGTGTTTCCGGTGTTTCCGGTCGGTCCCGTGTCGGGTGTCATCGCTCGCTCAGGCCGTCGACGATGGCCTCGGTGTTGGAGCGCATCATCTCCACGTAGTTGGAGGCGCCCTTCCGCGTCGCGCTCAGGGATTCGGAGAACAGCGCGATGACCCGTACCTCCAGCCCGGCCTCCGAGGCGAGGACCCGGGCCAGCCGCTCCGGCTGGGAGGAATCTGCGAAGATCGCCGGCACCCCGGCCGCGCGTACGGCGTCGGCCAGTGATTTCAGGTCGGACGCGCTGGGGGAGGCGAGCGTCGTGCCGCTGGGGATCACCGCGCCGACGACCCTGAAGCCGTACCGCTCCGCCAGGTAGCCGAAGACGTGGTGGTTGGTCACGAGGTCGCGCCTGCCGGGCGGGACGGCGGAGAACCGCGTCTCCATCCACGTGTCGAGCTCCTCGACCTCCCCGCGACAGCGTGCGGCGTTCGCCCGGACCGCCGCGGCGTCGACTCCGTCCACCTCGGTGACGACCCGTTCGGCGATCAGGTCGACGGCCCTGGCCATCCGGCGCGGATCGGTCCAGAAATGCGGGTCGTGCCGCCCCGACATGTCGTTTCCGGCGTTCCCGGTGCCGGTCCCGCCGGTCCCGGTGCCGTTCCCGGCGTATCGGATCGGGTCGATCCCCTCGCCGACGGCCAGGGCCGGAACCCCGGCTTCCCGCGCGGCCTGCACATGGCGCAGGACGCCCTCCTCCAGGCCGAGGCCGTTGTACACGACCAGTGCGGCCGTCTCCATCACGGCCGCCTGCCGGGCCGAGACCGCGAACGAGTGCGGATCGGAGTCCGGCTTCATCAGCACGGTCACCTCGGCCTCGTCGCCGACGACGCGGCGGACGATGTCGCCGAGGATGTTCGTGGTGACGACCACGGCCGGACGCCGCTCGCCGGCGCCCGCGCATCCGGTCAGGGAGACGCACGCCCAAAGGACGACCGCCACGAGGAGGGAGAGGACGCGCCGCGACGCGTCCCGATGTCGAGCCGTCATCGTGGTCACCGTCCCGTCTCCACCATCGACGCGGGCGTGAACCCGAGTTCGAAGGTGCGGGCGCGCCGCAGGTCGTCGTCGTAGTCGATCTCGTAGATCGCCTTCGCGGCCGGGTCGTTGACATAGGCCCGGGCGGCGTCGACCTGGATGGCCGGCGTCGGCAGATCGCCGGAGCCGGGCAAGGGGGCGGCGAGCAGCTCGGCCGTCGCGGTCTCCTCACCGGTTCCGGGGTCGTACGCGTGCAGCACGCCGTCCGCGGTCAGGGCGAGGACCGGCGCTCCGTCGCCGGCGGCGGTCACGGCCACCGCGGGGCCGGTCCGCAGGAGCGTCCACTTCCTGGCGGAGACGTCGAGCAGCCAGATCCCCGTGTCACCGGCGCGTGCCGCCAGAGTCGTGCTTCCCGGACGGTGGGCGAACTCCCGGACTCGGTCGCCCTCCGAGGTCTTCCCGGGATAGCGGATCTTCGCGCCCGAGAACGCGCCGCCCTCCTCGGTGACCAGCAGCGCGCCGTCGGCGCAGCCGAGCACGGCGCCCCGTCGCGTCACGGCCGCGCCGCGCGGTTCCGGGCACGGCTCGCCGATCCCGGAGATCGGCCCGCCGTCCCTGGCGCGCACCTCCACGCCGCCCGTCGCCTTCCCGCCGGGCCCCACGGCCGGCACGAGCAGGTGTCCTCCGTACGGCACGACGGTGCCGTGGCGCCCGCCGCCGCCGATCGCGGTGGTCTCGACGATGTCCCCCCTGTCCAGCGCGGCGCGGTCGAGGACCCTCGCCGAGCCGCCGGTGAAGGTCACGGCGGTGACGCCCGCGTCTCCGAAGGCGTTCTCCGGACGCCCACCCGCCACGGTCCCGATCTCGCGCGCCTCGGCGCGGTAGTAGTGGGAGTGATCACCGTGGTCGACGGTCCAGGCGCCGCCGTCGATGACCCGCGTCGCCGTACCGCCGGGTGCGGTCAGATAGGCGAACCGGCCGTCGCCGCTGAGGGCCCCGTCGATGCCGCTCCCGACATCGCTCCCGGAGCCGCCCACGGCGGAGACCTTTCCGGTGGTCAGATCGAGGACGTGCGCCGTCCCGGTGTCGCCGTCGGCGATGATCAGCCGGGGCTGCGGCTCGGCGGTCTCCTCGGCGCCCTCGACGTGTCCGTGGGGGACGACCTCCTGGCGCCGCCCGGGCTCTCCCGCCGAGGTCACACCGGCCGAGGCGCATCCGGCCAGCAGCATTCCCACCGCCGCGGTCGCGGTGAGCGCCGCGGCGGCCGTGCTGTTCCAGGTCACGATGGGTGCTCGACTTCCGTGCGGGGGCCGGTGAGGGCGGAGGACGGGTCCGAGCGGGTACGGCGGCGCCGCGGGAGACCCGCCGGCGCTGACGTGAACACCGGCACGCAGGCCGCCGACACGAAGAACAGGGACACGGAGACGGCGGCGATCGTCGCGCCCGCGGCCGTGCCCAGATGCCACGACAGGATCAGGCCGGTCGCCGTCGAGCCGACGCCGAGGAGGGCCGCCCCCAGCATGATCGTCGGGATGCGCCGGGCCCACAGCGCCGCGGCCGCCGGCGGGGCGATGAGAAGGGCGAAGACGAGGAGTGTCCCGACGACGTGGAAGGACGCGACGATGGCGAGGGTGACGAGCCCCAGCAACACGGCGTGAGCCGCACCCGGCCGTAACCCGAGGGTGTGCGCCTTGCGCGGGTCGAAGGCGAGGGCGACGAAGGACCGGTGGCCGAGCACCGAGACCACGGCGGCGACGACCAGCGCGGCGGCGAGCCAGATCAGGTCCGCCGGGCGGACCGCGAGGACGTCGCCGAAGAGGAACCCGGTCAGATCGACCGCGAACGACTGGGAGTGCGACACGACGATCACTCCCAGGGAGAGCATCCCGGCGAAGAGCAGGCCGATGCTCGTGTCCTGCGACAACCGGGGTGACCTGCCGAGCGCGGTCACGCCGAGGGCCATCGCCCCCGCGCTGAGCGCGGCGCCGAGCAGGATGTCGCCGCCGAGAAGCGATGCGAGGGCCACGCCGGGAAGCATCCCGTGTGACATCGCGTCGCCGAGGAAGGCCAGGCCGCGCAGGACGACCCAGGTCCCGGCCAGGGCGCAGATCAGGGAGACGAGGATCCCGCCCCACAGCGCCTGCCGTACGAACGCCACCTCGAAGGGGCCGAACAACCATTGCATGGTCAACACCATATAATGAAAACGGTAACCATTTTCAAATGGAGGTGTCGTCGTGCGGAACGAGGAAGAGACGGCGGTCGTGGTTCAGGGCCTCACCGCGGGCTACGCGCGGCGGGCCGCCCTGCGCGACCTCACGGCGCGGTTCCCGCGTGCCCGCGTGACCGCGGTCGTCGGCCCGAACGGCTCCGGGAAGTCCACCCTCCTGGGTGTGCTCGCCGGTGTCGTCCGGCCGATGTCCGGCTCCGTCGAACGCGCGAGCACGCGCCGCCCGGGGTTCGTCGCGCAGCGCAGCGCGGTCTCCGACAACCTGCCGATCACGGTCAGGGAGGTCGTCCAGATGGGGCGATGGGCTCACCGCGGCCCGTGGCGGCGGCTGTCGGAGCGGGACAGGTCGGTCGTCGACGACCGCATGGCGCGCCTCGGAGTCCTCGACCTGGCCTCGCGCCGGTTGGGCGCCCTGTCGGGAGGCCAGCGACAGCGTGCCCTCATCGCCCAGGGCCTCGCTCAGGAGCCCGATCTGCTCCTGCTCGACGAGCCGGCGACGGGGCTCGATCTCGAAGCGCGACGGTGCGTCTCCGAGGTGCTCGACGGCGCGAAGGCGCACGGCGTCACGGTGGTCCACGCGACGCACGATCTCGCCGCCGCGAAGCGGGCGGACCACTGCCTGCTGCTCAAGGAAGGCCGGCTCGTCGCGGAAGGTCCCCCCGGCGCGGTGCTCGCCCCGGAGGCACTCGCGCACATCTGGGGGCCCGCTCAGAGCGAGTGGTGAGCTTGTCCGGCAGGGCCGGACAACGGTGCTGTGGCGCCAGGGGAGGTGCCCTAGGTTCCCTGACACCACCGATGGACGGCGGGTGTTCAGGACCGCCCGGCCGTCAGGAAGGCACAGGGGATGAGTAAGGCAGTTGCGTTCATTGAGGCCGACGGCATGGTGGCCATCTTCGATGCCGTCGACGCCATGGTGAAGGCCACCGAGGTCACGGTCGAGGGCACCATGCGCCTCGGCGGTGGCATCGTGGCGGTCTCGCTGAGCGGCGACCTGGCCACGGTCGAGGAGGCCACCGAGATCGGCGTGGCCACCGCCAAGTCGATCTCTCGGGGCAAGGTCAGTTCCGTGATCTTCGCGTACCCGAGCGTTCCCGTCACCGCGCTCGCGACCAACCCCTCCCTCATCGACGGCTAGGAGAACGTGATGTCAGGTTCACAGAACGCGATCGGTCTGATCGAGACCCGTGGGATCGTCTCCCTGGTCGCTGGCATCGAGGCGATGATGAAGACCGCCGAGGTGCAGACGATCAACGTCGAGCGGATCGGCTCCGGTTACTTCTCGGCCGCCATCAAGGGCAGCATCGCCGCCGTGCGCCAGGCGCTCGACTCCGGCTCCGCCGCGGTCAAGCAGTACGGCGAGTTGCGTTCGGCGCAGCTCTACCCCCGCCCGGACGCGATCTCGGTCGGGCTCCTCGACAACGGCACCCGTGACCTGCTGGCCGGCGGGCAGAGGGCTGAGGCGTCGTGATACTGGCGCAGGTCACCGGCCGTCTCTGGAACGAGCGCGCGGTCTCCGGTCTGGAGCAGCGGCGCCTCGTGACGGTACGGCCGATCGGTGAGGACACGACCCTCGTCGCGGTCGATCTCATCCATGTGGCCCCGCCGAGCCTCGTCCTGCTCGCCGCCGACGAGGCGGCACAGGCGGCCGTGGGCGGCGACGTCTCAGGTGTCGACCTCGCGGTCGTCAGCCTGGTGGCGGGAGCCGACGCGGTCGCCGTGGACAGCGGCGAAGCCAGGTGAGCGGGGACGCCCGTCATGCGTGGAGAGGGGGATCGGTGACACGGGTTCTGCGGAACTACGTGGGCGGCGAGTTCGTCGACGGCACCGCCACGTTCGAGAAGGTCAGCCCGGTCGACGGCGGCGCCGTCGCGACGGTCCACGAGGCCGACGCGGTCATCGTGGACGCCGCGGTCGCCGCGGCCAGGACGGCGCTGAACGGCGCGTGGGGCCGCAGCACGGTCGCCTGGCGGGCGGCGCTGATGCGCCGCGTCGCGGACCGCATCGAGGAGCGGTTCGACGACCTGCTCGCCGCCGAGGTCGCCGACACCGGCAAGCCGGTGCCGCTGGCCAGGGAGCTGGACATCGCCAGGGCGGCGGCGAACTTCCGCGCGGCCGCCGACATGATCGTCTCGAAGGGGCTCGACTCCTACCTCACCGAGACGGCCGACGGGCGCCGCGCGCTGAACTACGCGGTGCGCAAGCCGCTGGGCGTGGTCGCGGTCATCGTGCCGTGGAACCTTCCGCTGCTGCTGCTCACCTGGAAGGTCGCTCCGGCGCTCGCCTGCGGGAACGCGGTCGTGGTCAAGCCCTCGGAGGAGACGCCGTCCTCGGCGACCCTGCTGGCGGAGATCATGGCGGAGGCGGGCGTACCCGACGGCGTCTACAACGTGGTGCACGGCTTCGGCTCGGGTTCCGCGGGTGAGCTGCTGACCACCCATCAGGACATCGACGGCGTGACGTTCACCGGTGAGTCCAGGACGGGCTCGTCGATCATGAAGGCGGTGGCGCCGTGGGTGCGCCCGGTCTCCTTCGAACTGGGCGGCAAGAACGCCGCCATCGTGTTCGACGACGCCGATCTCGACCGCACGGTCGCGGGGCTCGGCCGGTCGATCTTCACGAACACGGGCCAGGTCTGTCTGTGCACCGAACGGGTGTACATCCAGCGTGGCGTGTTCGACGAGGTGGCCGGACGGCTCGCCGAGCTGGCGAGGACGCTGAACCCCGGCCGGCCGGAGGCGCCCGGTACGGACATCGGGCCGCTGATCTCCCAGAAGCACCGCGCCAAGGTGCTGTCCTACCTGTCGCTGGCCGCCCAGCAGGGCGCGGAGTGCCTGGTCGGCGGCGGCGTGCCGGAGATCCCGGACGAGCTGGCCGGCGGCGCGTGGATCCAGCCGACCCTGTGGACCGGCCTGGACAACGCCACCGCCGTCATGCGCGAGGAGATCTTCGGCCCGGTCGCCGGGCTGGTCCCGTTCGACAGCGAGGCGGAGGCCGTCCGGCTGGCCAACGACACCAGGTACGGCCTGGCCGCGGCGGTCTGGACGCAGGACATCGACCGCGGTCACCGGGTCGCGCAGCGGATGAACGTCGGCATGGCCTGGGTCAACACCTGGTACCTGCGCGATCTGCGCTCCCCGTTCGGCGGTGTCGGCCTGTCCGGCGTCGGGCGTGAGGGAGGGGAGCACTCACTGCACTTCTACACCTCGCCGACGAACGTCTGCGTCAGCCTGAACGACCTCGCGGACTCCGGGGAGGGCGCCGTGGACACCCTGGGAAAGGAGCGGTCATGATCACCGATCGGGTGGACGCCGTCGCCGAGCTCCTCGCGGGCGCGGAGCGTGACGGGATCGCGGTGCGGCAGCCCGAGGTCCCGCTGTCGATCGACGAGGCATACGCCGTACAGACGAGATCGCTGCGCGGGCGGGAGGCCAGGGGTGAGCGCCAGGTCGGCGTGAAGCTCGGCTTCACCAGCCGCGCCAAGATGGCGCAGATGGGGATCGACGACGTCATCGTCGGTTTCCTCACCGACGCCCACCACGTCGGGGACGGGGGAGACCTCTCCCTCGCCGGGCTGATCCACCCCCGGGTCGAGCCCGAGGTGGCCTTCCGGCTGGCCCGCGACGTCGACACCACCGACCCGGCCGACGACCTGGTGTCCGCGGTCGACGCGGTCGCCCCGGCGCTGGAGATCATCGACTCCCGCTACCGGGACTTCCGGTTCAGCCTGCCCGCCGTGATCGCCGACAACACCTCGGCCGCCCGCTTCGCGGTCGGGCCGTGGGCGCCGCTCCCCGCGGACCTCGGGGATCTCGACGTGGTCCTGGAGGTCGACGGCACCGCCGCCGCGTCCGGATCGACGTCGGCGATCCTGGGGCACCCCCTGGAGGCGCTGCGCGAGCTGCGCCGGATGGCCGAGCGGTACGGGCACCGGCTCCGGGCCGGTTCCGTGATCCTGGCCGGGGCCGCCACCGCCGCCGTCCCGATGCCGACGACGGGTGTGGTCACGGCGCGGGTGGCCGGGCTCGGCGAGGTCGGCGTACGAGTCGTGGGCGGGGCGCGAGGGGGCGGCGTCGATGGCTGAATCCCGGGTGGTCCCGGGCCTGGCCGTCCCGCGTGGAACGTTCCCGCACGTCAAGGTGGCCGGTGACCTGATCTTCGTGTCGGGCACCAGCAGCCGGGCCGCGGACAACAGCATCGTCGGCGCGAGCGTCGACGAGATGGGCACCAGGTCCCTGGACATCAAGGCACAGACGCGTGCGGTGATCGAGACGATCCGGCGCATCCTGCGATCGGTCGGCGCCGACCTCGGCGATCTCGTGCAGGTCACCACCTACCTGGTCAACATGAACGATTTCGGCGGCTACAACGAGGTGTACGCGGAGTATTTCGACGAGACGGGGCCGACGCGTACGACCGTCGCCGTCCATCAGCTCCCGCATCCCCACCTCCTGCTGGAGATCCAGGCGGTCGCGCACCGCCGTACCGGCGGCGCGCGGTAGCCGGCGCCAGACATAGGGAGAGAACGCATGGCGAGCGTCTTCCGGGTGCCACTCGGAAACGAGCGAGTGATCCACCCCGGGGTGGCCGCGCCGGGCCCGGCAACCGGCCCGCGCACCCAACCTCCGCCGCGGAGGCCGGCGGCGCCCGCGCCGGCGACCCAGGCGCCGACGGCCGAGGCGCCCTCGGGGCAGGCGGGATCCGCGGGGCAGGCGGGCACGCGGGACTGCAAGTGTGTGCTGCCGCACCCGCAGGCCGCTGAGGCACGGCAGATGAGCGGCACCGGCTCGCTGGCCGAGCGGGACCGCCGCTGGGCGGCGCTGCACCGGGCCATGGCGGCCGAGGGCTATGACGTCCTGCTGTTCGCCGGGGCCGACTACCGGGGCCACAAGGGCAGTCTGCGCTACATCGCGGACTACAACCTGGCCCACAGGTACGGGTACGCGGTGATGTTCCCCGGCGAGGAGCCCGTCATGGTGCTCCCGCAGAACCTCTCGTCCGGACGCCGCCCGCACACCGGTTGGGTGTCCGACTACCGGTACCCGTACAACCTGGGCGAGGGGCTGGCCGAGGTGCTGGCCGCCCGCGGCCGTTCTCCCCGGGTCGGCGTCGTCGGTCTCGGCCAGGTCATGAAGGTCGAGGACTATCTCGCGGTGACGCGGGCCCTGCCGGCCGCGCGGATCGAGGACGCGAGCGTGCTGTTCGACCGGGTACGGGCGATCAAGAGCCCGGCCGAGCTGCGGGCGGTGCGGGAGAGCGCCTACATCCTGGACCGCTGCTTCGACCGGCTGCTGGAGATCGCGCGGCCGGGCATGACCGAGCGGTCCATCGCGGCCGAGATGTACCGTACGGCCGCCGCGATGGGCGGCGAGGACCCGCTGTTCCTCACGATGTACGTCGACGCCGAGCCGGCCGGTCCGGTTCCGACGTTCGGCGCGCCGAGGTACCGCGAGCTGCGGGTCAACGACGTGCTGACCTTCTCCTACGAGCTGGTCGGTCCGGCCGGGTACTGGGTGGAGTTCGCCCGGATGATCACGTTCGCCGAGCCGTCGGAGCCGGTGAGCCGGCTCGCGCGGGCGGTCGGCGCCGGCATGGGAGCGGCCTGCCGGGCGCTGCGTCCCGGCGTCGCGATGGGCGACGTGCAGCGCGACCTGATCGCCGCCGTCGAGGCGGAGGGCGTGAAGTCGTCCTACTGGTCCGGGCACGGTGTGGGCCTGGACGTCCTGGAGGAGCCCTGGGTCGGCCTGGACGTGGTTCAGGACAGCGGGAACGCCGGCGCGGTGACCGAGACCGCGGACGGGATGGCGCTCGCGATCCACCCGACCCTTTGGGATGAAGAAACGGCCACTATGGGCTATATGTCCGATACTTACGTAGTCTCGGACGGTTCATGCCGGGCCCTTTCCAAGCACCCCGTCCAGCTTTACCGCGTCTAACGCGTGCTCAAGGGAGTGGATCATGACTCAAGGCACCGGAGTGGACCCGATTCTCGCGTCCGTCCTGCAGCGCCGCGTCGACGCCATCGCAAAGGAGATGGCCACGCTGCTGATGCGCTCGTCCCGCTCACCGATCTTCAATGAGATCGGTGACCTGGTGACGGTGCTCTTCGACGCCAAGGGCCGGGCACTGGCCCAGGCGGAGTTCGCGGCGATCATCGCGTTCGGCGCCCAGCCGCCGCTGGAGTACATCATCGAGTACTTCGGCGACGACATCGCCGAGGGTGACGTCATCATGCACAACGACGTCTACACCGGCGGCAACCAGAACGCCGACACCGGCGTGTACGTCCCGATCTTCCATGACGGCAGGCTGGTGGCCTGGGCCGCGGCCAAGGGACACCTGGCCGACATCGGCGGCATGACCGCGGGCGGCTACGACCCCGCCGCCCGCGAGGTCTGGCAGGAGGCGCTGCGCATCCCGCCGGTGAAGATCTACGAGGCGGGCCGCCTGCGCAAGGACGTCTGGGACCTCATCGCCGCCAACATCCGGCTGGGCTTCGTCATGGAGGACGTCAAGTCCATGTACGGCGCCTGCACGGTCGGCAAGCGCCGCCTGCTCGAGGTGCTCGACCGCTACGGCGACGACGTGTTCGACCGGCACATGGAGTACATCCTGCGGGGGTCGGAGCGCCAGGTGCGCGCCGAGATCGAACGGTGGCCCGACGGCGTCTACCGCGGCGAGAGCGAGATGGTCTCCGACGGCATCGACACCACGCGCCGCTACCGCGTCGCGTGCGAGATCCGGATCGAGGGCGACGAGATCACCTTCGACTTCTCCGACACCGACGACCAGGCTCCCGGCTTCACCAACATGCCCCCGGCGTCGGCCGCGGGCGCGGTCCGCATCGCGTTCCTCATGCTGATCGCCGCGGGCGGTGTCGTGGTGCCGACCAACCAGGGGCTGTTCGCCCCGGTGCGCACCGTGTTCCGCGAGGGATCGCTGTTCAACCCGCGCTTCCCCGCGGCGACCGTCTTCGGCAACCAGATGTGCGACGAGATCGTCGAGTGCGTCATGACCGCGCTGGCCGAGGCGCTGCCCGACAGGGTCACGGCCGGCTGGACGAAGTTCATCTCCGCGATCCTGCACGGAGAGGACCCGCGCACCGGCGACCCGTTCGTCACCCTGACGGTCTTCCAGCGGAACGGGCCGGGCGCGATGCTCGGCCACGACGGCTGGGACGCCTTCGGCTTCACCGGCACGGCCGGCCAGATGCGCTCGCCCGACCCGGAGATGTTCGAGCTGACCTCGCCCCACTTCTTCGAGTACCACGAGTACCTCCCCGACTCGGCCGGCGCCGGGCGGTGGCGCGGCGGTCTCGGCACCCGCTCGGCGTGGCGCTGCTACGGCGAGCACGAGGTCGGCGTGACCAACGGCGAGGGCGTCGAGGAGGAGGGCGCCGTCCCCGCACGCGGACTGTTCGGCGGACACGACGCCGGGCTGAACCGGATGTCGGTCGAACTGCCCGACGGCTCCGTGCGGGTGTGGGGATCCAAGGACATGGTCCAGCTCCCACCCGGTGCCCTGGTACGGGCGCAGAGCTGGGGCGGGGCCGGATACGGCGACCCGTTCCAGCGCCCGGCCGAACTGGTCGTGGCCGAGGTCCGCGACGGGCTGCTCTCGCCGGAGCGGGCCAGGGAGGACTACGGCGTCGTCGTGGACACCGAGCAGTGGCGAGTTGACGAAGAGCGCACGGCCGCCCTTCGTGGGAACGCGGTGAAGGAGACGGTTTCATGAGCATCCGCGTGGGCGTGGACGTGGGCGGCACGTTCACCGACTTCCTGGTCGTGGACGGCGACGGGTCACGGCTGATCCACAAGACCAGCTCCATCCCCTCGGACCCCGCGCGGGCCGTCACCAAGGGGCTGCGTGAGGTCGCCGAGCGGCGCGGCGAGTCACTCGACGAGTTCCTCCGCCAGGTGCGCACGATCGTGCACGGCACGACCGTCACCACCAACGCGCTGCTCACCCGCAACGGCGCCAAGACCGGCCTGCTGACGACCGACGGCTTCCGCGACGTCCTCGCGATGCGGGACGGCACCCGGGAGGACGCCTACGACAACCGGCTCGCCCACCCGGTCCCGCTGGTGCCGCGCTACCTGCGGCTGCCGGTCAAGGGCCGGCTGGACCACACCGGCAAGGAGCTGACGCCGCTCGACCTCGACGACGTCAAGCGTGCCGCCGCGGAGATGCGCGCGGACGGCGTGCAGTCGGTCGCCGTCTGCTTCATGCACGCGCACGCCAACGGCGACCACGAGCGCCGGGCCGCCGAGGTGGTCGCGGCCGAACTGCCCGAGGCGTACGTGACCACATCGAGCGAGCTGCTCTCCCAGGCGCGGTACTACGACCGCACCAGCACCGCGGTGCTCAACTCGTACGCGGGACCGATCATCAGCGACTACCTGCGGGTGCTGACCGAAACGCTGAACGAGGTCGGCTTCGCCGGAGTGCTGCTGATCATGCAGTCCAACGGAGGCGTCGCCACGCCGCAGGAGCTGCGCCGCCGCGCCGCGCTCTCGTTGCTGTCCGGCCCGGCCTCCGGCCCCACGGCGGGGCTGCTGGAGGTGGCCCCACACGGCTGGGACAGCTGCCTCACCGTGGACATGGGCGGCACCAGCTTCGACGCCGCGGTGGTCAAGGACGGCAGGCCGCTGGTGATGACCGACGGCCTGATCGACCGCTGGCGGATCGCCCTGCCGATGGTCGACATCCACACCATCGGCGCGGGCGGCGGCAGCATCGCCCAGGTCGACGAGGGCGGCATCCTGCGGGTCGGCCCGCAGAGCGCCGGCGCCGTCCCCGGTCCCGCCTGCTACGGGCGGGGCGGGGACCGGCCGACGACCACCGACGCCGACGTGGTGCTCGGCTACCTGGACCCGGTGGGCTTCGCCGACGGCGGGGTCGGCCTGGACGTCGAGGCGGCCAGGCGGGCGATCGAGCGCGACGTGGCCGGGCCCCTCGGCATCGACGTCACCACGGCGGCCGCGGGCATCTACGACCTCGTCAACGTCAGCATGGCCACCGGCGTACGGGAGATCACGGTTCGCCGCGGGCTCGACCCCCGCGACTTCCCGATCGTCGTGGCCGGTGGTGCCGGTCCGGTGCACGCCGCCGCCATCGCCAGGGAGCTGGAGATCCCGATCCTGGTCGTGCCCAGGGAGTCGTCGATCTTCTGCGCCGCCGGCATGCTGGTCTGCGACTTCAAGCACGACTATGTGAAGAGCTTCAAGCTGCGGCTCGCGGAGTTGGACGAGGTGGGGCTCAGCGGGATCTGGCGCGAGATGGCCGACGAGGGCCGGGACACGTTGCGCGGCGAGGGACTCAGCGACGACGCGGTGACCTTCCAGCCGTCGCTGGACATGCGCTACGCCGGCCAGTGGTTCGAGATCAACGTGCCGCTGCCCGCGGACGCGGTGGACGGCTGCGACGCCGCCGCCATCGCCGAGGCGTTCCACACCATGCACGACGAGCTGTTCGGCTACCGGTCCGACGAGATGCCGGTGGAAGTGATCAACGTCAGGCTGACCGCCCTCGGTTCGACACCGAAGCCGGAGTTCGCCCGGCCCACGGCGGCGGGGGACACCGGCGGCGCGGTGGTCGGCCGCCGGCCGATCTGGTCGCCCGCGCAGCGCGCGATGGTGGAGTCGAACATCTACGCCGGGCTGCGGATGGCGCCGGGCGACGAGGTGTCCGGTCCCGCCGTGATCGAGCTGGGCACCACCACCATCGTCGTGCTCGACGAGTACGACGTCGTCGTGGACGCCGCCGGTTCGTTCGTGATGTATCTGCGGTCGCGGGCCGGGGAACTGCGCCCGCGCATCATGACCGGGGCGGTCCCGGTCTCCTGAGAGGGCCGTCACTTCCTGACCGCGGCGTCTCATAGGCTGCGACCAGCGACGAAACACCAGTTCAGAGCGTGGCGAAGCAGGTGATGGAATGGCGGAGCGGGTCGAGGCGGTACTCAAGGCGGCCAAGGTGCTGCGGGCGTTCGACCCGCAGCATCGGATCATGACCGTCAGGGAGATCTCGGCCCGCACCGGCATCCCGCGCAGCACCTGCCACGCCCTGTGCGTCACCCTGGTCGAGGCGCGCATGCTCGAGGCCATGCACGAGGGCGGCTACCGGCTCGGCCCCGCGGTCGCCTGGCTCGGCGCGCAGGTCTTCGAGCGGATCGGCCTGGCCGAGGCCGCGACCCGCACGATGGAGAACCTGGCCAAGCACTTCGGCGGCGACGTGCAGCTCGGGCAGTACGTCGCCAAGGGCTGGATCGTCTACCTGCACCACGTCGAGCACGACGGCGGCCTGGTCCACCACCGGGTCGGCGCCCGGGTGCCCGCGTTCCGCAACGCCTGCGGGCGCGCGGCGATGTCCCGGTTCGACCAGCTGGAAGTGGCCGACATCATGACCAGGCATCCCGGCGTCGACCTGGACCCGCTGCTGCGTGACCTCACCCTCACACGGGAGCGGGGTTTCGCCGTCTCCGACAGCTCCCAGCCCCAGATCAGGTCCGTCGCGGCGTCCATCCTCGACGCCGAGGGCAACGCGGTGGGCGCGGTGTCGGTGGCGCAGCGCAGGTCCGTGATGAACGAACGCCGCACCCTGGCCCTGGGCAACGCCGTACGCGCGGCGGCCCAGGAGATCTCCCAGCGCCTGGCGACCCGAGGCATCCGCGCCTGACCGCTGTCCGGCTCGGCCGGACGCACGGGAGATCGGCCGATCCTTGTCCGGTGCTGCCGGACAAGCGCGATGAGCCGCGCGTTTCCCGTCATTAGCGTGCGGGCCATGTCGAGTGTGTTCAAAGTCCCGGTCGGCGACCGTACGTGGCAGCGGCGGACCGGCGGTTCACCCGGGCATCCCACCCCCGCCGCGGACGAACCCGTACGGGATTGCCGCGGTCCCGGGATCATCGCGGGGATACTGGCCCCCCATCCGCCGCAGCTGCTGTACGCGGAGAACCCGTCGCAGAACGAACCCACCTCGGAGGGCGGCTGGGAGGTCCTGCGCTGGGCGTACGAGGACCTGCGCCGCCGCATCCGCGAGATGGAGCCCGACGTGATCGTGCTGCACGCGCCGCACTGGATCACCATGGTGGGCCACCACGTCAACTGTGTGCCGAACCCCAAGGGGTTCTCCGTCGAGCCGATCTTCCCGCACCTGCTGCGCTACCGGTACGACTTCCGTACCGACGTGGAACTGGCCGAGGCCATCGCGGATCAGGCGAGCGACGACGGCCTGGTCACCAGGAAGATGCGCAACGAGGGGGTGCGCGTCGACTACGCGACGATCACCGCACTGCACCTGCTGAACCCCGACTGGGACATCCCGGTGGTGTCGCTCTCCGCCAACAACAACCCGTACTTCTACTCGACGTCCTCGCTGGACCAGATGGAGATCCTGGGGGAATCGGCGCGTAAGGCGATCGAGGGGCTCGGCCGCCGCGCCATCGTGGCCGGGTCGAACTCGCTGTCGCACCTGCACTGGGAGCGCGAGCTGGGGCTGCCCGAGGACATGACCTACGAGCACGCCTACAACCACCACCAGTACCGGTGGGACATGCGCCTCCTTGACCTGATCCGGGCGGGACGCACCCGTGAGCTGCGGGAGATGATCCCCGAGCACATCCAGCAGACCGAGTCGGAGACCAAGGCGGGCAGCCTCTCCTGGATGTTGTCGGCGCTCGGCTGGCCGGAGGACGTCGGCGAGGTGCTCACGTACGGAACGGTGATCGGCACGGGCAACGCGGTGTGTCTGTGGGACATGCGGGGGCGGCAGTGACGGACACGATGAACGAGGGCGCGACGACCGGAACCCACGGCCACTTCGCCGGCGCGGTGCTGATGCCCGGAATGCCGCAGTTGCTCGCGGCCGACCCGGCGCCGGTCTGGGCCGAGCTGACCGCCGAGTCGAAGCACGTCGGAACCCTGCTGCGGGACGCGGGCGCGGAGACCCTCGTGGTGCTCTCGACGCAGTGGTTCACCGTGCTCGGGCACCAGGTGCAGCTGGACCCGCGCCTGCGCGGCGTCCGCGTCGACGAGAACTGGTACGACTTCGACTACGGCACCATGCCGTACGACCTCCGGACGGACGTCGAGCTGGCCGAGCAGTGGGCGAAGGAGATCGAGCGCACCGGGCTCGAAGCGCGGCGCACCCACTACGAGCACTTCCCGATCGACACCGGCATGATCGTGGCCACGGGCCTGCTCGACCCCGCCGACACGCTGCCCGTGGTCCAGGTCTCCTGCAACCTGTACGCCGGAGTGGAGGCCATCTCCACGCTCGGCCGTGCCGTGATGGACGCCGCCTCCGCGGTCGGCAGACGGGTGGCCGTCGTCGCCGTCTCCGGCCTGTCCAGCGGCCTGATCCAGCAGTGGATCACGCCGGGGGAGGACCACGTGGAGAGCGCCAGGAACGAGGAGTGGGATCGGCGCGTTCTCGGCCTGCTGGCCGAGGGCAGGTTCGGCGAGGTGATGGAACTGCGCGAGCAGTACGCCCGCGAGGCCCAGGCAGACAGCCAGCTTCGCGCGCTCGCCTTCCTCGAAGGCACCGGCCAGGTGAACCGCCCGGCCGATGTGCGCGCGTACGGCCCGCTGTGGGGAACCGGGGGCGCGGTCGTGCACTGGGCGCCGTAGCCCGAGGCTCGTACACATCCCCTCCGACCGTGCGCCGCCCCGGGAACTCTCCGGGAACTCTCCGGGAACTCTCCGGGAACTCTTCGGAAAACCCGCGAGAACTCCCGCCAACAGGTGTCCGGACCAGCGGGACAACGTACGAGGTGTGTCTCACACCCCTGTGGTTGTGTGTCCGCATCACGAGCCCGCCTCCATGACAGCGGGACGGCGTCAAAGGGATTCGTCATGCATTCTCCCCACGGTCAAGGTGCGCCTTCACACCTTCGCGAAACAATGGAGGACAACGTCCTCAACCCGGTCGCCGACGACGAACGACGCGGTGGCTGGGCCCTCCTGCCGAACACGGCGGGCGTGGGCACGACCCTCGCCATGCTGCTGATCGGTGGCGGGGCCAGCTACCTCGTCGGCGTCTGGTGGACGATCGGGATGGCCGCCGTCTCCGCGATCTTCGGCGCGGTGATGGGCACGCTCACCTGCAAGGTCAGCCAGAGCACGGGCACCTCGTCCACGGTGACCAGCCGATTCCACGGGCTGGGGGCGTCAGGCTCAGCCCTGGCGTCGCTGATGTTCGCCGCGATGATCATCTGTTTCCTCGCGCTGGAGAACGCGCTGCTGTACCACGGCACGCTGTTCATGCTCGGGTGGTCGCCGAGCACCGCGAACGCCATCGTCATCTACGGCATCTTCACCGTCGTCTGGATCGGGCTCGCCCTCTTCGGGGTCCAGCTCGTGCAGCGCACGTCGTTCCTGCTCACGGTCATCGCCGCGGTGCTGATGATCACCGTGACCGTGGTCGCGTTCGGCAAGTCGTCCCTGTCGCCCGGCGACGTGCTCGCGTTCCGGCCGGCCGAGGTCGGCGGCGCCCAGATCATGGGCACGCTGGCCAGCATGATGGGCATGGCGGGCGCGCTCGCCCTGACCGCCGCGGACTTCTCCCGCTACGCCAGGACCTCCCGCGACGTGAAGATCATGTCCATCGGCGGCGCCATCATCGTCAACTTCGGCGTCGTCGTGCTCGGCGCGCTGCTCTATCAGGCCGGTGACGCCGTGGTGGCGGCCTACCTGGAGAACCCGGCCAACGCGGCGGTGGCCGCCGCCCAGCCGGGGGCGGGCACCGCGGAGAAGGTCCAGGCCCTGGCCCACTCCAACGCGGGCGCCTACTTCGTCGTCCTGGCCGGCCTGCTCGGCTTCCTGGTCATGTACGCGGCCCAGGTCAAGGCCCAGGTCATCAACGCCTACACCAGTTCGCTCTCGCTGACCAACCTGGTCGACGCGCTGATCGGCCGTACGCCCAGCCGCATCGTGATGGTGCTCGTGGCGAACGCGCTCGCGCTGTGCGCGGTCTGGGCCGGCGTGCTGGGCTTCCTCGGCCAACTGCTCGGCGGCCTGGGTATCGCGACCTGCTCGCTGTGCGCGCTGCTCATCACCGACTACCGGCTGACCCGGGGCAGGCGGTCCGGCACCCAGGTCGAGCGGTTCAACTGGGCGGGCATCATCGCCCTGGTGGTCGGCTTCGGCGTCTCGTACTACCTGTTCGCCGCCGACATCTTCCAGCTCGGCTTCCTCGTCGCCCTCGTCCTCACCCCCGCGATCTACGTCGCGCTGCGCCGTACGGTCCTGCGGCCCGGTACCGGAACCGCCTACGTGGCGGCGACGACCGCGCTGCGCGAGATCGACGGAGAGGAGCAGCCCGGCGGCGCGCACGCCGCGGTCTGACCCTCTGCGAGCGAAGGGCGCCCGGCCACCGGGCGCCCTTCGCGTCGTGATGGGGACCTCCGAACTCCCGGGACACCGACGGTGGTCTCGTGGGAGGGCGAGGCGCTCTACCGGCTGTCGTGTCCCGCCGGGAGCGTGCGCCGATCGGGGCCCCGGAGTGGGCTAGCTGAGGTCGAGGTCGATGACCTGGTAGAAGGCGTTGCCGGTGTCGGCGATCTCCCATACCGCCAGGAGCACGTGGTAGCCCCTGTGCTCCTCGGGCAGGCGGACGCGGTGGACGGTCGGGTTGCTCGGGATGAGGTCGTCGTGCGCCCAGTACGGCTGAGCCGCGTTCTGGATCGTCGCGATCGGAGTGGGGTCGAACTGCGCCCGCGCCAGGGGCTTCTTCGGATCCCAGCTGCTGGTCGTGAGGAAGTAGTTCCACCGGCGGGTCTTGTGCGGCGCGTGCATGTGCCAGGTGATCTCGAGTTCCTGGCCGGCGCGCGCCGCGTGCTTGGCCCAGTCCGTCCGTGGCTCGTCGAGTGAGGAGGCGAAGTCGAGACCGGCGCTCGCGATCCTGCCGTCGACGGGAGGTGTGTTGTTGGCGACGTCGTCGGCGGCGTAGGGGTCATGCAGGCCGGCCTGCAGAGCCGGGAAGAACTTCCCCGCCTCCAGCGCGGCGGCCTGCCAGGCTGAGAGGTGGATATCGGCCCTGGACCGCGGGTTGCTCACACTTCCATGTCGCGGTGTCGCTCGTTCGGACATGCTTCCTCCTCAATGGTGCCAGAGTCACCTTTCCTCACCTCGACTACCCAGAGTGTTTTTACGATTACCCCAGGTCGCGGTATGTGGCACACCATGGGAACGAGGCCGCCAGGATGACAGCCGGTGCGGAGCCGTCGACAGCGTTCCCGGAGGGCGGGTGCCGGTCTCAGAGGGACCGGGTCAGTGCCCGTGAGACGCCCAGCGCGGCGGTCTTCACGGCCGGGGCCAGCCTGGCGGGGTGGAAGCGGGCCACCGGGACCGAGACCGACAACGCGGCCACGACCGCGGCGTCCTTGAAGATCGGCGCCGCGATGCACGCGCTCCCGATCTGCGACTCCTCGCGTTCGTGGGCCAGCCCCTGGATATGGATCTGCCCGATCTCCTCGTCGAGACGCTCCGGGTCCACGATCGAGCGCGGGGTGAGCCTGCGCAGCGGCCGGGAGAGCACCTCGTCGAGAAGGTCCTGGCCGGAGTAGGCCAGCAGCGCCTTTCCCACACCGGTGCAGGTGAGCGGCAATCGCCCGCCGACGGCGGAGGGCAGGGAGAGCGACTCGTGGCCGCGGATCTTCTCGACGTACACCACGTCCAGCCCGTCGCGTACGCCGAGGTGGATCGTCTCCCGGGTGGCCTCGTAGAGGTCGTGCATGAACGGCAGCGCGGCGTGCCGCAGGTCGCGTTCGAGAGGGACGATGCTGCCCAGCTCGAACAGCCGCCGGCCGAGGTAGTAGCGGTCGTCCCTGCGCGTGACGACCCCGAGTTCGGTCAGGTCGGCGAGCAGCCGGAAGGCCGTGGACTTGGCCAGATGGCAGCGCTGGGCGACGTCGATCAGGCGGAGCGGGCCTCCCGTGGGGCGGAACGCGTCCAGAACCAGCCACGTCTTCTCCAGCATCGAGAGTCGATCCTGGTTCCGTGTCACGGAACCATTGTTGCCCATGGTTGTCGTGAACCGGTACCCATATGACCAGTGGCAGGAGCATTGAGCTGCGATCCGAGATCCGGCCGGTGAGGCTATCGCCGGAGCGTGACCGCACCCGCTACTCACGGGTTCCGGCATACGGAACCGGGCTCTGTCGAGCCGACATCACACGACCAAGCAGGAGCAACCGATGAACGATGAAAGGTCTGATGCCGATCCGGTCCACGGCCAGGCGGCCGACCGGCTCCTTTCGGCCGCGGCATCGGGCAGGCCGTGCGCTCCCGTCCGGGATCTGATCAGCACGGCCGCCGACGGCTACGCCGTACAGGAGATCAACACGCGGCGGGCGCTGGCCGACGGACGCCGTCTGGTCGGCCGGAAGATCGGCATCACGAACCCGGCGGTGCAGCGGCAGTTCGGCATCGACCAGCCCGACTTCGGCGTGCTGTTCGCCGACATGTGGCACCCCGACGGGCTGCCCATCCCGTACGGCCGTTTCCTCCAGCCCCGCGCGGAGGCGGAGATCGCGCTGGTGATCGACGCGGACCTCCGCGGTGGCCCGTTCACGGTGGCCGACGTGATGCGGGCGGTCGAGTTCGTGCTCCCGGCCATCGAGATCGTGGACTCCAGGATCGCGGACTGGGACATCACCCTGGCCGACACGATCGCGGACAACGCCTCCAGCGGAGGCTTCGTCCTCGGGAACACCCCCGTGGCTCTCACGGGACTGGACCTGAAGACGGCGGCGATGAGCATGACCAGGAACGGCCAGGAGGTCTCCACCGGCTCGGGAGCCGCCTGCCTGGGCCACCCTCTCAACGCGGCGGTCTGGCTCGCCGACACCCTCGGCCGTACGGACTTCCCGCTGCGGGCCGGTGACATCGTGCTGACCGGCGCGCTCGGGCCGGTGGTGCCCGTCGAGCGAGCGGACGTGTTCGAGGCGCGCATCGAGGGCGTCGGCTCTGTGACCGCGGTCTTCGGATCATGAAGCAGGAATGAGAGGAAAGCAGTGAAGATCGCGATCATCGGGTCGGGCAACATCGGGACCGACCTCATGTTCAAGGCGTTGTTGTCGAAGAAGATCGAGGTCGTGGCCATGGCCGGCATCGACCCCGCGTCCGACGGCCTGGCCAGGGCGCGCAGGCGCGGGCTCGCCGTCACCGCCGAGGGTGTCGCCGGGCTGGTGCGGCTGCCGGAGTTCGACGACGTGGACATCGTCCTCGACGCCACCTCGGCCGGGGCGCACCGGCACAACGCCGCCGTCGTCCAGGGGCACGGCAAGCGGGTCATCGACCTGACCCCCGCGGCCATCGGCCCCTACGTGGTGCCGTCGGTCAACCTCGACCAGCACCTGGCGGCGCCCAACCTGAACATGGTGACCTGCGGCGGGCAGGCCACGATCCCCATCGTGGCGGCGGTGTCCTCGCGGACGCCGGTCCGCTATGCCGAGATCGTCGCCTCCATCGCCTCGAAGTCGGCGGGGCCGGGGACCAGGGCGAACATCGACGAGTTCACCGAGACCACCGCGGCCGCCATCGAGCAGGTCGGCGGCGCGGAGCGCGGCAAGGCGGTCATCGTCCTCAATCCCGCCGAGCCGCCCCTGATCATGCGGGACACCGTCTACTGCCTGGTCGACGACTGCGACGAGGCGGCGGTGGCGGGAGCCGTGGAGGACATGGTCGCGCGCGTGCGCGAGTACGTCCCCGGATACCGGCTCAAGCAGAAGGTCCAGTTCAGCTCGATCGGCCGGGACGAGCCGGTGTGGACGCTGGCGCCGGGAAGCAGGGGCGGTACGAAGGTGACCGTGTTCCTCGAGGTGGAGGGCGCCGCCCACTATCTCCCCGCGTACGCGGGAAACCTCGACATCATGACCTCGGCCGCCCTGCGTACGGCGGAGCGGCTCGCCGAACTGGGGACGGGAGTGGCCGCATGACCAGGATCTACGTGCAGGACGTGACGTTGCGGGACGGCATGCACGCCATCCGGCACCGCTACACCCTCGACCAGGCCGTGGAGATCGCCAGGGCGCTCGACGCCGCCGGAGTGGCCGCCATCGAGGTGTCGCACGGCGACGGCCTCGCCGGAGGCAGCTTCAACTACGGCCCGGGCGCGCACACGGACGAGGAGTGGATCGAGGCCGTGGCGGGAGCCGTACGGCACGCGAAGCTGACCACGCTGCTGCTGCCCGGCATCGGGACGGTCAAGGACCTCCGCCGGGCGCACGCCCTCGGCGTCACCTCCGTGCGGATCGCGACGCACTGCACCGAGGCCGACATCGCGGCCCAGCACATCGCCACCGCCCGCGAGCTGGGGATGGACGTGGCGGGCTTCCTGATGATGTCCCACATGGCCGATCCCGATGTGCTGGCCGGGCAGGCCAGGCTGATGGAGTCATATGGCGCGAACTGCGTCTATGTCACCGACTCGGGCGGCGGCTTGACCATGGACGGCATGCGCGACCGTATCCGGGCCTACCGTGACGCGCTGCGACCGGAAACCGAGATCGGTGTCCACGCCCACCACAACCTGAGCCTGGGTGTGGCCAACTCGGTCGTCGCGGTGGAGAACGGCTGCCACCGTGTCGACGCCTCGCTGGCGGGGATGGGGGCGGGCGCGGGCAACGCGCCGCTGGAGGTGTTCGTGGCCGTCGCCGACCTGATGGGCTGGGAGCACGGCTGTGACCTGTACGCGCTGATGGACGCCGCCGACGATCTCGTCAGGCCGCTTCAGGACCGTCCGGTACGGGTGGACAGGGAGACGCTGACGCTCGGGTACGCCGGGGTGTACTCCAGCTTCCTGCGGCACGCCGAGGCGGCCTCGGCCCGCTACGGCGTGGACACCCGCGCGATCCTCACCGAGGTGGGCCGCCGCCGGATGGTCGGCGGCCAGGAGGACATGATCGTGGACATCGCGCTCGACCTGGCGAACCGGGCCACACCCTGACCGCCTGAGCAGGGGTGCCCGCGTGGCGGCCTATTCCTCGGAGGGCTCCTCCACGTCGTCGGACGAGTCGGCGCCCGGCACGTACCAGCCCTTCCAGGGGCCGTCCTCGGGATCGCCCTCGGCGTCCGGGGACTGGGCCAGTGGGGGCAGCCAGTCCAGATCGCCACCGCGCGGGTACCGGCTTCCCGGTGTCCAGATGTTCGTCATCGCCTTCCTCCTGTCCGGCCCGCTCTCCGTCATGCCGCCGCTGCCCTCGTTTCCCCAGGTCAAACTAGGAACCAGCACCACGGGGTAGGGGGAGGGGGACGATGGACACCCAGGGAGCGTGCGCGTGCTGACCAAGGATGAGGAGATGCTGGGCGGGCTGGTCCACGCCGCCCATCTGACCTCGATAGAGGACCTGTCGGCGCTGGTCGCCGTGCACGCGGCCGTCTGGGACCTCTCCCAGACGATGATCTACGTGGTCGATCTGCAGCAGCAGTTCCTCGTGCCGCTCCCCGGCCAGCGCGATGAGGCCGGCGACCCGCTCGAACGCATCCGCATCGACGCCACCATGGCCGGTCGGGCCTTCCGCAACGTGGAGGTCGTCAGGGTCAGACCGGCCACGCACCCGTCCGCCGCCGAACCCGTGGAGCCTTCGGCGGAGGACCGTCCGCAGCGGTTGTGGCTGCCGTTGCTCGACGGCACGGAGCGGCTCGGCGTGATGGCGGTCACCGTGCCCGAGCTCACCGTGACGACCAGCTGGCGGGCCCGTTACCTGGCGTCGCTGGTCGCCTTCCTGGTGGAGGGAAAGAAGGGCGCCAGCGACTCGTACGCGATCCTGGCCCGGACCAGGCCGATGAACCTCTCCGCCGAAGTGCTCTGGAACCTGATGCCGGCCAGGACCTTCGCGAACGAGAGGGTGGTGGTCAGCGCGGTGCTGGAACCGGCGTACGAGATGGGCGGGGACGCCTTCGACTACGCGCTTAACGGCGACACCATGCACGTGTCGATCTTCGACGCCATGGGCCATGACACCGCCGCCGGGCTGACCGCCACCATCGCCATCGGCTGCTACCGCAACCGCCGCCGCGAGGGCGCGGACCTGCTCGGGGTGAGCGAGGCGATCGACCAGGCGATCGACGAGCAGTTCGCCCGGTCCCGCTTCGCCACGGGCGTCCTGGCCGCACTGGACACGACCACCGGCCGGCTCACCTGGATCAACCGGGGCCACCACCCGCCGCTGGTCATCCGTGACAACCGCACGACCATCAGCCTCGACACCCCGCCGTCGCCGCCGATGGGCCTCGGGCTGGGCCAGGCCGCGAATGTCGCCACCTACCACCTCGAACCCGGTGACCGGCTGCTGCTCTACACCGACGGCATCATCGAGGCCCAGAGCCCCGAGGGGGAGCTGTTCGGCCTGCGGCACTTCACCGACTTCGTCATCCGCCATGAGTCGAGCGGGCTGACGCCCCCGGAGACCCTGCGCCGGTTGATCCAGTCGATCCTGAGCCACCAGGACGGGCAGCTCCAGGACGACGCCACCGTGGTGCTGCTCGAGTGGCGTACCCAGGCGCAGCGGCAGCTGACGCTGTGAGGGCGCCGCTCGCCCGTGTCCTCACTGTCGGCGGTCCACGGGGAGACGTCGCGCCGCCACTCCGGCCCAGCCGAGGCTGAGCGCGGTGATCCACAGCACCCCGCCCGCGCCGAGCCCGGCCGCCACCAGCCCGGCCGCGCTGGGGATCAGCACCTGGCCGGTACGGTTGCCGACCAGGCGCAGGGACATCGCCCGCCCTCTCAGCCCCGGGGGAGCGGACTCGGCCAGCCAGGACATGGTCAGCGGTTGCCCGACGCCCAGCCCGAAACCGGCGGCGACGAGGAGCCCGGCGAGCGCCCAGACCGGCACGGGCAGCGGGGTGGCGACCAGCGCCAGCGCCGCCGCGATGGTGCTGGTGACCAGGAGCCTGCGGCGCCCGAACGCCTGGGACAGGCGGCCGAGGAACAGGCGGGAGCCCATCGACGCCACGCCGCGTACGGTCAGCAGCAGGCCGACCGTGCTCGACGCGAGACCCCGCTCCGCGCCCAGCGCGGGCAGGTAGACGAGGGTGATGTCGACGGCGGCCAGGACGACGCAGCTGGTCGCGAGCGCGTTGACGAGGCCGGGCAGGCGGATCAGCGAGCGGATCCCGGCCTCCCCGGCGTCCTCGCGGGCCGCGGCTCGGGGGCTGCCGGTCAGGAACGCCGACAACCCCGCGAGGCCGGCGGTGAGGAACAGGACCACCAGGAAGATGGCCCCGGTGTCGGGGATCGCCCGGGAGCCGCCGAAGGCCGTGATCAGGACCGGCCCGGCCGCCTGCCCCAGCGACGCCGCGAACGTGTAGTGCCCGAAGGCGGTGTCGAAACGGCCGCTCTCCGTGGTGTTGGCCACCAAGGCCTGCTGCCCGACGACGCAGCCGAGGTGGCCGGTCCCGAGCAGCACGCCCCCGAAGACCAGGCCCGCGACGTTGTGGCCGAGCAGCAGGAACACCAGGCTTGAGCACACGAGCAGGACGGCGCCCGCCAGGGCCACCCGGCGTTCACCGACCCGGTCGGCCGCGTGCCCCGCCGGGATGGCCAGCACCAGCGGGGCGATGGCGAAACTCGCGCTCAGGACGCCGAGCCAGACCGCCGGGACGTCGAGTTCGATCGCGCGATAGGACATGGTCGGGCGCAGCACGAAGGTGACGATCTGCGTGCCCAGGGCGTGGGCCAGCAGAACGGCCGTACGGTGCCGCCGTCGTCGGGATTCATGTTCCATCTGATCGCGTGGGTGCTCGCCGTTCCGTGTGCGTCATGAGCGTCCTGCCGGTGTCCGGGCCGGACCATCCGATGATGGCGTACCGGGATTCCAGGGATTCAGGCGGCCTTCACCGCCAGTATCGGGCAGGCCGCTTCCAGGAGGATCCGCTGCGCCGCCGAGCCCATGATCAGTTTCCCCAGGGGGTTGCGATGCCGGAGCCCGATCACGAGCAGGGACACCCCCTCCGACGCGGCCAGATCGATGATCTCCTCGGTGGCGTCGCGCTCGCCGACCACCTGGTGCACGCCGAAGATGACCCCCGCCTCGGTCAGGTCGCGGCGAACCCGGTCCAGGTCGTCCAGCTGCGCGAACCTCGGGTCGACGTAGGCGTCGCCCCGTGACGCGTTCACGACCAGCAGCGGCTCCCCGCGCCTGCGGGCCTCGTCGGTCGCCGCGTGCAGTGCGGCCTCGCCCTCGGGCGAAGGGATGTATCCGACCAGAACGGTCACGATCGCGTCCTCCTCAGGTGCGGCGCGTACCGCTGGATCAGCGGCCAGGCCAGCAGGATCACAATGACGGTGTAGATCACATAGGAGACGGGCCCGCCCAGCAGCCCGGACAGGTCGCCTCCCGAGAGCTGGAGCGAGCGCCTGCCCTGGAGCTCGGCGCGCGGGCCGAGGATGACCCCGACGATGAGCGGAAGCACCGGCAGGCCGAACCTGCGCATGCCGAACCCGAGCAGTCCGAGCAACAGGAGCAGCAGCAGGTCGAGCGGCTGGGCGTTCACCGCGTAGGCGCCCATCGTCGCGAAGAACAGGATCCCCGCGTACAGGTAGGGCCGAGGGATCCGCAGCAGCCTCGCCCAGGCGGGGGCGAGCGGCAGATTCAGGACGAGCAGCAGCAGGTTGCCGATGAACAGGCTGGCGATCAGCGTCCAGACCAGCGTGGACTCGCGCTCGAACAGCAGCGGCCCCGGCTGGATGCCGTACGACTGGAACGCCGCCAGCATGACCGCGGCGGTCGCGTTCGTCGGCAGGCCGATGGCCAGCATCGGCACGAGCGTGCCCGCCGCGGACGCGTTGTTCGCCGCCTCCGGGCCCGCGACGCCCTCGATCGCCCCCTTGCCGAACTGCTCCGGGTGCCTGGTCAGCTTCCGCTCCGTCGCGTACGACAGGAAGGTGGGGATCTCCGCGCCGCCCGCGGGAAGCGCCCCGAACGGGAACCCGTACGCGGTGCCGCGCAGCCACGGCTTCCACGACCGTTTCCAGTCGTCGCGGCCCATCCACGGCCGGCCGACCGGGATCACCTCTCCCGGCCTCCCGCGAAGGTGCGCGGCCACCCACAGGGCCTCGCCGACGGCGAAGATCCCGACGGCCACGATGACCACGTCGATGCCGTCGGCGAGCTGCGGGAGGCCGAACGTGAGCCGCTGCTGCCCGCTCACCGCGTCGATGCCGACCAGGCCGATCACCAGGCCGATCAGCAGCGAGGCGAAACCGCGCACGCGCGAGGTGCCGAGCACCGCGGTGACCGCGATGAAGGCCAGGATCATGATCGCGAAGTAGTCCGGCGCGCCGAGGTCGATCGCGAACGTCACCACCACGGGGGTGACGAACACGAGGAGCAGGGTGCCGATCGTCCCCGCCACGAACGAGCCGATCGCCGCGGTCGCGAGCGCCTGCGCCGCCCGCCCGGCCTTCGCCATCTTGTTGCCCTCGACGGCGGTGACGACCGAGGACGACTCGCCCGGGGTGTTCAGCAGGATCGAGGTGGTGGACCCGCCGTACATGCCGCCGTAGAAGATGCCGGCGAACAGGATGAACGCCTGTGTCGGGTTCATCCCGTACGTCACGGGCAGCAGCAGCGCCACGGTCATCGCCGGGCCGATGCCCGGCAGCACGCCGACCGCCGTGCCGACGGTGACGCCGACCAGGGAGAGCAGCAGGTTCATCGGGGTGACGACGTTCGCGAACCCCTCAAGCAGGTGGAACAGGTTGTCCATCAGAGGATTCCTTGCAGGACGCCGGCCGGGAGGTTGACCCCGAGCCCGATGGCGAACCCGTAGAAGGTGACCAGCGACAGCGTCAGCGCGATCGCCAGATTGCGGAGGTAGTGCCGGTTGCCCAGGGCGAACGCCGACCCCCAGAACAGGAGGGTCCCGCTGATCACCCAGCCGAGCCAGTCGATCAGCACCGCGTTCACGGCGAAGGCGCCGATCAGCAGCAGCACCGTACGCCAGTCGATCCGGCTGGACAGGTCGACGTCCTCGCCGCCCTCGGGCTCGCCGCGGCCACCACGCGCGACGTCGATCGCGTAGATCACGGCGACCACGAGGAGCAGCACGCCCAGGATCATCGGCACCGGGCGGGGTCCGATGGGATCGTTGCTGCTCGTCAGGTGCGCGATGCCGGTCGCGTCGACGATCACCAGGGCGCCCGTCAGGGCGAGGAACGCGCACACGCCGTACTGCGCGCGATCCCCGGCCCCTGACGGCTGAGCGTCCACGTCGCCGTTCCGCTCGTCTGTCCTTACGCTCATGCCAGCCCGAGCTGCGTCAGGATCTCCGCGACCAGCTTGTCCTGCTCCGCGAGGAAGGCGGTGAACTGGTCGCCGGTGACGAAGGCGTCGGTCCAGCCGCGCTTGACCAGCTCGCCCTTCCAGAGGTCAGAGCCGTGCATCGTGGTCAGCGCGTCGATCCACACCTTCTTGTCCGCGTCGCTGATGCCGGGCGGCGCGACGATGCCGCGCCAGTTCGTGAAGACGAAGTCGATGCCGGCGGACTTCATCGTCGGGACGTCCTTGATCACCTCGACCGGCTCCTCGCTGGTCACCGCGAGCACCCGGATCTGGCCGGCCTGGACCTGGTCCAGGAACTCGCTGTACCCGCTGGCGCCGAACGCGATCTTGTTGCCGAGGATCGCCGGCAGCAGCTCTCCACCGCCGTCGTAGGAGATGAAGTTGACCTCCTTGGGGTCGATGCCGACCTGCTTGGCGAGTTGCATCGGCAGGAGGTGGTCCGGGCCGCCGGGCAGCGAGCCGCCGCCGACCGCCAGGCCCTTGGGGTTCTTCTTCCACGCGGTGACGAGATCGTTGATCGTCTGGTACGGGGAGTCCTTGGGCACCACGATGGCGCCGGCCTCCTCGATCAGCTTGGCGATCGGGGTCGTCTGGGTCAGGGTCGCCTGCGACTTCGAGGTGTAGGAGGCGCCGACCACGCCGAGCCCCATCTGCATGGCGAGCTTGCCGTTGCCCTTCTCGTTCACCGTGCGCTGGAGGCCGACCGTGCCGCCCGCGCCGGGCAGGTTGAACACCTGCACACCGGAGGCGATCTTGGCGTCCTCCATCACCTTCGCCACGGTCCTGGCCGTGGTGTCGTACCCTCCGCCGGGGGTGTTGGGCACCATGAGGCGCAGGCCGGCGACGGGTGCCCCGGCCGCGCCCGCGGCGGTGGTCTCGTCCTTCTGCGCGGTGGCGCCACAGGCGGTCGCCGCGAGCATCACGACGCCGGTCACGGCGCTGAGAAGTGCGGTGAATCGAGTTCTCACAGGTCCGTCTCTTTCGTTTTGAGGCATCCCAGCGCCATGATTGTGGCGACCTGGCCGCATCCCGTCTGCCTTGTGTCACCAGCGAAGATTGAGTTCATTGTGGTCGTGATATTCCGCCGGCACACCCTGGCGGGCGAGCTATTGGCGCTCCAACTCGCCATCATCGTGGTCGTCCTGGTCGCGGTCGGCGCCGTCTCCGTGGCCCAGTCGAAGGCGACGTTCGACCGCGTCGAGGGACGGCGGGTGACCGCGCTGGCCGAGCAGATGGCCAGCACCCCGCTGGTGCGCATCCAGATCGACCGGCCGGCGCCCGGAGAGATGCTCGCACCACTGGTCCAGACCACGCTCACCCAGTCCGGCGTCACCTCGGTGACGGTGGCGAACCTCGACGGCAAGATCATCAGCTCGTCGAACCCCCGGCTGGTGGGAACGCGGCTGCCGTACGGAGACCCCGGCGTCGCCCACGCGCGCGGCTGGTCCGGGGAGCTCGGCGTGGGGTCCACCCGTGAGCTGGTGGCCCAGGTCCCCGTGCTCGGGGCCGGTCCCGACAACCTCGGCCATCACCTCGGCACCGTGATGATCGGCCGGGCGTCGCCGACGGTCTGGGAGCGGCTGGTCGGCGCGTCCTCGTACCTGCTCACCTATCTCGGCATCGCGAGCGCGCTCGGGCTGATCGGGTCATGGCTGCTGGCCCGCCGGATCAAGCACCAGACCCTCGGCCTGGAGCCGCGCGAGATCGCCGGCCTCGCCGAGCACCGGGAGGCCATGCTGTACGGCATCGCCGAGGGGGTGATCGCGCTCGACCCGCAGCTGCGGCTCACCCTGGTCAACGAGGTTGGCCGCAGGCTGCTCGACCTCCCGGACCACTGTGTCGGGATGAGCCTGGCCGACCTGCGGATCGAGGGCCGGCTGCACGACGTGCTGGCCGGCACCGGCGACGAGACCGAGGCCCGGGACGAGGTCGTCGTACGGCGCGGCCGGGTGCTGGTCATGAACCGGATGAACGTCACCAAGGACGGGCGCAGGCTCGGATCCGTGACGACGCTGCGGGACCGGACCGAGCTGGCCCAGCTCGAACGCGAGCTCGGCTCGTTCCGCAGTTCCACCGAACTGCTCCGCGCCCAGGCGCACGAGTTCTCCAACCAACTGCACATCATCTCGGGGCTGATCCAGATCGAGGAGCATGACGAAGTGGTGCGATACGTACGCGCGCTGCGCCGCCACCGCGAGTCGCTCGACCTGACCCTGACCAGCCAGGTCCGGGACACGGCCGTCGCCGCGCTGCTGATGGCGAAGTCGTCCCTGGCCGCGGAGCGCAAGGTCCACCTGCGGGTCTCGCAGCGTACGGCGCTGGAACGGCTGGAGCCGGCGGACTCCGCCGACGTCGCCACGGTGGTCGGCAACCTCGTCGACAACGCCGTGGACGCGGCGGGCGCGGCGGACACGGGAGCCGCGGTGGACGCGGGCGGCGACGCGGACAAGGAGGCGTGGGTGGAGGTCGAGCTGCGCCAGGACGCGTCCAGCGTGGAGATCGTGGTGCGCGACTCCGGGCCGGGGATCGCGCCCGAACTGGCCCACGAGGTGTTCACCCGGGGGTTCACCACGAAGGCCGCCCAGGGCGGCGAGCGCGGCATGGGCCTGGCGCTCACCCGGCTGGTCTGCGAGCGCCGCGGCGGCGAGGTCGCGGTCGCCAACACCCCCGAGGGAGCCATGTTCACGGCCTCGCTGTCCGTCGGCCACCCGGCCGCCAAGATGGCGGAGGGGCGCCGATGATCGACGTCCTGGTCGTCGACGACGACTTCATGGTGGCCCGGATCAACCGCGGGTTCGTCGACCGGGTCGACGGGTTCCGCGTCGTGGGCACGGCGAACACCGGCGAGCAGACGCTCACGGCCGTCGCCGAACTGCGTCCCGACCTCGTCCTGCTCGACCTCTACCTGCCCGACATCTTCGGCCTGGACGTCATCACGCGGCTGCGGGCCGCCGGCCACGACTGCGACGTCCTGGTGATCAGTGCCGCGCGGGAGATCGACGCCGTCCGCGGCGCCGTACGCCAGGGCGTGGTCAACTACCTGCTGAAGCCGTTCGACATCGAGGACCTGCGCGTCCGGCTGGAGCAGTACGCCGCCCAGCGCAAGGACGTGCCCACGGAGGCGCTCCTGGGCCAGAGCGAGGTGGACCGGGTGCTGGCCCGGGGCGGCGCCGCGGCGGTGGCGGCCCCGCCGCCGAAGGGCATGAGCGCCGAGACCGCGGACCTGGTCGCGCGTGCCCTGCGCGGCGAGGACGGGACGCTGTCCGCCGCCGAATGCGCGGTCCTGGTCGGCATCTCGCGGGTCAGCGCGCGCCGCTACCTCGAATACTTCTGCGAGACCGGCCGCGCCGAGGTGTCCCTGCGGTACGGCGCCGCCGGCCGGCCGGAGCGCCGCTACACCTGGCTGCGCTGAGCGACCGTACGGAGCAGGTGGGCGGTCGCGTCGATCATGCCGTCCCTGGCGGCGGTGAGACGCGGCCGGGGGTCCGCGCCGGACGGGTTCTGCGCGATCGACCTGCTGATCGCCTCGGTGAACGCGACGTTCAGCGCCGTACCGATGTTGATCTTCTTCATGCCGGCCTCGACGGCCCGGCGCAGCTCGTCGTCGGGCACCCCCGAGGAGCCGTGCAGGACCAGCGGCACCGGCAGCGCCGCGCGCAGCGCCGCGATCAACGCGTGGTCGAGCCGCGCGACGCGCGCGGTCATCGCGTGCGAACTGCCCACCGCCACCGCGAGGGCGTCCACGCCGGTGGCGGAGACGAACGCGGCGGCCTCGCCGGGATCCGTGCGCACACCCGGCGCGTGCGCGCCGTCCTTCCCGCCGACCTCGCCGAGCTCGGCCTCCAGCCACAGGCCGTTCTCGTGCGCCCACTCGGCGGCGGCCCTCGTCCTGGCCACGTTCATCTCGTACGGATCCAGCGACGCGTCGTACATCACGGAGCTGAACCCGGCGTCGGCGGCCTGGTACATCAGCGCGTCGTCGGTCACGTGGTCGAGGTGGAGGGCGACCGGCACCGTGGCGGCGGCGGCGATGGCGGTCGCGGCGGCGGCGAGGGGCGCCAGCCTCCCGAGCCGGAACCGTACGGCATTCTCGCTGACCTGGAGGATCACCGGCGTACCGACCCGCTCGGCCGCCGCCGCGACGGCCTCGGCGTGCTCGAGAGTGATGATGTTGAACGCGCACACTCCGCCGGGTGCGGTCCCGACTATCGAGGCGGTCGTGGCGAGCGGCATGTGATCTCCTGCAGGAATTCGCGGTAGGCGGTCAGGTCGATGTCCCCCGCGACGGGGGAGAGGACGGCGGCGGCCGACATCGCGGCCGCGTCCGCGAGGGCGCGGGGCCAGTCGACCGGCCCGGGGGAGAGCAGGGCCCTGGCCAGCGCGGCGGCCACGGCGTCCCCGGCTCCGGTGGGATTGCCCGACAGCCGCCTGGGCGGGCGGACGGTCCAGCTCCCGCCGGGCGTGACCCCCAGGAGGCCGTCGGCGCCCCGCGAGACGACCACCGCGGCGGGTCCGGCGGCGAGCAGTTGCCGCGCGGCCTCCTCGACGGGTCCCGGCCCGGCGACCCTGGCCAGCTCGGCGGCGTTCGGCTTGGCGACGTCGGGTCGCGCCGCCAGTCCGAGCCGGAGCGGCTCGTGGTCGGCGTCGAGCAGGACGCGCACGTCGTGGCGTCTGGCGTCGGCGATGAGCTGGGCGTAGGCGTCCTGACCGACCCCGGGTGGCACGCTTCCCGACAGCACGACGACCCGGGCGTCCCGGCACAGCTCCACGAACAGGGCGCGGAACCGCCGCCACTCCGGCTCCGTGACCGAGGGGCCGGGCTCGTTGAACACGGTGGCGTCGCCGGACACCACCGTGACGGTGCGCCGGGAGTCGCCCTCGATCGTCCCGAAGCGGGCCGGGATCCCGGCCCGGGAGAGGTCGCCCGCGATCTCCGCTCCGGTGCGGCCGCCGGCCAGACCGGTGACGCGGACGTCGGCGCCGAGGGAGGCGAGCACGCGGGCGACGTTGACGCCCTTTCCTCCGGCCCGCTGGTGGACCGCGGTGACGCGGTGGCTGGAGTTCGGCACCAGCCCGTCCACCTCGTACGTCACGTCCAGGGCGGCGTTGAGGGTGACGGTGAGGATCATGTCGCGACCCGACCTCCTGATGCGTATTTCTGTGCACAATATGTCATTAACAATCAAATATGCGCAAGCCGGAGGTTGGATACGCTTACGCTTCGCGGAACCGAGAACGGGTGGAAGCGGCGAGGAGGGGCCCATGTCGAGCCACGAACGGTGGAACGAGCTGCTCGCGATCCTGGCCAGGGACGGCAAGGTCGAAGTGGACGCCGTGGCCGCCGAGCTCGGCGTGTCGGCCGCCACCATCCGGCGCGACCTGGACCACCTGAGCCGTCAGCAGATGTTGACCCGGACGCGCGGCGGCGCCGTAGCCGGAGCGATCTCCTACGACCTGCCGCTGCAGTACAAGGCGGCGCGGCACGCGCCCGAGAAGCACCGCATCGCCACGGCCGCGGCGGCCCTGCTCCCGCCCGGAGCGATCGTCGGGCTGAACGGGGGGACCACGACCACCGAGGTCGCCCGATCCCTCGCCAGTCGCGCGGACCTCGACCGGCAGGGCGGCGAGCCGAGCGTCACGGTGGTGACGAACGCGCTGAACATCGCCAACGAACTCGTCGTCCGCAGGCACGTCAAGATCGTGGTGATCGGAGGCGTCGCGCTGCCCGAGTCGTACGAGCTGATCGGCCCGCTGGCGGACGGCGTGCTGCGGGAGATCTCGCTCGACTTCGCGGTCCTCGGCGTGGACGCGCTCAACCCGGAGGGCGGCGCCTTCGCCCATCACGAGGGCGAGGCGGGCATCAACCGGCTCATGGCCTCCCGGGCCGGCCGGGTGATCGTCGTGGCCGACTCCTCGAAGCTCGGCGGCCGCGCGTTCGCGCGGATCTGTCCCTGCTCCGCCATCGACACTCTGGTCACCGATCGCGACGCCCCCGCCGAGACGGTCCAGAGGTTCCGGGACGCCGGCGTCGACGTGGTCCAGGCCTGATGCTCATCTGAGCGGCGGCCGGGCCGGGCCGCCCCCTGCTCATCCTTGCGCCCGGGCCCTGATCGTCGGGCTGCCGCGCCTCCTGAGGGCGCCCCTCCTCGGCTACGTACCGTCCATGCTCCATCTCACTTCGTGATATTTGGCGATTCGTGTTCTTTGGGCTGGTACCGGTAGCTCGCATGCGAGCGGAAAGGCGCTAATATGCGCAACATTGCGCAGCGCGAGTGCCCGGCCGGTCAGGGCCTCCGGTCATGCCGCCGGGTGTCCGCCGGGTGCCGCGCCTCCTCCTGATGGCCGCCTGGTATAGACCGGCATCGCTCCGGTGATGCACCTTCGTTGCAAATCCGATATTTCGCGGTATGGACCGGCGCTTTGCGACCTGTTTAACCTTGGCTCCCAAGCCGCACAAAAGCGGCCTACCCCCTGTTCGGCTCTCAACCGGTACAGACCAGTCATCCCTAAATCAAGGTGGTAGTCGAGATGAGCAAGAGGATTGCCGGGGTGGTCACCCTCGGCGTGGCCGCCGCGCTGGCCCTGTCCGCCTGCGGCGAGTCGAGCGGCGGTGACGGCGGTGGCGCCGACAAGGCCGCCGGCGGCTCGGTGACGCTGAAGCTCGTCGCCGCCGACTACGGCGACGGCCCGACCGCGGACAACAGCGGCGACAAGTTCTGGAAGGGCGTCGTCGACGAGTTCCAGGCCGCCAACCCGACCATCAAGGTCGACGTCCAGGTCATCAACTGGAACGACATCGACACCCAGGTCGCCACCATGGTGCAGAACGGGCAGATGCCCGACATCCTGCAGACCGGCGACTACTCCGGGTTCGTCAAGGACGGGCTGCTGCACAAGGTCGACGAGGTGCTCTCGCCGAACACCCAGTCCGACCTGCTGGAGAAGTTCGCCGAGTTCGGCAAGGTGGACGGCACGGCGTACGGCATCCCGTTCGTCTCCTCCGCCCGCGCGCTGTTCTACAACAAGGACCTGTTCGCCAAGGCCGGGATCAGCGAGCCGCCGAAGACCTGGGACGAGCTGAAGGCCGACGCGGAGAAGCTGAAGAAGGCCGGGGTGTCCCAGCCGTTCGGCCTGCCGCTCGGGCAGGAGGAGGCCCAGGGCGAGTCGTTCCTGTGGTTCATGGGCAACGGCGGCGGCTACAAGGACGCCTCCGGCGCGTGGGCGATCGACTCGGCGCAGAACGTCGAGACGTTCACGTTCCTCAAGGACCTGCACGCGGCCGGCCTCACCACGCCGAACCCCGGCACCAAGGACCGCAAGACGGTCTGGGAGGACTTCGCGGCCGGCAAGGTCGGCATGGCCAACGGTGGCCCCATGTCGATGCCGATCTTCGAGAAGGGCGGCCTGACCAACTACGGCGTCGCGCCGATCCCCGGCAAGTCTGGCCCGCTCGACACCACGCTCGGCGTCGAGGACTGGATCATGGCCTTCAACAAGAACGGCCACCAGGAGGAGATCAAGAAGTTCTTCGACTTCTTCTACTCCTCGTCCGCCGTCCAGAAGATCAGCGACACCTACAAGCTGCTGCCGGTGACCAAGTCGGGCATCGAGAAGCTCTCCACCGACGAGAAGCTCAAGCCGTTCCTCGACGCCCTGCCCAACGCCACCTTCTACCCCTTCACCGACCCGAAGTGGTCTGAGGTGAACTCCCAGATCAAGCAGACCATCGGCGGCGCCGTCACCGGTGATCCCGCGAAGGTCCTCGGGGCGATCCAGAAGGTCGCCGCGGCCGGCTGATCCGGTGGTACGGCCCGCGCCCCGGCGGCGCGGGCCGTACCTCTTCGCAGGAAGCAGGAGTTATGCAGCAGACCTCCCCCCTGAAGCGGGCGGCGCACACGCTGGCGCCCCTCGCGTGGATCGGCCCCGCCGTGGTGCTGATCGGCGTCGTGGTCGTGTGGCCCGTCGTCGCGATGATCCAGTCGTCCTTCCTGAAGATCAGCCGGTTCGGCGTGGTCCAGGGCTCCAACGGCACGGACAACTACGCCAAGCTGTTCGAAGAGCCCGACTTCGGCGGGGTGATGGCACGCAGCGTGATCTGGGTCGTGGCCGTGGTCGCCATCACGGTCCTGCTCTCGCTCGGCCTCGCCCAGCTCTTCAACCAGCGTTTCCCCGGCCGCCGCCTCGCCCGCTGGGCGATGATCGCGCCGTGGGCCGCGTCGGTGCTGATGACGGCGATCATCTTCAAGTGGATGCTCGACCCCGAGGTCGGCCTCCTCAACATGCTGCGGCACGACCTCGGCCTGCTCGACGCGCTCGGCACCGCGGACGCCGACCCGCTCGGCCAGGCGTCCACGGCCATGCCGTGGCTGATCGCCGTCGCGGTGTTCGTCTCGCTGCCCTTCACGACGTACGCGCTGCTCGCCGGGTTGTCGACGATCCCCGCGGAGGTCTACGAGGCGGCCAAGACGGACGGGGCCTCCCGGCTGCGCACGTACTGGTCGATCACGCTGCCGCTGCTGCGGCCCGCGCTGACCGTGGCGACGCTCATCAACGTGATGAACGTCTTCAACAACTTCCCGATCATCTGGGTGATGACGCACGGCCAGCCCGGCTACTCGACCGCCACATCCACGATCTTCATGTTCATCCTCAAGGGCTCCGACATCGGCGAGTCCGCCGCGATGTCGGTCGTGAACTTCGGCATGGTGATCGTCCTGGTGGCGATCTTCCTCAAGGTCAGCAAGTGGAAGAACGAGGTGTCGTGATGACCGCCACCGAGACCCCTCCGGTCGCCGCGGCCACGGGCGCCGCCTCGGCCGCCGTTCCCGGGCGGCGGATGCCGCGGATCAGGACGGTGGTCGTCGCCGCGAGCGCGTACCTGATCGCGTTCGTCTTCCTCTTCCCGTACCTGGTGATGATCCTGACCGCGCTGCGGCCGCAGGCGGAGCTGCGCGAGCGCGCCTACCTGCCGACGGTCTTCGCGTGGGAGAACTTCGCCAACTTCTGGTCGGGCGGGCTGTCCGGGAACCTGCTGATCACGTTGCAGGTCGCGACCGGATCGACGATCCTCGTGCTGCTGGTCGCCCTGCCCGCGGCGTACTACACCGCCAGGCACCGCTTCCGGGGCCGCATGGCGTTCCTGATCCTGGTGCTGGTCACCCAGATGTTCCAGCCGACCGCGATGCTGGTCGGGATCTACCGGGAGTTCTCCCAGCTCGGCCTGGTCGACTCGATCTGGTCGCTGATCCTGGTCAACGGCGGTTTCAACCTGGCCTTCGCGGTGTGGATCCTCAACGCGTACTTCTCCTCGATCCCGCGCGAGCTGGAGGAGGCGGCGTTCATCGACGGGACGGGCCGGTTCGGGGCGCTGTTCCGGATCACGCTGCCGCTGGCCGCGCCCGGCGTGGTCACCGCGCTGATCTTCACGTTCATCGCGGCCTGGAACGAGTTCGTGGTCGCCCTGACCCTGACCACCTCGCCCGAGCAGCAGCCGCTGACCGTGCGGCTCAACTCCTTCATCGGGCAGTACCAGGTCGACTGGCAGAACCTGTTCGCCGGCTCGGTGATCGCCACCATCCCGGTCATCATCCTGTTCGCGCTGATCGAGCGGAAGGTCGTCTCCGGTCTCACCGCCGGGTCCATCAAATAGCCGCTCCGTACGGCGCGGCGGACGCCAAGGGGCCCGCTCCCCGCTGGGAGCGGGCCCCTCGCGCGCGTACGGTCCGGCACCCGCGTTCCGCCCGCGTTCAGCTGAGGGTTCAGCCGGCGGAGGCGGCGAGATCCCCGCGGACGAGGCCGACGCCGTCGGGGACCCCGGCCGGGTCGTCGCCGGTCTGGACCACCTTGTTGTCCTGGTCGACGAAGACGACGCTCGGCCGCAGCTCGCCGATCCTCTCCTCCGCCACCAGCGCGTACGCGATGATGATCACGAGATCGCCGACGTCGATCAGCCGGGCGGCCGCGCCGTTGATCCCGATCACCCCGGAGTCCGCCGGACCCTCGATGACGTACGTGGAGAGGCGGTTGCCGTTGTCGATGTCGACGATGTCGACCTTCTCACCCTCCACCAGGTTCGCCGCGGCCATCAGCTCGCCGCTGATCGTCACGGATCCCACGTAGTGCAGGTCCGCCTGAGTGACGGTGGCGCGGTGGATCTTGGACTTCATCATCGTGCGGAACATGGTCCCCCGCAGAGTCTCGGAACTGGGTACCGGGCGCGACGGCTCCGGTCCTGCGCCGTCGATAGTACGGGATGCCTACCCGACCCGTTCCGGCCCGTGGCTCCGGTGGGACACCTGTCACCCGCAGTGTTCGAAGGGGCTGTTGTAGCTGCTTCCGCCCGTGGCGCCGCCCCACTTGACGCAGGTGCCGGCGGCCGAGGCGCGTACGGGGCCGGCGTAGTAGCCGTAGTCGCCCGAGTCGGTGGCGCGGGTCTTGCCCTGGACCTCGAGGTAGGCACTGGTGGCGGTCTTGCTGCCGAGGGAGGTGCGTTTGAAGGTGGCGACGCAGTTGTAGCCGTTGGAGGTGTTGTAGAGGAGGTAGACGGTTCCGGCGGAGCCGAGGGCGGCCGAGTCGATCACGCTGTAGCCGCTGCCGCACACCTGCTCCGGCGTGTACGGGTTGCTGCTGCTTCCGCCGCAGTTGTTGGACGTCACGGTCTGGACCGGATAGCCGAATGTGACGCCGTTGAACTTGGCCTTCTGGATGTTCGCCGGGTAGGAGGTGGCGTCGGTGCGTACCTCGTAGTGCAGGTGCGGCGAGATGTTGTTGCCCGGCTTGCTGGTGTTGCCGACCTCGCCGATCTTCTGGCCCTGGCTGACCGTGGCGCCCGCGCTCACGGAGCGGACCAGCAGGTGGGCGTAGTACGTGTACCAGCCGCCGCCGTGGTCGATCTTGACCAGGTTGCCGAAGCCGTTCGTCGAACCCTGGTGCGCGGAGATCACGACCGTGCCGGAGGCGGCGGCGACCACGGTGTCACCCAGATCGGCGTCGGCCGTGCTGCCCCGGTTGAAGTCGATCTCCCACGACTGGTGGGCGCTGCTCGCGTTGGAGTTGCCGGTCCAGGACTGGCCGCAGGGGAAGGGGAGCTGGAAGGCAGGCTCCGCCATGGCCGCCGAGGCGGCGGCGACAGCGGTGGCGCTGGTGGTGAGGCTGGTGGCGGTGGCGGCGGAGGCGGCGGCGCCGGTGGAGGCGCCCGCGGTGACGCCGAGCAGCAATGCCAGCCCCGCCTTGACGATGGACGTGAGTCTCATGCCGATCCTTCCTCGCGGCCGACCGCCGGATTCTCCTGACGAAAGCCGCGAACTGACTGTGACAGCCCGTCGAAAGGTGCTGATGGGAGCCAAGGGTCCGGATTGACCGCACATGGAACATCCAAAATCCATACAAAGGGCTGGCGAAGGCATGACATAAGGCGATAAATGGTGGCAGTGCCTCTGTAAGAGGAGCAGGCGGTCATGACGGTTGATCAGCCCACGCACAGAGTCCTCGGCTCGCTGGACGTCCGAATATCGGGGCGGCCCCTCCGGATCGGTGGTCCGAAACCGCGGATGCTGCTCGCCACGTTGCTGCTCGACGCCAACCGGACGGTCAGCACGGAGCTGCTCGTCGAGGTGTTGTGGCCGAGGACCCGCCCCCGTTCTGCCGTCGCGAACCTGCGCACCTACGCGAGCGCGCTCCGCACCGCACTCGGCCCGGCCGGCACGGGCATCCAGACCAGGCCCGGTGGCTACGCCATCGAGGTGGCACCGGACGACCTCGACGTCCTGATCTTCGAAGAGCTGGTCGAGCGAGCCGGGCGGGACCCGGCGGGCGCGGGTTCCCACCTGCGCCGCGCGCTCGCGCTGTGGCGCGGCGCCCCCCTTTCCGACCTGCCCGGCAGCCCGCTGTGGGACCGCCGCATCGAGCGGATCTCCGGGGTACGGCTCGGCGCCGCGGAGGAACTGGTCGCGGTGCGCCTGGCCGCGCGGGAGTACCCGGCCGCGATCGCCGAGTTACGCGGCCTGCTCGCGGAGCACCCGTTCCGGGAGGACCTCTGGCAGCGGCTCATGCTCGCGCTGCACTGGAGCGGCAGGCAGGCCGAGGCGCTGCGTTGCTACGGAGAGATCCGGCGGCGACTCGTCGCCGAGCTCGGCGTCGAACCGGGCCCGGAACTGCGGCGGATCCACCTCGCCATCCTGTCCGGAGACGCCACCGCACTGCCCGGGAGCGCCACCGCACTGCCCGGGAGCGTGGTCGCCTCGCCAGGGGAGGCGGGTACCGAGACGAGGAAGACGCCCGTAGCCGTTCGGCATGCCGTTCCCGCGCCGCGCCAGCTTCCCCCGGACGTTCCGGACTTCACCGGTCGCGCGGAAGCCGTCGCCGCGCTCCTGGACGTGCTGGCGCTCGCGGCCCCGACTCCGTCCGCGCGCCCAACCCCGCCGTCGGCCGTGCCCGCACCCGGGTCCCTGACTGGGCCACCGTCGAGGCTCCCGAGCGGGCCTCCGGTGATCGCCGTGATCGTCGGGCCTCCAGGCGTGGGCAAGTCGGCGCTCGCGGTCCACTGCGCGCAGGCCGTACGGGATCGGTTCCCGCACGGGCAGCTCTACCTGTGCCTCGGCGGGGTGTCCGGCGCCCCCGCCGAACCCGCCGACCTGCTCGCCGAGGCGCTGCGGGCGCTCGGGATCGCCGGAGCCGCCCTGCCGTACGGCGTGCACGAGCGGGCGGCGCTCTACCGGTCGTTGCTGGCCGAGCGTCCCATGCTCGTGCTGCTCGACGACGCCGCCGGTGGTGCCCAGCTCCGGCACCTGCTGCCCGGCAGCGGCTCGGCCGTACTCGTGACGAGCAGGCGGCGGATCACCGAGATTCCCGGCGCGGCTCTGGTGGAGCTGGACCCGCTGCCGCGACCCGAAGCGGTGGAGCTGCTCGGCAGGATCGCCGGCGCCGACCGGGTCGGCGCCGAACCGGAATCGGCCGCCGCCATCGCACGGGCCTGCGGGTACCTGCCCCTGGCCATCAGAATCGCCGGAGCACGGCTGGTGGGGCGGCCGGGATGGACGCTGCGCGTCCTCGAAGAGCGGCTGGCGGACGAGTCCACCCGCCTTGGCGAGCTGCGGGCGGGCGACCTGGAGGTACGGGAGAGCCTCGGACGGAGCTACCGCCTGCTGCCCGCCGACGCCGCACGGGTGCTCCGGGCGCTCGGGACGCTCGGCTCGCACCCGCTCCCCGCGTGGGTGGTGGACGCGGTGCTCGACCGGCACCGCGCGGACGATGTGATGGACGTCCTCATCGACGAGAACCTGCTGCGACAGGTCGGCACCGACACGCTCGGACAGCCCCGATACCGGCTGCACGACCTCGTCCGCTGCGACGCCAGGGAACGCGCGGCACGTGATCCCGATCCCCACGCCCTTGCCCGCGTCGTCGGCGCCTGGCTGGTGGCGGCGGAACAGGCCACCGCGGGGCTGCCCACCACCGTCTTCAGCGTCACGTCCACGGCGGCGACGCGCTGGACGCCGGCCGTCGACACGCTCGGGCGGCTCGCGGAGAACCCGCTCTCCTGGTTCGACCAGGAACGGGACACCCTCGCGCGGGCGGTGGAGTCGGCGGCCGGAGCCGGGCTGGCCGGCTCGGCCTGGGGACTCGCGGCGGCCCTTGTGCCGTTCTTCGACCTGCGCTGCCACCTCGGCATGTGGCAGCGCACACACCACGCGGCCCTCGACGCCGCCCGCGCGGCCGGAGACCGGCACGGCGAGGCGGCCATGCTCCGCGGCCTCGCGCAGGTGTGCCTCTACCAGGACCGCTACCGCGAGTCGGGGGAGATGTTCCGGCGCTCCCGCGCCATGTTCCGGCAGGTGGGTGACACCAGAGGCGAGGCGATCTCCATCTGCGGGCTGGGCGCGGTGACCCAGTTCCGCGACGATCACGCCACCGCGTTCCGCTATTTCCGGCAGGCCCTCGCGATGTTTCTCGGGCTGGAGGACCGGCAGGGCGAGGCGTACGCCCGGCAGGCGATCGGCCGCGTCTGGCTGAAGTCGGGCGACCTCGCGCAGGCGGCGGAATGGCTGGACGGCGCGCTGCGGCTGGCCAGGGACATGGGCGACGCCCACCGCGAGGGATGCGTCTCCATGCAGGTCGGACGCCTGCACGACCTGGCCGCGGACACCGAGGCGGCGATGCGTTTCCAGGGGCGGGCGCTGGACATCTTCGAGAGCCTCGGCGACCGGCACTGCGGGGCCTACGCGATGCAGGGGATCGGCGGCCTCCAGGCGGCGCGCGGCGACCTCCGGCCCGCCTTCGTCCAGCTCGAACGCTCGTTGACGATCTTCCAGCAACTCGGCGACCTGAGCGGCGCCGCCGCCAGCACCCAGATGCTCGGCGAGTTGCACCGATCCGCGGGGCGTACCGGCCTGGCCAGGGACTACCTGGACCGGGCCGTCTGCCTGCGCCGCGGCCTCCGCGCCGGAGCGGGCGCGTAGCGGAAGGCCGCGGGCGCGGGTAGTGGTCGAAGGTAGGGCCGCATGGCCCTGGTCGGCAGCAGCCGGACGAAGTGGGGTTGGACCATGAGGTCATCCGTATCGCGGACGCCGCCGCCGCCGTCGCGGGCCGCTTCGCCGTCGTCCGCCGCCGCGCCCCACGGCCTCGCGGCCCACGAGGTCGTCCTGATGATGGACACCGACCCGGTGCACGGGCTGGACGACGACGAGGCGCGACGCCGGCTGGCGCGGTTCGGCCCCAACGTGCTGCCCGCCTCGGCGCGCGACAACACGCTGATGCGGATGCTGCGCCAGTTCCACCACCCGCTGATCTACATCCTGCTCGCCTCGGGTGTGATCACGGCCGTGCTGGGCGAGTTCGTCGACTCCGCGGTGATCTTCGGCGTCGTGCTGATCAACGCCGTCGTGGGCTTCGTCCAGGAATCCAGAGCGGAGGCCGCGCTCGACGCCCTGCGGTCGATGGTCCGTACCGAGGCCAGGGCGGTACGCGGCGGGCACGTGCGGCCGCTGCCCTCGGAGGAACTCGTCCCCGGAGATCTCGTCCTCGTCGAGGCGGGGGACAAGGCGCCCGCCGACCTTCGGCTGGTCCGGTCGTCGGAGTTACGGGTCGACGAGTCCGCGCTCACCGGAGAGTCCGCCCCGGTGGCCAAGGACGAGGTCGTCCTGTCCGCGGCGACGCCCGTGGCCGACCGGCGGAACATGGTCTACTCCGGGACGCTGGTCACAGCCGGCACCGGGGCGGGCGTCGCGGTGGCGACCGGCGCGCGGACCGAGCTCGGCGAGATCCATCGGCTGGTCGGCTCGGCGGAGCTGCTGGCCACGCCGCTGACCGAGAAGCTCGCCCGGTTCAGCAAGGTGCTCACCGTGGCCATCCTGGCGCTGGCGGCGGTGACCTTCGTCATCGGCCTGATCAGGGGCGAGGGCGTGGTCCCGATGTTCACCGCGGCGGTCGCCCTCGCGGTGGGCGCGATCCCCGAGGGGCTGCCCGCCGCCGTCACCATCACGCTGGCCATCGGGGTGGCCCGGATGGCGCGCAGGCGGGCGGTCATCCGGCGGCTGCCCGCGGTGGAGACGCTGGGCGGCACCACGGTCATCTGCTCCGACAAGACCGGCACGCTGACCGAGAACCAGATGACGGTCCGCACGCTGTGGACGCCCGAGGGCGATCGCTACGACGTCAGCGGTTCCGGCTACGCCCCCGAGGGCGAGATACGCGAGCCCGGCGGCGCCGTGGTCACATCGCCCACGAGCGGGGCGTTGCGGTGGTGCCTGCTGGCTGGCGCGGCGTGCAACGACGCGACGCTCGCCCGGCAGGACGGGCGGTGGACGCTCACCGGCGATCCCACGGAGGGCGCGATGCTGGTGGCCGCCGCCAAGGCCGGCCTGGACCGTGACGCGCTCACGGACGCCTACCCGCGTGTGGCGGCCATCCCGTTCAGTTCGGAACGGCAGTACATGGCGACCCTTCACCGGGCGCGCGGCGGCGACCACGTCGTCCTGCTCAAGGGGGCGGTGGAACGGGCGCTCGACCTGTGCGACACGTGGATGGACGCCGACGGCGGCGTCCGGCCGCTGGACGGCGACGCCGTGCTCCGGGCCGCGGACGAGCTGGCCGCCGGTGGCCTCCGGGTGCTCGCCACCGCCGTGCGCTTCGACGCCGAGCCCGCTCGGCGCGGGGAACCCGAGGAACTCGACGAGCGGGGCCTGCGGGGAACGATGGTGCTGACCGGCCTGCAGGCCATGCTCGATCCGCCGCGCGCCGCCGCGGCCCGGGCCGTGCGGGCCTGCCATGCCGCCGGCATCGAGGTCAAAATGATCACGGGGGATCACGCGGCCACGGCCACGGCGGTCGCGAGGGGGATCGGCCTGCTCGGCGACCACAGCGACCATGAGGTGCTGACCGGGGCCCAGCTCGCCGGGCTGCCCGAGGAGGAGTACCCGGGCGCGGTCGAGCGGGCCCGGGTCTTCGCCCGGGTCTCACCCGAGCAGAAGCTCCGGCTGGTCGACGCGCTGCAGTCCCGCGGCCAGGTGGTCGCGATGACCGGCGACGGCGTCAACGACGCCCCCGCGCTGCGGCAGGCGAACATCGGCGTCGCCATGGGCAGGAACGGCACCGAGGTCGCCAAGGAGGCCGCCGACATGGTGCTCACCGACGACGACTTCGCCACCATCGAGGCGGCCGTCGAGGAAGGACGCGGCGTCTTCGACAACCTCACCAAGTTCATCGTCTGGACGTTGCCGACGAACATGGCCGAGGGTCTGGTGATCCTGGTGGCCATCCTGTTCGGCGCGGCGCTGCCGATCCTGCCCACGCAGATCCTGTGGATCAACATGACGACCGCGGTGGCGCTGGGCCTGATGCTCGCCTTCGAACCGAAGGAGGAGGGGATCATGGGCCGCCCGCCGCGGGACCCCGCGCGGCCGCTGCTCACCGGCTCCCTCGTCGCCCGCGTCCTGCTGGTCTCCACGCTGCTCGTCGGCGGATCCTGGTGGTTGTTCCAATGGGAGCTCGCGAACGGCGCCGACGAGGCCGTGGCGCGTACCGCGGCGGTGAACCTGTTCGTCATGGTCGAGCTGTTCTACCTGTTCAGCTGCCGCTCGCTCACCCGCTCCATGTGGCACGTCGGCCTGTTCAGCAACCACTGGATCATCGGCGGGGTGACCGTCCAGATGGCCGGCCAGCTCGCCCTCACCTACCTGCCGGTCATGAACCGCCTCTTCCACACCGCCCCGATCGGCCTCCCGGTCTGGTCGCGGATCATCGGCATCAGCGCGCTGGCCTCGCTCGTCGTCGCCGTCGACAAGCGCGTACGCCGCCGGCTCATGTGAGGCGCGTCTCTCCGCGCGCGTCGTGGTCGTAGCGTCGGCGCACCCGGGGGAGGAGGCTCCGCCACAGCCGCCGCCACACCCATCCGGGGAGCACCGGGCTGCGCTCCTCACGCTCGACCCGGCCCCTGCGGTGTGCCAGTGGGCCGGCCGAGCCGGGGTCGTAGCTCAGCCGGTACTCCACCGCGCACACGTGCCGGACGTTCTTGTAGCCGTAGTGCGCCGGGGCGACCAGGCGCACGGGAGCCCCCTGTTCCCCGGTCAGCGGCACGCCGTCGAGCCGGTCGGCGAGCAGGACGTCCTCGGCGAGAGCGTCGGCCAGCGGCAGGCAGCTCCGATAGCCGTCCAGTCCCGTGAAGGTCACCCAGGCGCACTCCGGATGCGGCCGTACCCGTGCCGCGAGCACCTCGTGCGCCGCCCGGAACGGGACGCCGCCCCAGAGCAGATCGGTCGCACTCCACGTCGTCACGCAGTGCAGGTCGCCGACCTGCTCCCGGCGGCCCGGCAGCGCGAGCAGCTCGGCGAGTTCGATCTGGACCGGCCGCCGCACCACGCCCGACACCGACAACACCGGCCGTGCGGGCACCTCCGGGCGGACCCCGGCGAATCTGGGCAGGCCGAACCTCCGCAGCGGGGCCGGTGACTGGCCACGGGGCAGCCCGCTCATGAGCGCGCCCCCGGTGTCAGGCGCATGGCCAGGTGGTACACCTCGCGCAGATCGCCCGCGGTCATCGGCGGGGCCATCTGACCCGCTCCGATCAGAACGAGGTAGAGCAGGCGTGCCATCGGCACGGCGTCGGCCTCGGCGCCGCCGGTCTCCCGCCACAACGATCGCAGGTAGTCGAGGCGCAGGGCGTCGACGCGCTCCTGCGTCGCGCGGACCTCGCCATCCTGCGCCGCCCAGGCCCGTACGGAGATCTCCACGCGGGAGCGGTCGTCATCCTCGGCCAGTACGAGGGAGAGGAGTCGGTCCAGCCTGGCGAGGGTAGAGCCGCCCGAGCGCTCCACCTCGTCGATGTAGCGGGTGGTGTACTCCGCCGCGAAGTGTTCGAGGAGACCGGTCCTGAACCCCGCCATGCCCTTGAAGTGGTGGTAGAAGGAGCCCTTCGTGAGACCGAGCCGCCCACACAGGCGCTCGATGGTCAGCGCGGGCGCCCCCTCCTCGCTCAGCACCCTGAGCCCCGCCTCAAGCCAGTCCTGCCTACTCGCCATGCGCTCGTCCCGTCATGTCGCCCTGCCCGGGAAATACCATACGGTATGGTACGCCCGTTGAGGAACGGTCGGCTTCCCGGCGGACGAGGACCGAAGCGGCCGGATTGTCGGCACCGGCCACTAGGGTCGGCGGATCTGGCAACGATGATCACCGATGATCAGGAGGGCCGGCATGGGCCGGACGACACGCCCTCGCCCCGTGGGTGGCACCTCACCGATCCCTATCCGATGGTCTGTGACTGCGGCGAGGACATGCGGCTGCTGCTGAGGGTGGCCAGCTCCGAATGGGACGGCGACGCCGCGTGGCGGCCCGTCGAGGACGAGCCCACGGGCACGGAGCCGCGCTATCCGAGGGCGGACGAGCCGACGATGATCGTGATCGGGCGGGGGTACAGCCTCTGGATCTTCATCTGTCCCCGGTCGTACGACCATCCTCACCAGGTGAGCATGCAGTGAGAGCCGGGGAGGGAAGCCCTGTGTGTGTCCGGGAACGGCATTCTCCCCGGCCCTCGCCCGTCTTGACTAGGGATCATCACAAAATCCGTACATAGATCCTCAAGGCCGATATGTCCCCGTAAGATCCGCTCAGACGGAGGGCGAGGGCATGGCTGATCATGACGAGACGGCGCCGGCGGGGATCAACCCGGCGGTTCCCAGCGTGGCACGCATGTACGACTACTATCTCGGCGGCAAGGACAACTACGCGTCCGACCGCGCGGCCGCCGAGAAGGTGATCTCCTTGGTCCCGAACATCCGCGAGGTCGCGCGGGCGAACCGCGAGTTCCTCGGCCATGCCGTACGGCTCCTGGCCGAATCGGGTATCAGGCAGTTCCTCGACATCGGCACCGGACTGCCCACGCAGCAGAACGTCCACCAGGTGGCAAGGGAGGCGGCGCCGGGTGCCCGGGTCGTCTATGTCGACAACGACCCGATCGTGCTGATCCACGCGCGGGCGCTGCTCGCGAACAACCGGGACACCGTCGTCGTGCAGGGCGACGTCAACGAGCCCAAGGCGATCCTCGACGACCCCGCGGTCAGGGAGAAGATCGACTTCTCCCGGCCGGTCGCCGTGCTGATGCTGGCGATCCTGCACTTCGTCCCGGACGACGAGAGCGCGGCGGCGATCGTCGCGCGGTTCCGCGACGCGATGGCGCCCGGGAGCTATCTGGTCCTCTCCCACGGATACACCGGTGAGATCGGCGGCCGGACCGACCGGGAGGTCCGCGACCTCTACACCACGACCGCCACGGGGTCGGTCAAGCCCAGGGACCACGCCGAGATCGCCGCGTACTTCGACGGCATGGAGCTGCTCGAACCCGGCCTCGTGCCGGTGGACGCCTGGCGTCCGGGCCGGGGGCGGGACGCCGTGGTCGATCTGAGCAGGCCCACCGTGCTCGGGGGCGTCGCCCGGCTCCCCTGAACGCTCCCCTGAACGCTCGCGGTCGGCAGCGGGCGGAAGGCGGAGGACGACGCCCTCTCTTCGGTGGCGCTCTCCCGAAGACGTTCTTGGATCACGCGGCCCGGTAGGGCGGCGAGGTCACGCCGTTCTGGCCCATTCGATCAGGCTCTGGGCGGTGTCGAACCGCCGGTTGGAGGCGGACTCGCCGAGGATGACACCGATCAGCCGGTGCCCGTCGCGGTCGGCGGCGAAGGTCAGGCAGTAACCCGCGGCCCGGGTGAAACCGGTCTTGACACCGAGCGCGCCCGGCGTGCCGAGCATCTTGTTGGTGTTGGTCCAGGTGTGGGACCGGTGCGCCGCGGTGCGCGGGACGTAGTGGCTCTGGGAGGAGGTGACGGTCCTGAAGGTCGCGTCACGCAGCGCCACCTCAGCGAGCCGCGCCTGGTCCCGCGCGGTGGAGTAGCCGTCGCCGCCGGACATGGGCAGCCCGTCGGCGTTGACGTACTTGGTGTCCTTCATGCCGAGCTGGCGCGCGGTGGCGTTCATCTTGCCGACGAACCCGTCGAGCCCGGGGCCGTACGTGCGGGCCAGCGCGTACGCCGCGTCGGCGCCGGAGGGAAGCATCAGGCCGTACAGCAGGTCCTTGACCGCGACCCGCTCGCCGGGCCGCAGGTCGGCGCTGGTGCCGCCGTTGTCGTCGGCGTGCCGGACGTCGGCCGAGGTGATCGTGACGGTGTCCGTCAGCTTGGCCTCCTTGAGGACGACGAGTGCCGTCATCGCCTTGGTCAGGCTGGCCACGGGCATGCGCTCGGTGCCCTGCTTGCTGAGCGCGACCTTGCCGGTCGTGGCGTCGATCAGATATGTCGCGCGCCCATAGGTCGCGGGAGCGTTGTGCGCGGTCTCGGTGACCGGAATCCGTGTCGGAGTGGCCTGCGCGACCGCGGGCGTGGTGAGCCCGGCGGCGAAGGTGAGGAGCGTTGCGCAGACGGAGAGTCGAACTTTCCCGTTGAGCATTTCCCCAGGTTGCCATGTGTTTGACAGTGCCTTTGACGAAAACGGGCGCTCCGTTGGTAAAAGTTTGCCGCCCTATGGAACCGCCCGTGGAACCGCCCGTGGAACCGTCCGTGAACCGCCCGGGGAACCGCCCGTGGGACGCGCCCTTCGCGAGCGCGCCGTTCGTTCAGCTCGCGGCGAGCTCGTAGCCCGCTTCCTCGACGGCGTCCCGTACCAGGGCGTCGTCAAGGGGGCCGTCGCTCGTCACGGTCACCGTGCCGGTCGCGAGCTGGACGTCGACCGCGGTGACGCCGGCGACCCTGCCGATCTCGGACGTCACCGTGCCCACGCAGTGGCCGCAGGTCATGCCGGTGACGGTGTACGTGCTGACGCTCATGTCGCTCCTTCGTCACATACCCCGGGTGGGTAACGATCCAGGGGAAAGATAGTGACGCGGGAAGCGCCACGCAACGATACCCACCGCCAGCGTGGCGTGATCCACATCACACGTTCCCGGAATCCCCGCGGGGAGCGTCCTCCGCGCGGTCATCTCCCTGATCCACACGGCTTGAGAAACCCCTAGGGGGTATGTTACGTTCACCGCCGGAAAGATACCCCCGGCGGGTATCCGGAATAGGAGGACCATATGTGCACGGCATGCTCATGCGGTAGCGGAGAAGGCGCCGCCACGACCGTGGCGATCGCCGACGATGCCACGCGCGTCTACGCGGTCAGCGGCATGACCTGCGGCCACTGCGTCTCGTCGGTCTCCGGCGAGATCGGCAAAGTCGCCGGGGTCACCGGCGTGGCCGTCGATCTGCCGACCGGAGCCGTCACCGTCAGCGGGGCGGGATTCTCCGACGAGGATATCCGCGCGGCGGTGGAGGAGGCCGGCTACGAGCTGGCCGAGACGTCGGCGTAGAAGAACCACACGGAGCGTCCGGAGACGACCCGGACGATCACCGGGAGACCTCCCGGGAGAAAGGGGTGGGCGTGCATTGCCGTGCACGCCCACCTGGGGCCGGTCCGACTCGTCATCACACCCAATCCCCGTCTCGCATCCTATGGTGCGAAGAACCAGGAGACAGGCATGAATGCCGTCAATCCGCGCAGGTGGCAGGCACTGATCGTGCTCGCCGCCGCGCAGTTCATGGTCATCATGGACACATCGATCATCGGAGTCGCGCTGCCCGACATGCAGCGCGACCTCGGCTTCTCGCAGGGCGACCTGCAGTGGGTCTTCAACGCGTACGTCATCGCCTTCGGCGGGTTGCTGCTGCTCGGCGGGCGGTTGTCCGACCTGCTCGGCGCACGCAAGGTGTTCACCGCGGGCTGGGCCGTACTGATCGCCGGGTCGGTCGTCGCGGCGGTGGCGAGCGGCCCCGCGATCGAGATCACCGGCCGGGCGGTGCAGGGCGTCGGTGGGGCGCTGATCGCGCCCGCCGCGATGACGCTGCTGATGATGCTCTTCGGGCACGACCAGCGCGAGCTGGGCAAGGCCATGGCCCTGTACGGCGCGGCCGCCCCGGCGGGCGGCACGGCGGGCGTGTTCCTCGGCGGCGTCATCACCGAGTACCTGAGCTGGCCGTGGGTGTTCATCGTCTACATCCCGATCGGCCTGGCCACCCTGGCCGCCGTTCCCGGGCTGCTTCCCGCCACCCGGGGCAGGCGCGGATCGGTCGATCTCCTGGGCGCGGCCGCGGTCACCGCGGGCATCGCCCTCGCCGTGTTCGCGATCGTCCGGGCTCCCGAGCAGGGCGTCGGCGCCACCGTGGCCCAGGCCGCCGGTGCCGCGGCACTGCTGGTGCTGTTCCTGGCCGTCCAGCGGGCGGTCCGTGAGCCGCTCATGCCGCTGCGGATCTGGCGCACCCCCGGGCTGGCCACCGCGAACCTCGCGATGGCGCTGCTCGGCGCCGCGTGGATCCCGATGTGGTACTTCCTCAACCTCTACCTGCAGCAGGTCCTGGGGTACGGCGCGTTCCCCAGCGGCGCCGCCCTGGTCCCGATGACCGTCGCGATCATGATCTTCATGATCGGCATCACCGCGCGGCTGCTGGGTCGCTTCGGGGCCAAGCCGCTCATCGTGATCGGCCTCCTGGTCCTGGCGGCGGGCGTCGGGGGGCTGTCGCTGGTCCGGTCCGACGGCGCCTTCGTGTCCGACGTGCTGCCCGCGTCGCTGGTCGCGGCGGTCGGCATGTCGCTGGCCTACATCCCGGCCATGATGTCGGCCATGTCCGGCGCGCGCCCGGAGGAGAGCGGTCTCGCCTCGGGCATCGTCAACACCACCTACCAGGTGGGCTCGGCCCTCGGTCTGGCCGTCATGACCGCGATCGCCACCTCGCGGGGCGCGGCCGAGCTGGGGAACCTGCCCAGGCTCACCGACGGCTTCCAGGCCGCCTTCGTCGGGGCGGGCGCGGTGGCCGTGCTCGGCGCCCTGCTCAGCCTGCCGCTCATGCGCGGCAGGAAGGCCGCCACCCAGGAGAGCGGCCGTACCGAGCCGTCGTCGATCGGGGCGTGACCGTACGCGCCGGGGCGCGGCGCGTACGGCCGGCGAAGTGCGGGTCGCTCCCTCCCGGAATACCATAGGGGGGTATGGTGTTATAGTCGGCAGAGCGTGAATGAGAGGGGTGGAGAGATGGCCGGTTACAGTGACACCAAGCAGGAGCACCTCCGGCGGCTGCGCCGGATCGAGGGGCAGGTCCGGGGCCTGCAGCGGATGGTCGAAGAGGACCAGTACTGCATCGACATCCTCACCCAGGTGTCGGCGGCCAGCCGGGCACTGCAGTCCTTCGCCCTGGCCCTGCTTGACGAGCACATGGCCCACTGCGTCGCCGACGCCACGGCGAAGGGCGGCGCGGAGGCGGACGCCAAGATCAAGGAAGCCTCTCAGGCCATCGCCCGGCTCGTCCGATCCTGAACCCCGCGACGCGCGGCTTCTCCTTCCCCATGGACCCCATGGATCCCCGATAGATCTCGAACCACAGGAGTGATCGTTATGACCACCACCACGTACACCGTCACCGGAATGACCTGCGGCCACTGCGTCAGCTCGGTCAAGGAGGAGGTCGGAGAGGTCGCCGGCGTCACGAACGTCGAGGTGGACCTGGCCACCGGCCTGGTGACGGTCGGCAGTGACGGTCCCGTCGACGCGGCCGCGATCGTCGCGGCGGTCGAAGAGGCCGGATACGAAGTGGTGAATCGGTGATGAACACCCCCGCCAAGCTTGGTGCCTACGCCCTCGGACTCGCTGTGGTCTTCGGCGCGACCTTCGGAGTGGGCGCCGCCGTGGGCGGCGTCGGCACCCCGCCGGTCGCGAACGAGCACGCCGTCCACGGGGCGAACGACGGCGACCACAGCGACGCAGGTGATGCCGGTGATGCCGGCAAGGCGCCCACGGGCTCCACCCAGGCGAACCCGGCCGGTTCCGCGTCCGTCCCAGGAGGGCTCCAAGTGTCCCAGAACGGCTACACCCTCACCCCGCTGACCACGACGGTCGAGCCGGGGGAGACCACGGACTTCAGGTTCACGGTCACCGGGCCCGACGGCAGGCCGGTCACCGGATACCAGGTGCGGCACGACAAGAAGCTGCACTTCATCCTGGTCTCCAGGGACCTCGCGCAGTTCCGGCACCTGCACCCGGTCGAGGCCGGAGGCGGCGTGTGGTCGGTGCCGCTGACCCTTCCCTCGGCCGGCGCGTACCGGATGTTCGCCGACTTCGCCCCGGACGGCGGCAGCGGCATGACCCTCGGCGCGGACCTGTACGCCGCCGGCGACTACGCGCCGAAGGCCCTTCCGAGCGCCGCCCGTACGGCGACGGTGGACGGATACACGGTCACCCTCGACGGGGACCTCGTCCCAGGCAGGGCGAGCCGGATCACCCTGAAGATCAGCAAGGACGGCGAGCCGGTCACCGACCTCCAGCCCTACCTCGGGGCGTACGGTCACCTGGTGGCGCTGCGCGGCGGCGACCTGGCCTACCTGCACGTGCACCCCGACGGGGAGCCGGGCGACGGCAGGACCCGGCCGGGGCCGGAGATCGTCTTCTACGCGGAGGTTCCCAGCCGCGGCGACTACCGGCTCTTCCTGGACTTCCAGCACAAGGGCGAGGTGCGTACCGCCGACTTCACCGTCCGCGCGGGCGAGGCCCCGGCGTCCGGTGGCCACGACGAGTCCCCGACCCCGTCCCCGTCCGGTGGGCACGGCGAGCACGGCGAGCACGCGCACTGACGCGGGCGTGACGCGAGAAAGGAGAGACGATGACCTCCATCACCGAGTCGTCCATCACCCAGGACCGGCCCCAGGGCTCGGTCGAGCTCTCGATCGGCGGCATGACCTGCGCGTCCTGCGCCAACCGGATCGAGCGCAAACTCAACAAGATGGACGGCGTGACCGCGACGGTCAACTACGCCACCGAGAAGGCGAAGGTCACCTTCGCCGACGGGATCGTCCCGCAGGACCTGATCGCCGAAGTGGAGAAGGCCGGCTACACCGCGGCGCTGCCCGCCCCGCCCCGTAGGGAGGCCGAGGGCGACGGCGCGCCGGAGGAGCCGGAGGACGAGCTGCGGCCGCTGCGCAACCGGTTGATCACCGCACTGGTGCTCGCCGTGCCCGTGATCGCGATGGCGATGATCCCCCCGCTGCAGTTCACCAACTGGCAGTGGTTGTCGCTGACGCTGGCCGCGCCGGTCGTGGTGTACGCGGGCTGGCCGTTCCACAAGGCGGCCTGGACCAACCTGCGCCACGGGGCGGCGACCATGGACACGCTGGTGTCGCTCGGCACGATCGCCGCGCTCGGCTGGTCGTTGTGGGCGCTGTTCTTCGGCACCGCGGGCACCCCCGGCATGACGCACCCGTTCGACTTCACGATCCAGCGCAGCGACGGCTCTGGCAACATCTATTTGGAGGCCGCCGCGGGTGTGACGGCGTTCATCCTGGCCGGACGCTACTTCGAGGCGCGGTCCAAGCGCCGTGCCGGCGCCGCGCTGCGGGCCCTGCTCGAACTCGGCGCCAAGGACGTGGCGGTGCTGCGGAACGGCGCCGAGGTCCGCATCCCGAGCGATGAGCTCGCGGTCGGGGACCGGTTCGTGGTCCGGCCGGGAGAAAAGATCGCCACCGACGGCGTGATCGAGGAGGGCACCTCCGCCGTCGACGCCTCGATGCTGACCGGCGAGTCCGTTCCCGTCGAGGTGCGGCCAGGCGAGGCGGTGACCGGAGCGACCGTCAACGCGGGCGGCCGCCTGGTGGTCCGGGCCACCCGGGTCGGGTCCGACACCCAGCTCGCCCAGATGGCCAAGCTGGTCGAGGAGGCCCAGACCGGCAAGGCGCAGGTCCAGCGGCTCGCCGACCGGATCTCCGGGATCTTCGTCCCGGTCGTGATCGCGCTGGCACTGGGCACGCTCGGCTTCTGGCTCGGCACCGGTGACGGTGTGGGAGCGGCGTTCACCGCGGCGGTCGCCGTGCTGATCATCGCCTGCCCCTGCGCCCTCGGCCTGGCCACCCCGACCGCGCTGCTCGTCGGGACCGGCAGGGGAGCCCAGCTCGGCATCCTGATCAAGGGACCCGAGGTGCTGGAGTCCACCCGGAAGATCGACACGGTCGTGCTGGACAAGACCGGCACGGTCACCGAGGGCAAGATGACCCTGGTCGAGGTGCACACCGCCGAAGGCCAGGACGAGGCCGAGGTGCTGCGGCTCGCCGGAGCGCTGGAGCACGCGTCCGAGCACCCGATCGCGCAGGCCGTCGCTAGGGGCGCGGCCGAGCGGGTGGGCACGCTGCCCGCACCCGAGGACTTCGCCAACGTCGAGGGACTCGGCGTCCAGGGCATCGTCGACGGCCACGCGGTGCTGGTCGGCCGGCCGAAGCTGCTGGCCGAGTGGTCGCAGCACCTCCCGGTCGAGCTGGAGCGGGCGTTCGCCGCGGCCCAGGCCGCGGGCCGTACGGCCGTCGCGGTGGGCTGGGACGGCGCGGCCCGTGCCGTGCTCGTCGTCGCCGACACGGTCAAGGCCACCTCGGCCGACGCCATCCGCGACCTGCGCGCGCTCGGGCTGACCCCGGTGCTGCTCACCGGCGACAACGAGGCCGTCGCGCGTACGGTCGCCGCCGAGGTCGGCATCGACGAGGTCATCGCCGAGGTGCTGCCCGCCGACAAGGTGGATGTGGTCAAGCGCCTGCAGTCCGAGGGCCGTACGGTCGCCATGGTGGGCGACGGCGTCAACGACGCGGCGGCGCTCGCGCAGGCCGACCTCGGCCTGGCGATGGGCACCGGCACCGACGCGGCGATCGAGGCGTCCGATCTCACCCTGGTCCGCGGTGACCTGCGGGTGGCGGGCGACGCGATCCGGTTGTCGCGGCGGACCCTGCGCACCATCAAGGGCAACCTGTTCTGGGCCTTCGCCTACAACGTGGCCGCCCTGCCGCTGGCCGCCGCCGGGCTGCTCAACCCGATGATCGCGGGCGCCGCCATGGCGTTCTCCTCGGTCTTCGTGGTCAGCAACAGCCTCCGGCTGCGCGGCTTCAAGTAGGACCCGCCGCCGGCGCGGAGCCGTACCGGCGGGGACGAGAACGGCGGCCCTCGGAACAACGTCCCGAGGGCCGCCGTATCGCGTGTTCGCCGTGCTGCCGGCACGCCGCGAGGTGGATCAGCAGCCGGGATAGGCGTCCGAGGGGAGGCGGCCGCCGGTGAACGCGGTGGTGAAGTCGTCGGCGAGCCGGATGATGGCGTCTCCGCCTTCGACCCTGGACGACCATCGCCGGGGGAGCGCGGCTTCGCCGTACCGCGCGCCGAGGATGTTGCCGCAGACCGCGCCGGTGGAGTCGCTGTCACCGGAGTGGTTGACGGCGAGCAGCAGCGCCCGCTCCACGTCGTCCCCGCCGACCAGCGCGCAGTAGACGGCGATCGCGAGCGCCTCCTCGGCGACCCACGCGCCGCCGAGTGACTCCACCGCCTCGGGTGACGGGCTCCTCCCGGCGGCCGCCAGCGCGACCGCGGCGCGGACCGCGGCGGTGGTCTCCTCGTGCGCGGGCTGCCCGCCGAGCAGGTCCAGGGTCTCCTGTACGGCGTGTTCCAGCGGCGCGCCTCGTACGAGGAAGAAGACGATCGCGGCGCAGGCTCCGGCGGCGAGGTAGCCGGTGGGGTGCCCGTGCGTGATCTGGGCGCAGTCGGCCGCGAGCCGGAAGGCGCGGCGCGCGTCGGAGGCGGCCAGGCCGAAGGGGGCCGAGCGCATGACGGTGCCGCATCCCTTGGAGCCGGGGTTGACCGGCCCCGGCGCTCCGGGGGAGGCGAGCGGGCCGAGTTCGGTGCGCAGGCCGGACAGGCAGGCGTTCCCGGGCGCGCGGCGGGAGTACAGCCACGCCTGCTCGCGAAGCCGGCCGGTGCGTACGAGGCCGTCGGCGGGCGGCGGCACACGATGGTCCTGGGTGTCCAGCCAGCGCAGGTAGGCGTTGCGGACGACCGCCACCTCTGCGCCCCCGAAGCCCCTGCTCCGGGCGCGCAGATGGGCGCGGATCAGCCCCTCCACGGTGAACAAGGTCATCTGGGTGTCGTCGGTGATCAGACCGACGGCGCCGCGCCGGTCGTGGACGAGGTCGGTCAGCCCGTCCCGGCCGTGGACGCGGCGGATGGCGGCGATCGAGTCGAACTCCACGGGAGCGCCCAGAGCGTCGCCGATCGCCCCGCCGATGAGGCAACCGCGCACCCTGCTCCCGAAGGCCGGGTCGTCCGTTCCGGTGTCTGTCGTCGCGCTGTCGGTCACAGCGATGGTCTCCTCTCATACGGCTCGATTCGACCGTAGCGACAGAAACCGGCAACGCGATCAGCGCGGCAGGATCAGCTCGTCGGTCACGGGGGTGCGCTCGCCGACGAGGTGGGCGACCCGCCTTCTGAGTTCGACGGTGGCCTCGGGAGTCATGGAAGCGAGCGTTCCGGCCTGCCCCAGGGTGGCGACCGAGAACCCGACGATCGACTTGCCGGACATCGTGTGCTTGCGTCTTCGCCCGAGGGTGGGGGTGTTCAGTGGTCCTGTCGTCGTTGACGGGGGTTCGGGAGTGGTGCCACCGTTTGTTGCGTGATCGATGAATCTGGCGCGATACACGCCTCACGGTGTGCCAGGGTGATCGCCGATGAGTGACGCGTACGGGGCGATGATCGAAAGCCTCACCGAGGAGTACGACAAGCGGGCCGGGCCGGTCCGTGAGATGTACGGCAGGCTGAGCGAGCTGACCGTGACCTCCCACTCGGAGGACGGGGTGGTCACCGTGACCGTCGGTCCGCGTGGCCAGGTCTGGAACATCGAGCTCGATCCCCGGGTCTACCGAAAGTTGTCCCCGTCCGAGCTGTCGCATTCGATCAAAGGTGAGGCGTGACGACGCCTGGGGGTGGCGGCTACTACGTGCGCTGGGTGGAACTCCAGCGGCAGGCTCAGGTCGTCGACGAGGAACGCGACTTCCTGGGCGAGGTCCGCGCCGCGCTGAACGAGGCGTTCCAGCGCGAGGGCAACCCGCTGGGAGACGACCAGTACGGCGCCCAGTTCCAGAAGAACCTGACTGAGATGAAGACTGGGATCTTCGATGCGTTCGACGCGTACGTCGGCGAGGTCGGGAGTGTGAGCCAGCGTCTGAGGGAGAACGCCGCGAACTACGAGCGGGCCGAGCAGGCGAACGCCCCGGAGCAGCGAACCTGACATGGATCTTGATGGGCTCCTCGTCCCGGACTGGGCGAAACCCTGGGTGGGCTGGGTCGTGGGGATGGACTGGCCCAAGGGGGATGAGTCGGCGTGTTTCCGGTTGGCGGACGCGTGTGCGGCGGCGGCGCGGCTGGTGGTGAGGGGTGGTCCGGCGGGTGGGGTCAGGAGGGGTGCCACGGAGGGGCTGGGCCGGGAGTGGGACGGTGAGGCGCTCAAGGCGTTCGCCGAGCATGTGGCGCGGGTGTACGGGGGGCGTGAGGCAGAGCTGGTCAAGCGCCTGGTGGGCGTCGCGCTGGAGTTCAACCGGATCGGTGTGGAGATCCAGTACACCAAGCGGATGATCAAGTTTTCGGTCGCGTTCCTGATCTTTCAGATCGGGTGGCTGCTCGCCGCTGCGACGGGGCCATGGGGTGGGATCTCGCTTGCGCTGATCGGCCCGCGTGTGGTGATGACGCGGATGACGGTCGTCCATCTTGCGAGGCGGCTGCTGATCAACGTCAGTTTGTTCGGGGCGCTGGTGGGTGGGATGGACCTGGTGGTGCAGGTGACCCAGTCCCGTCGTGACGAGGTGGATTGGAAGCAGGTGCTGGCGTCGGCGGGGACGGGCGCGTTGACGGGCGCGTTCCTCACGACGTTGTCGGGTGGACTTTCGCGGTTGTCCACTCCTGCTTTGCGGTTGGGGATGTCTCCTGCAGAGATGTCGATGTTTGAGAAGTTTGTGGCGGCGTCTGGTACGTCGATGTGGGGGATGATGGGGCAGTCCGCTGTGGCGAATGCGGGGGCTACGGCGGTGTCGTTGGGTTTGTCGGGTCAGTTCGACTGGGAGATGGTTCTCAAGGGCGGTACGTCGGGTTTTCTGGGCGGCGCTGACGCGCATTGGGCGAGTTGGGATCCTTCCGGGCGGACGTCGTCTTCTTCCGGGTCTCGTTCCTTTGGGGATCTGTCGGACATGGCGGGCGATCCGGTGGCGGATCCGTCCCGGTTGTCGGGATCGTCCGATGCGTCGGCAGGGCCGCGATCCGGTGAGCCGTCCGGGGGGACGTCCGATCCGTCCACGCGCCGGCCGACCGAGGGTACTGACACCACATCTCTGGCGCATTATGTACCGGACGACGGCACGGCGCGGCCGGACGGTACGGCGCGGCCGGAGGGCGTGACTCGCGCGGACGGAGGCGACGCCCGGCCCGGGCACGACGCGGCCCGGCCGGAGGGCGCGGTCGCCCGACCTGATGGGGTGGCGGCCCGCCCGGACGGTGGGGTGACCAGGCCGGAGGGCAGGGCCGCGAGGTCCGACGGGGGGGCTCCCAGACCGGTGGACGGGGGCCGCGCTGAGGGGGCGGCGGCGGCCAGGCCGGATGGAGGCTCGCGTACCGCCGGTGAACCACGCGCCGCTGAGGGAAGGGCATCGCGTGCCACGCCCGATCCGGTACGGCCGGACGCGGAGGGCGGGCCTGCGAAGGGCGGGCCGTCGAAGGGTGATGGCGCACGGTCTTCCGGTCCGGTGGACGAGGCCCCGACGACCGGCACGCGCCCGGACATCGACCAGTTGATCAATCACTCGGACCCGACGCGGGAACGGGCTCCGGAGAGCGGCACGGCGAACAAACCACCGACCGAGCCTCCGGACCGGTCCGTACGGACCTCCGACGGCTCGGAAACCGCAGATGTCCGCAGTACTGGGGAGGGTGCTCGCCGGACCTCTGACGGTGAGGGGGCCGGCGCTGGTGGCCGAGGCGGTGACCCTCGACGTCCGGGGGGTGGTGATGAGGTCGCCGATCTGAGGCCTCCGGGGCGTACGCACGCTGAGGATTGGGTTGCCGATTTGAGGCCTCCCGGGCGGCGCCGTGATGGCGATGAGGTCGCTGATCTGAGGCCTCCGGGGGATGAGCCTCCTGGGAGGAGTGGTCATCCGCCTTCTGACGTGGGCCTTCCGCGGGCCGACCCTGGAGAGGGCCGTGCGGGACCGCTTCGGCGCGAGAGGCCGGATGAGGCGATCACCGACGGGTTCGCGACCATCCTTGAGCTGGGCGCCGAGCGTGATCGGCTTGCCCGGTCGGGCAGACGGCAGGAGGCCGACGCGCTTTCATCGCAGATCAACGGCCTTCTCGACCGGATGGAAAGGCTTGTCCCCGATCCGGGAGAACGTGCTTTCTATGAGCAGTACGCGCAGGTGCGGAAGAACATCGAGCTCCTCGCGGAGGAAGAGGGGCTGTCGGTGGACGCGGTCACCGAGATCATGCGGGCCGAGCTGGTGGAACTGCTGGGCGACAAGCCAGTGGTCGTGTGCATACGGACAGAAAATCTGCTGAAAGTACTTGAAGATGGCCGATTCAAGTCGCAGTTCGAGACCGCTCGATCGCGGGGCACTTATGATCCCGTAAAGCGGTCGGCTCTCGAGGAGGCATTGTTCGGCTATCCACCGAACCTTCCGGCCAGGTTGCGGCCTATCTATGGATACGTCAACACCTTGGCTACCTTGGTCGGCTCCAGGGCCGGTCGGTACTCACCCCTTCCCGCTGGCGTCAGTCGGTACGGAGACGCGCAGGTCACGTTGCGGCCCGAGGTGCGGAGACGGACGACCATCTGCGTGGGTGACTCCATTGAGGAGCGCGGGATAACGATGCCCAGCCCAATGCTCAATCCTCGCCCTGTGTCGTTCGGCGCGTTTCCGAACGGTTATACGGGCGATAAAATGAGGCGGCCGTGGCTGCGAGGGATCGAGCGCGATTACGCAGATTCCCGATTCGTGGAGTCGACGTACGTCGAGGCGCAGATCCACGGTGGCGTGACCGTCGCGGACATCGAGCACGTCACGTTTGTGGAGACGCCGTCCCCAGACGTCCAACAGGTTCTCGACGCCGCGGGGATTCCGTGGGACTACCGTTTTCCACTCAGGAGTTACTGAGATCATGGCCAGGATAATCGCGAGACAGGCCGACGGGACGGCTCTCGTCGCCATCGGCTCCACCGGAGTCATCGTCCCTCCAGGCGGCCGGATCCCCGCCGACCCCTCTCTCGCCACGATTGTCTTGGTGGACTCGGCGCTCGCCCATCCCGTGTGGGAGATGGTGGACGAGCCCGTGCCCGAGGGAACGCTGCCCCCGGAGATCGTCGCGGCGATGCGCGCCTTCGCCGACGAGCAGAGCCGGATGGACGGCCCGTTCATGAGGGCGCTGATCCGGCGCCACGCCGAGGAGGCCGAGAAGAGGGCGAACGGAGCGTGAGGCTGAGGGGCTCTCGCGGGTGGGCGAGATCATGGCACACGAGGCCGAGGTCTTCGGCACAGTGCTGGGTCGGTTGGCCTCCTGGAGCGACGACAAGGAGCCCCCTTGGCAACGACACGTACGGCGCGGAGACCGAGAAGGACCCGTCTCAGATGAGGGCGGACTGTTCGGGGCCTTCGATGAATTTGCCCGCTCATACCCCCGTGGGTATGGTGGCCGCATGGAGATGAACGAAGCGATGGTCGGCGACGCGGTGACGCGCCTGCGGCGGGCACACGGCCAGCTCGCCGGAGTGATCGCGATGATCGAGGCGGGCGAGGACTGCACGAAGGTGCTCACCCAGCTCGCCGCAGTCTCCAAGGCGCTGGACCGGGCCGGCTTCAAGCTCGTCGCGAGCGGCCTGCGGCACTGCCAGGCCGCGCAGGAGCGTGGTGAGCAGCCGCCGATGAGCGTCGCCGAGCTGGAGAAGTTGTTCCTGGCTCTCGCGTAAGCCTTCATGAAGGGCTCAGGCCCTTCTCTATGCCCGCACTATACCCCAGGGGGTATAGCTGGAGTCACCCGGGGGGGGCGGCGCCCGGTGGGTAATCCGCACTTCAGCGGGTACCGGAACCGGGAACCGCGCGCCGCCTCCTCGGCGGATCTTTCCGCGAGGGCACGCGGCGGTGGACGGCTCGTGGGGTCACGGGCCCGGTGCGCGCCAGAACAACGGGGGAGCGGGATGAAGGCGCTCGTATATCACGGCCCGGGGGCGAAGTCCTGGGAGGACGTTCCCGACGCCACGCTCCAGGAGCCGACTGACGTGGTCGTCCGGGTCGACACCACGACGATCTGCGGCACCGACCTGCACATCCTGCAGGGCGACGTCGCGGCCGTGACCGCAGGTCGCATCCTGGGACACGAGGCCGTCGGCACCGTGACCGAGGCCGGCGACGCGATCAGGGCGTTCCGGGTCGGCGACCGCGTGCTCGTCCCGGCGGTCACGCGGTGCGGCCGATGCGGGTACTGCCTGCGCGGCATGCCCTCGCACTGCCAGACCGTGGGAGGCATCGGCTGGATCTTCGGCCACCTCATCGACGGCACCCAGGCCGAGACCGTCCGCGTGCCGTTCGCCGACACCTCGCTGTACGCCGTACCGGAAGGTGTGACCAACGAGCAGGCCATCTTCCTCGCCGACTCGCTGCCCACGGGGTACGAGGTCGGCGTGCTGGCCGGGAACGTACGTCCGGGTGACACGGTGGCGGTGGTCGGAGCCGGAGCGGTCGGGCTCTCGGTGGTCCTGACGGCGGGACTGTGGGGCGCGTCCAAAGTCGTCGCGATCGACACCGACGGGTTCCGGCTGGACAAGGCGCTCGAGTTCGGCGCCACCCACGCGGTACGCGCGGGGCCCGGTGCGGTCGCCGACGTCATCGCGCTCACCGACGGGCTCGGCGTGGACGTGGCCGTCGAGGCGGTGGGACATCCGGAGACGCTCAGGACCGCGGTGTCGCTCGTACGGCCGGGCGGCACGATCGCCAACGCCGGCGTGCACGGCTCTCCGGTGGAGCTGCCGATGCAGGATATGTGGATCCGGAACGTGAAGTTGACCATGGGGCTGGTCGACACGGTGTCGATTCCCACGTTGCTCACGATGGTCGCCAACGGCCGGATCCCCGCCGAGAACCTGGGCACCCACTCGTTCACGTTCGGCCAGATGGAGGAGGCGTACGACGTCTTCGCGAACGCCGCGGAGAACCACGCGCTGAAGGTCGTGATCAACCAGACCGGTCAGGCGGCGGTGAGGCCGTGACGGAGCAGGGTGAAGGCGCGGTGGGCGGCGCCGACGGCTGACGGGTAGGCGTCCTCCGCGCTCGTTCCCTCGGCGAGCGCCAGCCAGTTGTGCCGCGCCAGCACCCGCTGGACGGCGAGCACCTGTCCGGCCAGGAGACGGGCGGTGAGATCGTCCATGCTTTCGCCGAGCGCTTCGGCGAGCGCCTCCTCGTCCGTGGCCATGTGGTGGAGCAGGCGGGCGGCCAGGCCGGGGGTCGAGAAGACCATCCGGTGGTAGCCGATGACCTCGGCGTCGTCGTTGAGGCCGGTGACGGGATCGCGCCGTGCCAGCCCGTCCAGGAAGTGCCGGTGCAGCGCGGCCAGCGGCTCCTCCCCGGGAGCGCGCCGCCGTACGACGCGTGCGGCCTCGCCCTGGTGGTCGGCGATGCGGTGCAGGACGAGGTCCTCCTTGGTCGCGAAGTATTTGAACAGCGTGGGCTTGGAGACCTCCGCCGCCGCCGCGATCTCGGCCACGGACACCTCGTCGAAGCCGCGCTCCAGGAAGAGCGAGATCGCCGCCGCGGAGATCGCCTCGTGGATCCGCTGCCGCTTGAGTCCGCGAAGTCCTGTCATGCGCACAGCATACCAAGCGTGTTAACTCGGTTAATATCTTAACTAGGTTAATCTAAGGTGGTGCGATGAGCGAACTCGACGAGGAGAAGGTCTACGCCGCGCGATGCGGGGCCGCGCTGCGCGCGATGCTGGACGGCGCCCGGCTGAACGTCATCGTCGGCGAACAGGTGGCGGGCGACCGTTACAGCGCCGAGAGACTCGGACGTCACCTCAAGAGCCTGGCCAAGGAGCTCGCCGAGGAGCCCGGCGGGCCACCGTTCTTCGGCCGGATGGACTTCGGCACCGGCACGGACGCGGGCGACCACCGGGGCCGGCGTTACTACATGGGCCGGCGGCACATCTCCGGCGGTGTCGGAGAGCAGCCGATGGTGATCGACTGGCGTGCCCCGGTCGCCCGGTCGTTCTACCGGGCCGGCGCGCGTGCCCCGCAGGGCCTCGCCGTACGCCGCCGGTTCGGCTGGGCGGAGAACGAGCTGACCGGATACGAGGACGAGCACCTCGACCGAGGTGAGGACGAGGGAGCCGGCGGCCGGATCGTCGCGGCGGAGATCGAGCGCCCCCACGTCGGCCCCATGCGCGACATCGTGGCCACCATCCAGCCCGAACAGGACGACCTGGTACGCGCCGGACTGGAGGAGTCGATCTGCGTCCAGGGCGCCCCGGGCACGGGGAAGACCGCCGTCGGCCTGCACCGGGCCGCCTATCTGCTGTACGCCCACCGGCAGCGGCTCTCCCGCACAGGAGTCCTGGTGCTGGGGCCCAACCCGGCGTTCCTGCACTACATATCGGCGGTGCTTCCGGTGCTCGGCGAGGTGGACGTCGAGCAGACCACCATGGAGCGGCTGCTGGGCCGGAGCCCGGCGCGGGCCGAGGACGGCGACGCGGCGGCCGCCGTCAAGCACGACGTCCGCATGGCCACCGTGCTGCGCCGGGCGCTGTACGGCCGCGTGCGAAAGCCGGCCGGGCCGGTCAGCGTGGCCGACGGCTCCGCTCGCCTGCGGGTGTCCGAGGAGGAACTGCGCCGCATCGTGGACGACACCCGGCGCGAGGCCACGCCGTACGCCGTGGGACGCGAGCGTGTCCTGTCCCGGATCGTCTCCGTGCTGGGACGGCAGGCGGAGGCTCGCGGCCAGAATCTCAACGCGGTCTGGACGCGCAGGATGTCCCGCGCGGCCACCCCGTTCCTGGACGCGGTGTGGCCCGCCGTACGACCGGAGGAGGTCGTGGCGGAGGTACTCGGCGACCCCGCCGTGCTGGCGAGGGCCGCCGAAGGTGTCCTGACGCCGGACGAGCAGGCGGCGATCCGGTGGGCGAGCCCGCCGCGCACATTCAAGAGCGCCCGGTGGTCCGCAGCCGACGCGGTGCTCATCGACGAGGTCGCCGGCCTGCTGCGACGCCCCGAGGGCTACGGTCATGTGATCCTCGACGAGGCGCAGGACCTGTCCGCGATGCAGTGCCGGGTCATCGCCCGCAGGAGCGAGTACGGCTCGATCACCGTGCTCGGCGACCTGGCGCAGGGCACGACGCCGTGGGCCGCCCGCGACTGGCGGCACCTGCTCGCGCATCTGGGCAAGCCGGAGGCGTCGGTGATCGCGCTGACGACCGGCTTCCGCGTCCCCGGCGCGGTCGCCCGGCTCGCCAACCGGCTGCTGGACATGCTGGAGGTGGACGTGCCGCCGACGCGTTCCTTCCGTGGCGACGGCCGTCTTCGTGTCACGCGGGTGCCCGACCTCACTGAGGCGACCGTCGCCGCGGTGCGCGACGCCCTCCGCCATGACGGCTCGATCGCCGTGATCGCCGATGCCGCGGCCGTGGGCGTCCTGGCGACCGCGCTGGCGGAAGAGCTGGATCGGGTGCCGCGGGGAGAACCGGCGGGCGGCGGCGTCCCGGGCGAATCATCCGGCCTGCCCGATCTGTCTGAACTCGCCGATCTATCCGGTCGGTCTGGTGCGGCCGATGGCCATGCCCGGGTCACCGTGCTGCCCGCGTCGCTGGCCAAGGGGCTGGAGTACGACCACGTGATCGTCGCCGAGCCGGCGGACATCGTCGAGGCGGAGAAGCGTGGTCTCAACCGGCTCTATGTGGTGCTGACCCGGGCGGTCTCGCGGCTCGACGTGCTGCACTCCCGCCCGCTGCCCGCGGGATTCCCCCCATCGGCGGACGCCTGACGGTGGGAGTCCGTGCCGAGTGGAAAACACGTGGTGGTTACGCCATCGTTGACGGGCCATCGATCGGCAGGACCACCCGAGGTGAACGACGTGAAGAGGCTCATCGCCCGCCTGTGGCGGGCCATCCGCGGCCCGATGCAGTGGCGTCTGCTGTGGCTGGCCCACGCCACGTTCATGGTCGGCGTCACCGGAGTCGTACGCGATTCCGAGGGGCGGGTGCTCCTCCTGAAGCACCGGCTGTGGCCGGAAGGGCGCCAGTGGGGTCTGCCGTCGGGCTACGCCAAGAGGAGGGAGACGTTCGAGGACACGGTCGTCCGCGAGGTGCGCGAGGAGACTGGACTGGACGTCCGCGCGCACCGGCTCGTCCATCTCCGGAGCGGCTTCCGGCTGCGGGTGGAGGTGGCCTACGAGGCCGAGTTCCTCGGCGGCACGCTCAGGACCGACGGCTTCGAGATCCTGGAGGCGGGCTGGTTCTCGCCGGACGACCTTCCTGAAGGGCTGCAGGACTCCCACCACCTTCTGATCAGGGGCGAGAGCGTCTGACACGGAGGCCGGGACCGGACACGAGGTCCGATCCCGGCCGGGGATTCGGTGCTACCGAACGGTGGTTGAGCGTCAGTACTCGACCTTCACCGCGGCTCCGCTGAAGCTCTGGCTCGCGTGCAGGCTGACGTAGTGGTAACCGGCGGCCGGGCCGGTGACCGTCAGGGTCTCGCTGTTGCCGGAGCCGGTTGACCGCTGGCTGTACGCCGTCTTCGTGGCCCAGGTACTGGCGCTGTAGTAGAGGTCGGCGTTCCCCGTGCCGCCCGACGAGGTGATGACGAGCCTCGCGGTGCCCGCCGGGACGTACAGGTAGAAGTAGGCGTAGTTGCCGGAGGTCGCCGACACGTTGCTCCGCCGGCAGTTCTTGCCCAGCTCACGGGTGTCGGCCGAGGTGCACTCGGGCACGGATCCGCCCCCGGACGACACCGTCACCTGCCGGGTGGCCGTCCCGGTCGCGCCGTCGTCGTCGGTGACGGTCAGCGTCACCGTGTACGTGCCGGCCGTGCCGTACGTGTGCGAGGGGTTCGCCGAGGTGGACGACGAGCCGTCACCGAAGTCCCAGCGGCGCGAGGAGACCGTGCCGTCGGAGTCGGTCGAGGTGTCGGTGAAGGCCACGCCGAGACCGCTCGCGGTGAACGTGAAGCCCGCCACCGGCGCCTGGTTGCCGCCGCCGCCCGAGCAGGACCCGGACGCGCACGCGGCCAGCCACGTCCACCAGTCGCCGTCGTAGCGGCCGCCGATCGTGCTCGTCAGGAAGGTGCGCGCGCCGTTCCAGTTCCCGGTGCGGTAGTGACCGAGGACGGTGGCGACGTCGGCCGGGTGCTTCTCGAACATGTACCGCACCGCCAGGTAGCCCCACCGGTAGATGCGCGTGGTGTCGTGCGAGTAGGTGGTGTCCCACAGGGTGCTCAGCGCGTACGTCCGGTTCGCCGCCTCGGCGATCGCGGCGTCGTAGGCGACGTTCCGGTAGGAGTACGAGACGTACTCGGCGAACCCCTCGATCCACCAGATGGTCGGGGTGGTGACGCCGGCGCTGAAGTCGCCGTACATGTCGAACCGGCCGTCGAGGTAGTGGGTGTACTCGTGGTTGAGGTTCCAGATCTGGAACGCCGGCCGTACCCACTCGGCCTCGTAGGCGATGAACCGCGGCTGGTTGCCCGCGGCGGCCGGGTCGCCCTCCAGGTACATGCCACCGTTGTTGGTGTCGATGCCGAACATCGCGCCGGCGTAGGTCTGGTAGTCCGTGCTGGAGTCGAAGACGCAGACCTCGATCGTGGTGTTGTTGTCGTTCGCGACCGGCGTGCCGCCGTCCTTGACCAGGGTGTGGAAGTACGCGTCCTGGTTGGTGAGGCTGGCGCAGGAGTCGGCGAGCTGCGCGGAGGTCATGTCCTGGGCGCGGATTTTGATACTCGAACCGCACGAGTACGTGATGGACAGGATGCTAGCCGCGAGCCGCGCCTGCAGGTCGCAGGTGCCGTAGTAGGAGCAGTTGGCCTTGTCGTAGCTGTCGGTCATCTCGGCCACGCCGACCCACAGCGGCGCGGTCCTCCCGGTGATGGCGCTGCGCTGGAGGAGGTCCCTGGCCAGTGGCCGGACCGTGGACAGCAGCGCGGAGTGCTGCAGGAAACGGCCGAGCTCACGGCCCGCGTTGGAGGTCAGGTACGCGCGGTCCGTGCCGAGCAGGTCGAGGTGGTTCACGGCGAAGGAGTCGAGCGTGTTCAGGACGCTGGGGTCGGCCTGGACCGCGGTGACGAACGCCGGCACCTGGTGGCCCCGGAAGAGCACCGTGTAGACGTTGTTGACCGCGTTCAGCATCCACCAGTGGGCGTCGTAGGCGCTGGTGTAGCCGCTCAGCAGCCGCTTCACGACGTACAGGTAGCGGTCGTTCTCCTCGGCGCTGTCGATCAGCGTGACCGCCTCGGCGAGCACCTCGCCGTTGGCGTCGCTGACCGTCGAGGAGTGGGAGTTGCCGAAGAACGCGTCCAGGCCGGCCCGGATCGCGGTCTTCAGCGTCGACCCGTACGAGCCGATGGTGGACGGGTTGTACCAGTGCACGTAGTAGCCCGCCCGCAGGTACAGCACGAGCTGCGCGGTGCCGGTGCTGTTGTCACCGGTGTAGTTCACCGCGTTGTCGCGCAGGCCGTACGCGACGCTGGTCATCTGTGCCTCGCGGAACGCGGCCGCGGCGTCGCCCCCGGTCAGGTTGAAGAGGGTGTTGACGCAGTCCGTGGTGGAGGACGTGATCTGCTGGACGAGGGCGCTTCCGGTACGGCCGGTGAAGTCGCTGACGTTGCACGCGGCGGCGGCCTTGGCCGACGTGGCCGACCTGGACTTCAGCGACGGCCGGGGGTGTGTCGGGGCGGACTCGGGCAGGTCGTAGTCCTGCCGCAGGTGGTCGGTGGACGAGGGGAGCGGCGCGCGGTCCCTGACCGGGAGCGGGGAGCGCTGAACGTGCCGGGCCCCGTCGTCGGCGGTCAGCGCCGGGACCGGCGCGGGTCTGGCGTCCGCGCGAGCCGCCGAGATCGCGGCCGGCTGGAGCAGGAGCCCCAGACCGAGGACGAGGGCGAGCAGCGGTGGTCGTCTGAGCGCGCGCAGGGGTGAGGTGATTCTCACGTGCAACCTCCGGGGGGGTGTCGAAGAACGAGCGTGAGGTTGGGTGTTCGGGTGAGGGGCTCCGCGTACGCGGGCCGCGTGGCTCCGGGGTTTCACATCCGGAGGATCGAAGGGGGTGTGCAGCCCGTAGTTTGGTGACGAAATCCGACCAGCGGCCATAAAGGCGGACATAATTGTTGGTTATGGCTCGCCAATCGGCGTGCTCCTCAACCATGACCTCTGCGCGGAAATGGAATGCCGATGGGGAAAGAGCCGGAGGGAGGCCGTGTTACAGGGGGAGTGCCGCGGGGGAGCAGACCGGGGTGAACTCCTCGCTGTGGCGGACGATCCGCTCGACGACCTCGATCTCGTCCGACGCGGGGAGCCACGCGATCTCGCGGCCGGGCAGGTGGTAGGAGATCGACTCCTCCCGGATCCACACCTGCCACCCGGCGCCGGCGTGCAGCACGCTCCGGTCGGCCGCCAGGTGTGACCGGAGACCACGGGCCGTGAGCAGCGTGTGTATCCGCTCGGCGGACCTGCGGCGGGACCTCGGTCGCGGCAGTGCCGGCGGCATCGTCGCCTGGGCGGGCAGGGGAACGGTGAAGAAGACCACCTTTCCCGGACTCGGCGCCGCGCCCAGACGGCCGCGTGTCGGGTGGATGCCCCAGCGCCCGCCGTGCTCCGCGGTCAGGGCGTCCACCAGGTGCAGCCCGCGCCCGCCGGTGGCGTCCGTCGGCGCCGACCGCGGCGGGCGGCGGGCGGGTCCCGTCCATGGCGCGGGGTCGAACACCTTGATCACGATTTCCGGGCCGGTGTGCCGCCGCAGGTAGGCCCACAGCTCCGGTCGGCCCGCCCCCGATGATGTCCGTTCAGCCCGGTACGCGTGCAGCAGCGCGTTCGTGGCGATCTCTGAGGCGATCACCGTGGCGTCGCAGGTCAGGTCGCGCGGCATGCCGAACTCGCGGTACACGGATCGTACGGCCGAGCGTGCGAACTCGGCGCACGTCGCGTCCAGCGGCAACGGCCAGGCGGGGAAGCCGCCGTCGCTCAGGTTCGCCGGGATGTCCATGGCTCGGTTCCGGGGTGGAGATCAGCCGTGGTCAGGACCATGTCGCGCTCCTTCGCGGCGGCCCGGGAACGGGCGCCGGGCATGGCCGTGATCCACGGCCGAGTGGTCCCCGGACTTCCTTTCGGTGAGCGTAGGGAGAAGGGGAGGGAACGGCGGGATGGGGATGGGGGAGTTGTACGTGGCAGTTTGTCCGGGGAACCCGGCCGGCTGTTATTAGTTGTCGCATAATTCTCGGTTATGGATCTCGATATCCGGCATCTCCGTATGATTTGCGCGATAGCGGAGTCGGGCAGCCTGACAAGGGCCGCTGCCCAGGTGGGGCTTTCCCAGCCGGCCATGACCAACCTGCTGCGCCGGGTCGAGAGTCTCGTCGGGGGCGCGCTCTTCGTCCGCAGCCGCTCCGGCGTGGAGCCGACACCGCTGGGCGACCAGGTCATCGCCCGCGCCCGGATCGTGCTGTCGGAGGTCGACACGCTGTTCGGTGACCTGCGCGGAGCTTCCGGCGCGGCGGGCTCCCTCCGGCTGGGATCGGTGCACGTGGCCTGCGTGGGGAGCATCGTCAACCGCGTCGGCGACGCGCTTCCCGGACGCGAGATCTCACTGCGCATCGAGCCCTCCGCGGTGTTGCTGGCCGAGGCGCTCACCCACGGCCGTCTCGACGCGGCACTGCTCGGGGTGATCGAGGGATTCGACGTCATGCTGGCGGCGCCGGTCGTCAGCAGGACGCTGGTCCCCCGGTATCCGATATTCGTCGCGCTCTCCGCCGCGCACCCGCTGTCGGGGAACGAGGAGATCCGGTTGGCCGACCTCAAGGACGAGTCCTGGATCAGTCCGCCGGGCGCCGACGACGGCTCCCTCGCGGCGCTGCGGGCGTCGTGCCGCGCGGCGGGCTTCGAACCCGACATACGCTTCGAGGCCCCGAGTGGAGCCGCGCGGCCGCTGGTCGCGGACGGGCACGGGGTGCGCCTGGTCGATCCCTCCTGGCCCGCGCCGGACGGGACCGTCGTACGGCCTCTCGCCGGAGAGCCGCAGGTCGCCCGGTTGCTCGTCGCGTGGCGCAGGGATCGCCTGAGCGACGCGACCGCCGGGGCGATCTATCGCGGCCTGGCCGCCGCTTTCACCGACCATGTGGACGACAATCCCGTCTTCGGACGCTGGTGGGACGCGCACCCCGAGGTGCATCCGCTGCTGTGACGCCGATGTGGCGATGCTTCATTTCCATTAGGAAACTTTCCTAATGAAAACGCCATGAGGGTCCCCACGTCAAGACTTCCGCGCACTCGGCCGTGCACGGCGCGTTCGCCACCGGCGGCCCTCCAGCCCGCATGCGGCGGTCTCGGTCAGGGACCCTTCGCATGTCCACCGGTTCATCACCGACGATCCCGGTCCCCTCGGCGCGAACGGCGCGGAGACCGTGATCGTCGGCCGGGTCGTCAGGCGTCCCGGTGTGCGCCCCGCGCGTGCCCGGTGGTCGCGTCGGGTTCGCCCACGGCGCTGCGCTCGGCGGCGTCGGCGGTGTCCCCGTCGTGACCGCTCCGCCGGGGCAGGCGGGTCATGAGGAGCGCGAGGAGGGCGAAGAGGACCGCGCCGATCAGGCCGACGGTGACCAGCCCGCCGGTGAACGCGTCGTGCGCGGTGCGCAGGAGCTCGGCCGCGTCCGCCGGGGGCAGGCCCGCCGCCGCGCCGTTCGCGCCCGCGACGGTCTCGCGGGCGGCCTGGGCCGCCTCGGCCGGGACCCGCGACGGGACGGCTCCGGACATGTGATGGCGGTAGACGGCCGCGCCGACGGTGCCGAGGACGGCCACGCCGAGCGTTCCCCCGAGGAAGTTGCTGGTCTCCGACATCGACGCCGCGGAACCGGCCCGCTCCGGCGGGACCGATCCGACCACGATGTCAGTGCCGAGCGCGAACAACGGCCCGGTGCCCAGCGCGAGTACGGCGATGCCCGCCACGATCAGTACCGGCCCCTGCCGGTCGCCGCCGACCTCGGAGACCAGGGCGAGTAGTCCCGTGCCGGCCGCGGACAGTGCCAGCCCGCCGGCGATGGCGGCGGTGGGGGAGATCCGCCGGACGATCACCGGGGTCAGCATGGTGCCCAGGGCCACGGCCAGCCCCATCGGCGCGAACCACAGCGCCGCCTCCGCCGGGTCGAATCCGAGGACGCTCTGGAGATACTGCGTGACCAGCAGGCCGGTCCCGGCCATGACCACCCCGGCGAGCGCCAGCGCGACCAGCACCAGGCGGAACGAGCGCCGGGCGAGCAGGCGCAGGTCCAGGAGCGGGTCGCGCAGCCGCATCTGGCGGCGGGTGAAGACGACCGCGAAGACGGCGCCCACGGTGAGTGCCGACAGCGGGACGGCCGACAGGCCGGTGCCGCCGACCGCGAGCTGCTTGATGCCGTACACGATCGGCAGGATCGCGAGCAGCGAGAGGGCGACGCTTGCCGGGTCGAGCCGTCCGGCGTCCGGGTTGCGGAACTCGGGCAGCAGGAGCGGCCCGGCCAGCAGCAGGATGACCATGATCGGCACGGCCAGCAGGAACACCGACCCCCACCAGAAGTGCCGCAGCAGGATCCCGCCGAGCACGGGCCCGAGGGCGGCGCCGGCGAACTGGCAGGTCGCCCAGACCGCGATCGCCGTGCCCCGCTGTGCCGCGTCCCGGAACATGTTGCCGATCAGCGCCAGGGTCGAGGGCATCAGGGTGGCCCCCGCGACGCCCAGGACCGCGCGGGAGCCGATCAACATCGCCGGGCTGACGGAGTACGCCGCCAGCAGCGAGGCGAGGCCGAAGGCGGTCCCACCGATCAAGAGCAGCCTGCGGCGACCGATCCGGTCGCCGAGCGTGCCCATCGTGACGACGAGACCGGCGACCATGAACCCGTAGATGTCCGTGATCCACAGCTGTTCGGCGCCGCTGGTGCCGAGATCCGCGCTCAGATGTGGCAGGGCCAGGAACAGTGAGTTGATGTCCAGCGCCACCAGCAACGTGGGCAGCGTCAGCACCGCCAGTCCGGCCCATTCGCGCCAGCCCGCTTTCGGAGCATGGGGCATGAGATGTCCTTCCTCGTCGACTCGAATGGTCCGCGCAGATTCGCGGTCCCCCCACAGGGGGTCGGAGCGGGAAGCCGATTCTTGCGCCCGGCCGCGGGGATCCTGGCGCGCGACATGCGGGTTCCCGGGAAACCCCGGGCGGACGCCGGGTTGAATGGATGCACGGACGTCCGGAAGCACGCCCGGAAGCACGCCCGGAAGTACGTCCGGAAGCTGCCGGAAAGTCGTCCTGGGGGAGATGCCGCGGGGATGTCAAAACCGCGTCGCCCGCCACGACTCATCTATGAGGGCGCCCATCGGGGGCACCACGGATGTCGTACGAACGACAGCGAGGAGAACGACGTGCAGTTCCTGTTGATCATGCACATGAACCCGCAGATCTGGGACGCGCTGACCGAGGAGGAGCGCCAGGACGTGATGAACGGCCACGGCGGATTCATCAAGACGATCCAGGAGTCCGGCGAGATGATCGGCACCCAGGCGCTGGCCGACCCGTCCACCAGCGCGGTCGTCCGCGTCCGCGACGGGAACCCGGCCGTGACCGACGGGCCGTACCTGGAGGCCAAGGAGTACCTCGCCGGCTTCTACCTGGTCGACTGCGAGAGCAGGGAACGGGCGATCGAGTTGGCCGCCATGATCCCGGACGCCGCGGTTCCCGGTATGGGCATCGAGGTGCGGCCGGTCATGTTCTCGGCCGGAATGGAAATGTGACGACGACAACGGAGATCGAGGACCTGCTGCGCGAGCTGGCGCCGCGGGTCCTCGGCCTGCTCGTCCGCAGGTACGGCCAGTTCGAGACCTGTGAGGACGCCGTCCAGGAGGCGCTGCTCGCCGCGTCGCTGCAGTGGCCGGTCGAGGGGGTGCCCCGCAACGCCCAGGCCTGGATGACCACCGTCGCCGGGCGCCGGGTGATCGACCAGATGCGCGGAGACCAGGCGCGGCGCGACAGGGAGGCCGCCGTGGCCGCCCGCACGCCGTACGACGAGCATCTCGCGCCCGGACCGGAGGAGGAGCGGCCGCCGGGCGGGGACGACACGCTGACCCTGCTGTTCCTGTGCTGCCATCCCGCGCTGACTCCGGCCTCCCAGGTCGCGCTGACCCTGCGCGCCGTCGGCGGCCTGACCACCGCGCAGATCGCCCGCGCCTTCCTCGTGCCCGAGGCGACCATGGGCCCGCGTATCAGCCGGGCCAAGAAGCAGATCAGGGACGCGGGCGCCTCGTTCGGGATGCCGCCGGAGGACGAGCGGGCCGAGCGGCTGCGCGTGGTGCTGCACGTGCTGTACCTGATCTTCAACGAGGGCTACGCGGCGACCTCCGGCCCCGACCTGCACCGCCACGACCTGACAGGGGAGGCGATCCGGCTGGCCAGGATGGTGCGCCGGCTGCTGCCCGACGACGGCGAGGTCGCCGGGCTGCTGGCGCTCATGCTGCTCACCGACGCGCGGCACCCGGCCCGCACCACGGACGACGGCGCCCTGGTACCGCTGGAGGAGCAGGACCGTACGCTCTGGAACGCCGCGGCCATCGAGGAGGGCACCGCGCTGGTCACCGATGCCATGGCCCGGTCCCCGCTCGGGCCGTACCAGCTCCAGGCGGCCATCGCGGCGGTGCACGTCCACGCCCCCAAGCCGGAGGACACCGACTGGCGGCAGATCGCCGTGCTGTACAGGATCCTCGAACGTGTCGCGCCCAACCCGATGGTCACCCTCAACCGCGCCGTCGCCGTCGCGATGACCGAGGGGCCCCGAGCCGGGCTCGACCTGCTGCGGACGCTGGAGGACGACGATCGGATGGCCGCTCACCACCGCCTCCACGCCGTGCGCGCCCATCTGCTGGAGATGGCCGGGGACCACGTCGCGGCCCGTGAGTGCTACCTGCTGGCCGCACGCCGTACGGCCAGCCTGCCCGAGCAGCGCTATCTCCTCTCCCGCGCCGCCCGGCTGTCAACGGACCCGTGACGTCCGGCCCGCGACGGCGCGTCCGAGCAGGACCGTGACCAGGACGGCGGCTCCGCCCATCAGCACCGCGCTGATCGTGGCGGTCAGGTGAAATCCATGCGTGAACGCCTCACGGGCCAGGTCGAGCGTCTCGGCGCCCAACCGGCCGGGCAACGTGCCCGCCGCGGACACGGCCGCGCCCAGGTTGTCCCGGGCGGCGGCGGCCACGGCGGCGGGGACACCGGGCGGGACGCTCTCCGACATCTCGCCGCGGTAGACGGCGGTGATGACGCTGCCGAGTACCGCGATCCCGAGAGCCCCGCCGAGCTGGGGTGCCGTCGAGGAGATCGCCGCCGCGGCTCCGGCGCGCTCGCGTGGCGCGGCGGCGACGACCATGTCGGTGGCCAGCGCCATCATCGGGCCCAGCCCGGCGGAGACGACGACGGCCCCGGACACGAGCAGGCCGAGGCCGCCCGGCTCGCTCACCTGGGTGAGCATGCCGTACCCGACGGCCGACACGGCCAGGCCCGCGCCGATGACCGCCGCCGGGCGGACCCGGCGGACGATCCTCGGCGCCAGGATGGACCCGGCGATGACACCGGCGGCGGACGGCGCCGTCCACAGCCCCGCGTCCAGCGGCGACAGCCCGTGCACGAGCTGGAGATACTGCGCGACGGCGTAGTTCGACCCCCACAGCACGAAGATGCCGAGCGCCAGGGTGCCCGCCGACGTACTGAACGCCCGGTCGGCGAACAGGCGCGGATCGACGAACGGGTCGGCGAGGCCACGCTGCCTGCGCACGAACAGCACCGCCATCACGCCACCGGCCAGGACGGCCAGTACGGAGATCGGGTCCGGGCCGTCGGCCGCGATCCGCTTGAGCCCGTAGACCACCGGCAGGACGGCGGCGAGAGACGACAGCGCGCTGACGGCGTCCATCCGGCCCGTCGAGGGATCGCGGTGTTCCGGCAGCAGGAGGGGGCCGGCGAGCAGCAGGCACGCCATCACCGGGACGCCCAGCAGGAAGACCGATCCCCACCAGTAGCGTTCCAGCAGCCATCCGCCCACCAGGGGTCCGATCGCGGTGCCGGCGGAGACACTGGCGACGATGATCCCGACCGCCACCGTCCGTTGCCGGGGGTCGCGGAACATGGTCGCGGTGAGGGACAGCGTGGACGGCATCAGGGTCGAGCCGGCGACCCCCATCAGGGCGCGGGCCGCGATCAGCGCCGGGGCGCCGGCCGCGTACGCCGCGAGCACCGAGGCGGCGCCGTACGCGGCGGCGCCGATCAGCAGCAGACGGCGGCGTCCGATCCGGTCGCCCCACGCGCCCATGGTGATGAGCGACCCCGCGAGCAGGAACGCGTACACGTCCACGATCCACAGCAGCTCGGTGCTGCTCGCGGACAGGTCCCTGCCGATGGCGGGCAGCGCGAGATGCGTCACGGTCAGTTCCAGGGACGCGAGCAGGGCGGGAAGCGCCAGTACGGCGAGCCCGGCCCATTCACGCCCTCCGGCCGGATGGTGTCCGACGGGGTCGAGTCTTTCCTCGTGCGTCGTCATGGGGTCGATCCTGGAACCTCAAGCAATATTGAGGTCAAGTCGTATGATCGACACATGCCCAAACTCCCCCTGGAGATCAAGGAGCTCACCGTGGGGCAGCTCTCGGAGCGGTCCGGCGTCGCGGTGAGCGCCCTGCACTTCTACGAGGCCAAGGGCCTCATCACCAGCCACAGGACGGCAGGGAACCAGCGCCGCTACTCACGGGACACGCTGCGCCGGGTCGCGGTCATCCGCGTGGCGCAGCGGGTCGGCATCCCTCTGCGCGTCGTGGCCGAGGCGCTGGAGACGCTCCCCGAAGGCCGCACGCCGACCCCGGAGGACTGGGCGCGGCTGTCCACCGAATGGCGGGCCGAGCTCGACGCCCGCATCGACCAGCTTGTTCGCCTGCGTGACCGGTTGTCCGACTGCATCGGGTGCGGCTGCCTGTCCCTCGACAGATGCGCGCTGCGCAACCTGGACGACCGGCTGGGGGACGTCGGCCCCGGTCCGCGCCGCCTGCTCAGCCGCCGGATCGCCCAGGAGGACCACTACACCTCACCGTGAACGTTCACCCCTGAACATCCTCCGAAGCGTCCGCCGATGAGGCGGCTTCACCATGGTTCGGCGGCGTCCTGGCGATCCCGATGGTGCGGGGCGGGAGGGGCGGGGACCGGGCGCCAGGGCACCGGGCTGGACAGGACCATCGTGCTGGACGGCCTGCCATACTGCGCGAGCCGGTCGATCAGCGCCTCGAACTCGCCCATCGACGGCACCGCGACCAGGAGCAGGCAGCAGGTGTCGCCGGTGACCCGGTACACCTGGAGGATCTCCGGACGGGCCAGGGCCTGCTCGTCCCGGAGCACGCAGCGCGCGCCGTAGCAGGACATGCGGATCAGCGCGCGCACCGTCCGCCCGGCCGCCGCCAGGTCCACATGGGCGTGGTAGCCCGAGATCACCCCGGTCTCCTCCAGCCGCCGGACCCGCTCCGCCACGGCGGGGGCCGACATGTGCACCCGGCGGGACAGCTCGCTGTAGGAGAGCCGCGCGTCCGCCTGCAGCTCGGCCAGGATCGCCCAGTCCATCGCGTCCATGACCACACCCTCCGTGGATGAGCTCGCGGGGGCCGAGCTCGTTGAGATGAGCAGAGATGAGCAGAGATGAGCAGAGGTGAAAGGTGAACGGCCGATCTGGCTTCCGATCGTAAAGCATCTCGGCCATATCGCCTTTCACATGCTATTTCATGCTTTGCCGTAGTCGCAGATCATTGAAAGAGAACGAGGAGGGGACATGAGATCGCCCACGGTGGATTTCGCACACGGCACGCCCTACGACGAGTACGTCGGCACCGACGTCCTGCACACGCTGCTGCGGCCGCGGACCGACGTCCCCGAGGAGCCCGCCTTCCTGGTGACCACGCAGGTCATGGAGTTGTACTTCGGGCTGATCCGGGCCGAGCTGCGCCTCGCCGTACGGCGGCTGGACGAGGACGACGTCACCGCCGCGACCGTCGTCCTGCGCCGCGTCACGCGCTACCTGGAGGTGCTGAACGTCGCCTGGTCGGCGCTCGGCGCGCTCACCCCGCCCCAGTTCAACGCCTTCAGGGACAGCCTGGGCGAGGGGTCCGGATTCCAGTCGGCGATGTACCGCCACGTGGAGTTCCTGCTCGGCAACAAGTCGGAGCCGCTGACGAGGCCGCACCGGGGCAGCCCGGAGCACTACCGGGAACTCCTGGAGGCGCTGCGCGCGCCGAGCCTGTACGATGCCGTGCTGGCCCTGCTGTCCCGGCACGGCCACCCGATCCCCGCCGAGACGCTCGCCCGCGACCGTGCGGAGCCGTACACGCCGAGCCCGGTGGTGGAGGCCGCCTGGGTGCGCGTCTACACCGAGCACGGGCCCGGCGACGAGCTGTGGGAGCTGGCGGAGACGCTCACCGACATGTCCGAGCGGTTCTCCGAGTGGCGGTACCGGCACCTGATGTCGGTGCGGCGGACGATGGGCGCCAAGATCGGCACGGGCGGGTCCAGCGGTGCGGGCTGGCTGGAACGCTCGATGCGCCGGGAGGTCTTCCCCGAGCTGTGGTCCGCCCGCACCGCGATGTGACCCGCCCGCCGGTCACCCGGCCAGGGCGTGCCGGTCGGCCTCCTCCTGGAGCTCGTCGAGATCGGTGCTGATCACCGCCGTCGGCAGGGCGTCCGGCAGTTCGTCCTCGATGAGGCGCAACCGCCTGATCCGCAGCCCGGCGACGCCCCACAGCGAGAGGAGCACGCCGGACGCGCCCAGGAGCACCCCGATGGCCGGCCCCGTCGCGGCCCCCGTCAGCGACTCCGACCAGGTGGTGAGCGGCGCCGCGGTGAGGTACCCGACCGGGGTCATCACGGTGGCCAGCATCTGGTTCGTGGACAGCACGCGGCCCTGCAACTCGATCCTGACCTTGAGCTGGATGATCGACAGCCAGTGGGCGTTGATCACGCTGGTGGCACCCCAGCGCAGCGCCAGGCCGAAGGCGACGAGCGGGATCACCGCCAGCGCGCCGGTCAGCCCGACCAGCACCGTCGCCAGGCCCGCCACGGCCACGAACCCGACCATCCCGTCGGCCAGCCGCCGGGTGCCTCCCCAGACCATCATCACGACGCTGCCGAGCACCGCGCCGAGGCCGCCGACGGCCGTCACCACGCCCAGGTCCGTGGCGTCCCCGAGAGACAGCACCATCGGCGAGACCACGGCGAGCGTCAGCGCGGTGAAGTAGTTGACGACCATGAAGTACCCGGCCATCACCATCAGCGGGGGCCGCCGGACGAAGAACCGCCATCCACCGGCCACGGCCGCGCGGAACGACTCCTCCCTGCGCCGGAACATCCGGTCCGGGATCCGTACGGCGAGCAGGGAGAAGAACGCGACCGCGAACGTCACCACATCGGCGCCGACCACGACGGGCAGCCCGGCGAGCGCGACGAGCGCGCCTCCCGCCAGCGGGGCGACCAGGTTGCCCAGGCCGATACCCGCCTGCGCCAGCGCGTTGGCCTGCGGCAGGTAGGGCTTCGGCACCAGTTGGGCGATCGCGGCCAGGTACGCGGGCCGGTGGAACGCCGTGACGACCGAGGTGAGCGTCACGATGCCGCAGACCACGACGAAGTCGAGCCGGTCCAGCCACAGCAGGAGCGCCACGGCGGCCATGCCGAGCCCGTTGAGCGCGTCGCAGACCAGCATGATCCGCCGCCGGTCGTACCGGTCGGCGACCGCGCCGCCGACCGGCCCCATCAGCACGGAGGGCAGCAGCGCCAGCATCGTGACCAGGGCGAAGTCGAAGACCGCGCCGCTGCGCTGGAAGGTCCACACTCCGAGGCCGAACGAACTGAGCGAGCTGCCGACCATCGACACGAGCTGGCCGATCGCCACGGTAAAGAAGCCGCGCAGGTCGCGCGGGCTCGGCGCCGCCTGTACCGCGCGCCCGCCCTGTTCCCCACCCTGGGTTCCGCCCGGGTTCCCGTCTTGGTCCGCGGGCCGGTCCTCGTCCGGCTGCCCGCCCGGTCGTTCGTACGGCTCCGCCCAGCGGCGCAGCGCTTCGGCCAGGTGGCCGCCGAGCTGGTCGGCCTGGTGGCGCAGGAAGTAGTGCCCGGCGTGCGGGATCACCGCGAGCTCCACCCGGTCGGCGAAGGCCGTCCACTCCCGGTAGCGCTCCTCGTACAACTCGGTCGCGCGGTCGGCGCCGCCGATGACCACCAGCACCGGCGCGCGCAGCCGGCGGCGCGCCGGATCGGCGAGCCGGCGGGTGAACCACGCCTGCGCCTGGCGGGCGTCGTGCCTGAGCGCGTTGACGGCCGTCTCGACCGCGGCGCCCTCCAGGTCCTCGGGCAGGCCGCCCATCGCCCGTAGGACGTCACGGTAGGCGCGGTCGGACAACCAGCGGTCGGCGGGCAGATGCCGGTTGAACCACGCGGACACCTTTCCGGGGAGTCGCGCGGTCGGGAAGCTGCCGCCGAGGAACACGCCGGTGATCGGGACGCCCGTCTCCTCCAGCCGCAGGGCCAGGGCGGTGGCGAGCGCCGTGCCGACACAGTGTCCGTAGACCGAGATCGGCCCGGTCTCCCGCGCGGCGAGCTCGGCCACGCACCGCTCGACCACCTCCTCCAGCGGCCGCGGCTCCTCGTCGGGGCGGGCGGGATCGTGGCCGGGCAGTTCGAGCGCCAGCAGCTCCACTCCCTCCGGCAGCGCCTCGGCCAGCGGCCGGTAGACGGCCGCCGAGCCGCCGCCGTACGGCACGCAGACCACGGTCGCGGTCGCCTTCGCCCCCGCCTTCGGGCCGCCGAGCCGGTGCAGCAGCCCACCCTGGCCGCCGGAACGGCCGTCGAGGTGGGCGGCGAGCTCGCGCACGGTCGGATGGGTGAACAGGTCGATGACCCGCAACCCCTCGTCGATCTCGTGCACGGCCTTGACGGCGGTGAAGGAGTCGCCGCCGAGCGCGAAGAAGTCGTCGGTCGCGCCGACGGACTCCACGCCGAGCAGCCGCGCCCAGATCTCCGCGAGCCTCCGTTCCGTGTCCGTGGCGGCGGCCACCCGCTCGCCCGTGCTCACCGCGCCCAGCTCCGCGGTCAGCCGGGTGCGGTCCACCTTGCCGTTGGCGTTCAGCGGGAACGCGTCAAGCAACGTGATCACCGACGGCACCATGTAGTCGGGCAGCGCGTCCCGCAGCGCCGCGCGGACGTCGTCCACGGTCGGCACACCCGCGCCCGGCGCGGTGGGGACCAGCCAGGCGGCCAGGCGGCGCCCCGTACCCTCGCCGACCGGGAGGACCACGGCCTCCGCGACGCCGGGCAGCGACCGGCAGGTGGCGGCGACCTCGCCCGGCTCGACCCGGTATCCCCTGATCTTCACCTGGTCGTCGATCCGGCCGAGGAACTCCACGAATCCCTCGGAGGTCACCCGGGCCCGGTCGCCCGACCGGTACCAGCGGCCGTCGTCCCGCGTCACATAGCGCGGATCCTCCGGATGTCCCAGGTAGCCCCGCGCCACCTGCGGGCCGCCGATCCACAACTCGCCCGCCACGCCGTACGGCAGGGCACGCCCGGCGTGGTCGGCCACGAAGCACCGCGCCTCCGGCAGTGGCAGGCCCAGCGGGACGTTCGCCGTCGCGCGCGGCGCGTTCCCGGTGGAGCAGCCGAGCACGGCGACGGTCGTCTCCGTCGGACCGTAGTGAACCTGGACCTCCAGGTCGGGCCGTACCTCCGCGATGCGGTCCACCAGCGCCCACGGGACCGCCTCGCCCGCCAGGACCAGCACGCGGCGCGGCAGCACCGCCGCCAGGTCGCCGTGCGAGGCCAGCAGCTCCAGGTGGCTGGGCACGCACTTGAGGAAGTCGACCGCGTGCCCGGTCATGTGCGCGGCGAAGGCGGGCGGGTCGGTCGCCGTGTCCCGGTCCAGCAGATGCAGCGCCGCACCCGTGGTCAGCGCTCCGAAGACGTTGAGGATGCCCAGGTCTGCGGCGGCTGTGGACGCCAGCGCCCAGGATTCGAGCGGACCGGCCGGGCCCAGGCGGGACAGGATGCCGTCGAGGTACGCCGTGATGTTCCGGTGCTCGACCGCCACTCCCTTGGGCGTACCGGTCGAGCCGGAGGTGAAGATCACATAGGCGAGATCCTCCGGCCCGACCTCGCTCCCCACCTCGGTGTCGTCCGGTACGGCGCTGTCGGCGGCACCCGCGTCCGGAAGCCAGGGCGGGACGGTGGCGACGCCCTCCGGCACCCGGGCGGCGAGATCGGCGGCGCAGACCACGACGCGTGCCCCGGCGGTGGCGAGCATCGCCGCGATCCGGTCGGCGGGCGCGGCGTCGTCGATCGGGACGTAACCCGCGCCCGCCTTCAGCACGCCGAGCATGGCCACGGGCAGGTCCCGGGTGCGCTCCATCAGGACGGCGACCCGGTCTCCTCGCTCCACTCCCGCCTCGCGCAGGCGGTGGGCGAGCAGGGCCGCGCGCTCCTCCAGTTCCGCGTAGTCGAGCGTGCCGTCCGCCGCCACGACCGCCGTCGCCGACGGTGTGCGTACCGCGTGTGCGGAGATCCGCCCGTGCAGGGTCGGCCCGCCGACCGGCGTTCCGGGAGGCCCCGCCAGCAGCGTGTCCACGCCCGGGTCGAGGTCCAGGTCGCCGATCCGGCGGTCGGGGTCGGCGGTCAGCTGGTCCAGGACCGCCAGGAAGAAACCGGCGATCCGCCGCGCGGTCGCCTCGTCGAACAACTCGGGCCGGTAGGCCAGCCCGCCCCACAGCCCGGTGCGGGTGTCCTGGACGGTCCAGCTCAGGTCGAACTTCGCGGTGACCGGCTTCATCTCCACGGCGTGCGCGTCGAGTCCGGGGAAGCCGGTGACCGGCCCCGGCGCGTCGTACACGTTGAGCAGGACCTGGGGCAGCACCTGCCCGGCGCCGAGCGGCTCGCCCGCGTGCGCGAAGGCGTCCAGCGTCTCCGCGCGGGCCCGTTCGACCAGGTCCCTGCCGGTGAGGGCGTCCTCCACCGAGGTCCGGACGACCAGGGTCTGGAGGAAGCAGCCGATCAGCCGCTCGGTCTCGGGATGCCGTCGACCCGACTCCGGCACGCCTACGGCGATGTCGGAGCCGCCCGACACCCGCGCCAGCATGGCCTGCAACCCGGCGAGCAGGACCATGAACACCGTCGCGCCGCTCGCGGCGGCGAGCGCCCGCACCCGCGCGGCCAACTCGTCCGGCAGGTCGAGGTCGAGCAGTCCCACCCCGGTGCCGGGCGCGGCGGGCCGTACGCGGTCCACGGGAAGCGCGATCTCGACTGGCATCCCGTCCAGTTCGGCCGCCCACCAGCCGGGGTCCGCGGCTTCGGTGGCCAGCCGCTGCCATTCCGAGACGTCCGCGAACTGGCGGTCGAGGGCCGGGGGAGCGGGCCGGGCTCCCGTACGGGCCGCGTAGAGGTCGGCGAGGTCCCGGAGGAGGACGCCGCGCGACCAGGCATCGCTGGCGATGTGGTGAAGGACGAGCGCGAGCACGTGCTCGCGCGGGCCGGTGGCGAGGATCGAGGCCCGCAGCGGGTATTCCTCCTCCAGCCGGAACGGCCGCGTCGCCAGCTCCGCGAGCCGCCGCTCCACCCGGTCCTCGCCGGGGCCGCGATCCTCCGGGCCCGTGATCGGGTCCGTGATCAGGTCCGTGAACAGGTCCGTGATCAGGTCCACGGTGACCCGGGACGCGGGACCGGTCACCGCGTACGGCTCCGCGTCGCGTACCTCGACGGTCGAGCGCAGCACCTCGTGCCGCTCGGCCAGGTCCACGACGGCGAGCCGCAGCGCCTCCACGTCGAGGTCGCCGGCGAGGCGGATCACGACCGGCACGTTGTAGGCCGCGCTGTCCGGGTCCACCTCTCCGGCCAGCCACATCTGGCGCTGGACCGGGGACAGCGGGACCGGGCCGGTGCCCGCCCGCCGGGGGATCGCGACGGCCGCCGGAGCCGCCTCGCTCCGGGGCAACGCGTCCAGCCCGGCGGCCAGGTCGGCGAGCACCGGACGCTCGAAGAGCAGCCGCAGCGGGACCGTGGTCCCGAGCCCGGCGGTGAGCCGCCCGGCCACGCGCACGGCGGTGAAGGAGTCGCCGCCCAGCGCGAAGAAGTCCGCGTTCACGCCGATCGCGTCCGCGCTGATCGCGATCGGGCCGGTCCCGCGCACTCCGAGCAACTCGGCCCAGATGTCCGCGATCAGCCGTTCGGTGCCCGTCTCGGGCGCGGGTCCTCCGTCGCCCGGCCCGACACCACCCGCCCCGAAACCGCCGTACGGGTCGGCAGCGGCCAGGTCGAGCAGGTCGAGCAGCCGGGTCCGGTCCACCTTGCCGTTGGCGTTCAGCGGCAGCGCGTCCATGAGCGTGATCGTCGACGGCACCATGTAGTCCGGCAGCACGCGCCGCAGCGCCGCGCGTACGCCGTCAACGGTGACGGTGTCGGTGTCGGTGACGGCGGCGTCCGACCGGGGGACCAGCCACGCGGCCAGCCTCCGTGCCGTGCCTTCTCCCGTCGGGAGGACCACGGCCTCCGCCACGCCGGGCAGTGACCGGCAGGTGGCGGCGACCTCGCCCGGCTCGACCCGGTATCCCCTGATCTTCACCTGGTCGTCGACGCGGCCGAGGAACTCCACGAACCCGTCGCGGGTGATCCGCACCCGGTCGCCGGACCGGTAGTGACGGCCGTCGGCGCGGTCCGCGTAACGGGCGTCGCCGGAGGCGCCCAGATATCCCCGCGCGACCTGCGGGCCGCCGATCCACAACTCGCCCGCCACCCCGTACGGCAGGGCACGCCCGGCCGCGTCGGCGACGAAGCAGCGCACTCCCGGGAAGGGCGTGCCGAGCGGCACCACGGATCCCGTACGCGGGGTCGTCGCGGCCACGCATCCGAGTACCGAGATCGTCGTCTCCGTCGGACCGTAGTGGATCTGGACCTCCAGATCGGGCCGTACCTCCGCGATCCGGTCGACCAGGGTCCAGGGCGTGGCCTCGCCGGCGAGCACGAGCAGGCGGCGGGGAAGCACCGCGGCGAGATCGCCGTGCGCCGCCAGCAGTTCGAGCTGGCTGGGCACGCATTTCACCGCGTCCACGTCGTACCGGCGCAGCCAGTCCGCGTACGCCTCCGGATCGACCGCGGTCTCCCTGCCGAGCAGGTGCAGTGCCGCGCCCGTGGTCAGCGCGCCGAAGACGTTCAGGAGGCCGAGGTCGGCGGCGATCGTCGAGACGAGCGCGTACGAGCGGGGCGTCGTGCCGTCCCGTCCGATCTGGGAAAGCACCGCGTCGAGATAGGCGGCCACCTGGCGATGCTCGACCGCCACACCCTTGGGCGTACCGGTCGAGCCGGATGTGAAGATCACATAAGCGAGGTCGTCCGGCCGGGCCGCGCCGCCCGCGCCGTGGTCGCTGCTGTTGCTGCCGTCGCCGTCGCCGTCGCCGTCGCCGTCGCCGTCCCGGTCGCGGCTCGCGTCGTTCGCGACCGGGTCGTGCGCGGATCCGTGCGCGGCATCGCCGGGCGTGATCACGGTGACGCCGGCGGGCAGCCGGTCCGCGAGTTCGGGGGCGCAGACCGCGACGCGGACTCCGCCTGCGGACACGACGGCGGCGATCCGGTCGGTGGGCGCGGCGTCGTCGATCGGGACGTAGGCCGCCCCGGCCCTGAGCACGCCGAGCAGGGCCACGGGCAGGTCCCGGGTCCGTTCCATCAGGAGCGCCACCCGGTCCCCGCGCACGACGCCCGCCTCACGCAACCGGCCGGCGAGACCGCTCGCGCGCTCGTCCAGCTCCGCGTAGGTGAGCGTGCCGTCCGCCGCCACGACGGCCGTGGCCGAAGGGGTGCGGGCCGCCTGCGCGGTGACCCGCCCGTGCAGAGTCGGTTCGCCGAGCACGGGCGGATCAGGTTCGGAGAGGGCGGGATCGACGCCGGGTTCGAGCTCCAGCTCGCCCACGGGGCGCTCCGGATCCGCGACGAGCTGGGCGAGCAGGGCGCCGAACCAGCCCGCGAGGCGGGCCGCCGTGTCCGGCTCGTACAGGTCGGTGCGGTAGGTCAGGCTGCCGTGCAGGGCGGTGCCGTCGTCGAGGAAGGTCCACGCCTGGTCGAACTTCGCGGCGAAGGGCGGCACCTCGATCGTCTCGGCAGTCAGCCCGGGGAAGCCGGTGACCTCCGCGGGAGCGTCGTAGACGTTGAGCAGCACGTCGAACAGCGGCGCCGCCGTACCGGACCGGTGCGGGCGCACCCGCTCCACCACACGGTCGAACGGCACGTCGGCGTGGCCGAAGACGTCGAGAGCACGGGCGCGGGCCCGCCCGACCAGGTCCCTGCCGCTGAGGTCGCCGTCGACTCGGTCGCGGATGACCAGGGTCTCGACCAGGCAGCCGACCATGGACTCGGTGTCCTGATGCCGGCGGCCCGACTCCGGCACGCCCACCGTCACGTCAGAGGTGACGCCGGAGGCGCCGGACACGCGTGCCAGCGTCGCCTGGAGCGCCGCCAGGAGCACCATGAACACCGTCGCTCCGCTCTCCGCGGCCAGCGCGCGCAGCCGCGCGGCGGTCTCGGGGGCGACGGCGACGTCCGCCACCCCGGCGTGCCATCCCGGCGACGTCGTGGATCCTCCGGCTCCCGGGCTACCGGAGACCGCCGTACGGTCCGGTGGCAGGCCGGGCACCGGTTCCAGCCCGGCGAGGTAGTCCTCCCACCAATCGAGCGTCCGCTCCGTCCGCGGGGACTCGGCTCGGGCGTTCGACCACGCGGCCACGTCGGGGTAACCCAGCGACGGCGGGTCGAGCGCGGGCCCGGTCCCGGCGCGGAAGCGGTACAGCGCGGCGAGGTCGTCGACCAGCAGCGGCTGCGCCCACGCGTCGATCGCGATGTGGTGCATGAGCAGGACCAGCACGTGCTCGCGGGGACCGGTGGCGAGGATCGCCGCCCGCAGCGGACGCTCCTCCGCCAGCCGGAACGGCACACGCGCCAGCTCCGCGAGCCGCTCCTCCAGCGCCTCCGGGGCGACGTCCTCCACGGCGACGGCGAACCCGTCCGCGTCACCCGTGACCGCGTACGGCTCGCCGTCGCGGACCTCCACCGTCGAGCGCAGCACCTCGTGCCGCTCCACGACGTCCACCACGGCCCGGCGCAGCGCGTCCACGTCCAGCTCGCCGCGCAGCCGCAGCACGAGCGGCACGTTGTAGGCCGGGCTGTCCCGGTCCACCTCGGACGCGAGCCACATCCGCCGCTGCACGGGCGACAGCCGCCACGGCCCGCCGTCCGTACGGCGCGGGATGCCCGCCGACGCCGTCTGGCGTGCCCGCGCGATGCGCTGGTCGAGCAGGGCGCGCAGCCGGTCATCTCCGGAGACGACGGTCATGAGCGAGCCTCCTGTCCGGCCATCTCGGCGATGACCAGTCGTTCCACTTCGGCGGCGTAGTCGGCGAGTACGGGATGGTCGAACAGGAGGCGAACGGCCAGGTCGCAGGCGAGCGCCTCACGCAGCCGGACGGTCACCCGGGTGGCCAGCAGCGACGTGCCGCCGAGCGCGAAGAAGTCGTCGCGGGCCCCGACGAGGGGAGCACGCAGCACCTCCTGCCAGATCTCGGCGGTGAACTCCTGCATCGGGCCTTCCGGCGGCGTGTGTGGCGCGGCCGCCACCTCGACGTCCTCCAGGGCGCGGCGGTCGAGCTTGCCGCTGACGGTGCGGGGGAGCGTGGCGTGCGCGGCCCACCGGCGGGGCACCATGTAGCCGGGGAGCCGGTCCCTGGCGTAGTCCTCCAGTTCGGCGGCCCGTTCCTCGCCGCGCCAGACGACGTGCCCGACGAGGTGGGCGTCGGGGCCGGTCGTGGCGATGACCGCGAGATCGGCGACGGCGGGGTGGGCGCGCAGCACCGCGTCGATCTCGCCCGGCTCGACGCGGTAGCCGCGCACCTTCACCTGCTCGTCCCTGCGGCCGACGAAGTCGAGCACCAGTCCGCCCGCGCCGTCCGGGATCCAGCGCACGATGTCCCCGGACCGGTAGCGCCGCGCCGGGGCGGTCGCGGGCTCGGGGACGAACGCGGGCTCGGGGACGAACGCGGCGGCGGACAGCTCGGGACGCCCGCGATACCCGCGGGCGACGCCGGGACCGCCCAGCCACAGCTCGCCGGGCACCCCGGGAGGCAGCAGCCGGCCGAGCGGATCGACGACGTAGAGGCGCTCGCCGGGGAGCGGGTGCCCGATGGGCACGCTCTCCCCGACCGGCCCGGTCACCGGATGGACGGTGGAGGCCACGGTCACCTCGGCCGGGCCGTACGCGTTCCAGAGCTTCCCGGCCCGCGCCTGGAGCTCCCGCGCCAGCGTGGGATCGAACGGCTCGCCGCCGACCATGAGCCGCATCTCGGGACGGCCCCGCCAGCCCGCCTCCACCATGAGCCGCATCCGGCTCGGCGTGGTGAGAACGAGGGTCACCCCGGCCGAGTCGCACAGCTCGGCGAGGGCACGGCCGTCGAAGGCCGTCGCGGTGTCGGCCATGACCACGCGCCCTCCCGCCGTGAGCGTGGCCCACAAATCGAACGCGGAGACGTCGAACACCATCGGAGCCACCGCGAGCACGGCGTCGTCTCCGGTCAGCCCCGGATCGGCCTGGATGGAGACGACGAACGCGGCCAGCGCGCGATGGGGGATCTCGATGCCCTTCGGCCGTCCGGTCGAGCCCGACGTGAAGATCACGTAGGCGAGTCCCCCGGGGTCGGCCTCCGGGATCTCGCCGCGAGGCACCGCCATCAGCGCCTCCGCGTCGAGGACCGTCACGCCGCCGATCGGCGCGACCGCGGCGTGCGCCTCCTCGCCGAGGGCGAGCACCCGCCGTACGCCGCCGTCCTCGGCGATGGCCGCCAGCCGCATGGCCGGCAGGTCGGGGTCCATCGGCACGTACGCGCCGCCCGCCCGCAGCACGCCGAGCAGGACCGCGGGCAGGTGATGATCGCGGGGCAGGCTCACGCCGACCGGCTCCTCCGCGGTGACGCCCGCGGCGACGAGCCCGGTCGCGACCCTGGCGGAGATCTCCTCCAGCTCACCGTAGGTCAGCCGGGTTCCGGCTGCCTCGATCGCGATCCGGCGCCGATCCTGCGTGATGATCGCGTCCACGATGGTGGCGGGCGGGTCGATCTCCGCTCCGGTGCCCGCCGCGAGCAGGGCCGTACGCTCCTCCTCCGAGACGAGGCGCAGCGCGGAGACCGGCGTGCGCGGGTCGTCCAGGCCGCGTTCGAGCGCGTGGAGCAGCGCGTCGGCGACCCGTTCCGCGTCGGCCGCGCCGAAGCGCGAGGTGGCGTACTCGACCAGCAGCTCCGGCCCGTCGGCACCGGTGTTCACCAGGACCGTCAGCTCCGCCACCGCGCCGCCGCAGTCCAGTTCGCCGACCAGCTCGATCCGGACCGGCCCCGCCTCCAGTACGGCGGGCACGTCCTCGGGTTGCACCGACAGCACGATCGGCGCGGGGCCGGCCCCGGGAGGGCGGGGCACCGCGCCGGAGACCGCCGACCCGACCTGCTCCTGGTGGGCGAGCGCCCCGGTGATCGCCGCGCCCGCCGCACTCACCAGGTCCCCGAACGCCGGATCGTCGCCGAAGCGTACGGGGACGGGGAGCACGCCGAGCAGCGGCCCCACGACCCGGTCCAGGCCGGGCCGGTCGCGTTCGGCGGCGGCCAGGCCGATCATCGTCTCGGCACGCCCGGTCAGGCCGCCGATCACGGTGGCGAGCGCGGCCAGGTGGACCGCCGCGGGGGTGACGCCGTGGCGTGCGGCGACCCTCCTGATCCCCGTTTCGAGCGCGGGACCGATCGGCCGCCTGAGCCGGCGTCCCGTGTGCGTCGCCGCCCGCTCCGCGCCCAGGAGGTCGTACGGCACGGCGGCGTCGGCCAGCGCCTCCCGCCAGTGGGCCGTCTCGCGGGGAAGCGCCGCCTCCCGGCGCTCCTCCTCACGCACCGCCACGTCCCCGAGCTGGAGGGCCGGGTCGGGGACCGGCAACCCGGCCAGCCCGGCCGCGAGCTCGTCGATCAGGATCCGGGTCGACCAGCCGTCGAACACGAGGTGATCCGTGACGACGATTAGCTCGGCCGCGGCCGTACCCGTCCAGGCGAGAACCGCGCGCAGCAGCGGCACGTCCGAGGCCGGGTCGAACGGCGTCGCGGCCAGGTCGGCGAGGCGCAGGATCTCGGCCTCGCGGGCCTCCGGCGCCAGGTCGCGCAGATCGTGCTCGGCCACGCGTACGGGTGCGGGGGCGTGGACGCGGGCGACCGGCTCACCGTCGTGATGCTCGATGACGGAGCGCAGCGGTTCGTGGCGGCTCACGATGCCGTCGAGGGCGGATCGGAACGGCCCCGCGGTCGCGGCGCCGCGCACGCGGAGCCGTAGGGCGATCGTCGTGGCCCGCGTCCCAGGCTCGATCTGCCGCAGTGCCCAGAACTGGCGTTGCATGTCGGTGAGCGGATAGCGGTCGCGCCCGGCGTGCCGGACGAGGGGAGCGCGCCCGCCGGATCCGGCGCGTACGCGCCCGGCCAGCGCCGCCACCGTGGGGTCGGCGAGGAACTCGTGCAGCGGCACCTCGGTCCCGAGTTCCGCGCCCGCCCGCGCCACGACGCGGGCCGCCGCGAGGGAGTGCCCGCCGAGATCGGGGAAACGGTCGTCCACGCCCACCTGCGCGGCGTCGATTCCCAGCACGTCGGCGACGATCCCGGCGAGCCGCCGTTCGAGGTCGTCGCGGGGCGCCGTCGTCGCCTCGCGCGCGGTGGCCCGTACGGCGCCGAGGGCCTGGCGGTCGATCTTGCCGTTCGGGTTCAGCGGGAGCCTGTCGAGGAGGGCGAGGCGGTCCGGAACCATGTAGCCGGGCAGGCGCCCGCGCAGGTAGTCCAGCAGTTCCCGCTCGGCCGCGTCGCCGGTCTGGACGTCGGTCTGGTCGCCGGTCTGGACGTCGATCTGGACGTCGATCTGGACGTATCCCGCGAGCCGCCGGGTGCCGTCCGCGTCGGGCAACGCCAGCACGGCGGCGGCCGTCACGCGGGGATGGGCGGCGAGGGTCCGTTCGATCTCGCCGAGTTCCACCCGGTGGCCGCGGATCTTCACCTGGTCGTCGGCCCGCCCGGCGAAGTGGTAGACGCCGCCGTCGAACCTGACCAGGTCGCCGGTCCGGTAGATCCGCCCGGCACCGGGGCGTTCGATGAACCGGTCCTCGCCGGGGCGGCCCCCGGAGGGACGGCCGAGGTAGCCGCGCGCCACCACGGGGCCGCTCACCCACAGCTCGCCGACCTCGCCTTCGGCGACCTCGGCGCCGTCGGCGTCCCTGACGCTCACCACGGCGCCGGCGATGGGCGACCCGATCGGCGGGACGCCGGTCGCCCCGCGCGGGACCTCGTGGGCGAGGCACTGGATGGTGCACTCGGTCGGCCCGTAGAGGTTGAAGACCCGCTCGACCTGCGGGTTCCGGTAGATCGCGGCGATCAGCTCAGCCGACGCCGCCTCCGCCCCCGAGTGCACCAGGCGCGTACGCGGCGGCAACGGGCCCGTGCGCAGCAACGCGGCCAGCACGGAGGGCGGCCCGCCGAGAACCGTCACCTCGTCGCGCGCGGGCAGGCCCGGCAGGGCGAGCAGGTTGTCCGCCAGGATCACTGTGCCGCCCACCAGCAGCGGCGCGAAGATCTCCATCACGGAGGGGTCGAAGCAGATCGACGCGGCGGCCAGCGTGCCGGCCAGCGTTTCGGGCGTCCACGTCTCGGTGATCCAGGTGAGCTGGTTCATCACGCCGCGGTGCTCGACGGCCACGCCCTTGGGCCGGCCGGTCGATCCGGACGTGTAGATGACGTACGCCAGGTCGTCGGGCGACACCGCCGTGCCCGGATCCGTATCCGGGACCGCCGCGTCGCCGGCTCCGGCGAGGATCACGCGCGCTTCCAGCAGGTGGGCGAGTCCCGGAAGCGTGATCATCGACTTCAGGCCGCTGTCGGCGGCGACGAGCCGGAGCCGGTCCGGGGGATAGGCCGGGTCCAGCGGCACGTAGGCCGCTCCCGCCTTGAGAACACCGAGCAACGCGGGGATCAGATGTTCGCCTCGGTCGAGGAGCACCCCCACGGGTTCCTCTCGGGCGACGCCGTTCCTGAGGAGCGCGTGCGCGATCCGGTTCGCGCGCCGATCCATCTCCTTGTAGGAGATTCGCAGGTCACCGGCCACGTAGGCGATCGCGTCGGGTGTCCGCTCCGCCTGGGCCGTCACCGCTACATGAATGGTCACGGCCGTTGACACTAGACAGCAATGATCATTTATCCAATGATATGTCACATATCTGGTGCCAAAACGGTATAAAACTGCCTCACGCGCATTATTGCGGCCAGCGTGATATTCGCGAGGCCCCGCACCGATCCGGTACGGGGCCTCGACGGCGGCGCGCGCCCTCGCGGGCTCAGGTCAGAGCGGACACCACCCGGGCGCGGTGGGCGGCGGGGGAGCCCCACGCCGCGTGGAGGGCGCGGGCCTTCCTGATCCACAGGCTCGGGTCGTACTCGTCGGTGTAGCCGATCGCCCCGTGCACCTGCAGGGCGATCTTCGCCGCCGCGTACGCGGCCTCCGACGCCGCGACCTTCGCGGCGGACACGTCACGCGCGAAGTCGGGCGAGCCGTACGCGAGGGCCGCGCCGTGAACCAGCGGGCGGGCGTACTCCAGGCCCACGAGGGCGTCGGCCAGGTGGTGCTTGACCGCCTGGAACTCGCCGATCGGCCGGCCGAACTGCCGCCGCGCCGTGGCGTACTCCACCGAGACGTCCAGCAGCGCGCGGCCCACGCCGACGAGTTGCGCGGCGCAGGCGAGCGCGCCCATGTCGTACGCCGCCTCGCCCGCCGCGCGCACGGCGGGCCCGGACGCGAGCACGTCGCCCCCGGTGACGGAGGACAGCCGCCGGGCCGGATCGAGGGAGGCGCGCAGTTCGCCGGGCACGCCCGCGCGCAGCTCGTCGCCGTCCACCACCAGGACGACGTCGGCCGCGTCCGCGTCCAGCGCGTACGGCATGGCGGGGGGCAGCGCGAGCGACGCGACGGTCGCCCCCTCGGCGATCCCGGCCGACCAGGCGCCGAACTCCGCGTCCGATCCCGCGCCCGGCCCGCCGCCCGGTCCGTCCTGAAGGTGGCCGAGCAGCGCGGCGACGGCGACCGTCTCGGCGAACGGCCCGGGTACGGCATGCCGTCCCAGCTCGTGGAACGCGGTCACCAGCTCGACGGGGAGCGGTCCCGCGCCGCCCGCCGACTCGGGCACGGCGATCGCGAGGACCCCGGCGTCGGCGAGCGAGCGCCACAGGGCGCGGCCCGAGTCGTGCGCTCCGGCCGACCAGTCGCGGATCACGGCCGGCGTGCCCGCCTCGGCCAGGAGCTTGTGCAGGGTGTCGCCGAACAGCCGCTGCTCGGCGTCGAGGATGAACTTCACGGCTGCCTTCCGAACATCGTCGCAAACATCGTCGCAGTGTCACGGTCGCGTGCCATCGGTCACCGTCCCGCTCTGGGCAGGCCGAGCACACGCTCGGCGATGACGTTGCGCTGGATCTCGTTCGTCCCGGCGTAGATCGGGCCGGCGAGGGCGAAGACGTAGCCCTCCAGCCACTCGCCGTCGAGCTCGCCGTCCGGGCCGAGCAGGTCGAGCGCCGTCTCGTGCAGCGCCACGTCGAGCTCCGACCAGAAGATCTTGTTGATGCTGGACTCCGCGCCGACGTCCTCGGTCCGCGAGATGGTCTCGAACCCCTTCAGCCGGTACGCGCGCGACTTGATCCAGGCGTCGGCCACCCGGTCGCGCAGCGCCGTGTCGGCGGGGTCCGCGTGCTCCTTCCAGAGGTCGACCAGGCGGTCGGCGGCGGCGAGGAACCGGCCGGGGCTGCGCAGCGTGAGCCCGCGCTCGTTGCCGGTGGTGCTCATCGCGACCCGCCAGCCCTCGCCCGGCGTGCCGATCACGTCCCGGTCGGGCACGAAGACGTCGTCGAAGAAGAGCTCGGCGAACGCCGGCTTTCCGTCGATGCGGCCGATCGGGCGCCGGGTGACACCCTTCGCGTCCAGGGGGAACATCAGGTAGGTCAGGCCGCGGTGCCGCTCGGCCTCGGGACCTGCGCGGAACGGGCCGAAGCCCCAGTCGGCGAAGGCCGCGCGGGAGCTCCACGTCTTCTGGCCGTTCAGCAGCCAGCCGCCGTCGACCCGGGTCGCGGTGGCGCGCAGGGAGGCCAGGTCGCTGCCCGCTCCCGGCTCCGACCACGCCTGGGCCCAGATGACCTCGCCCGAGGCCATCGACGGCAGGACCCGGTCGAGTTGCTCGGGCGTGCCGTGGTTGAACAACGTCGGGGCGAGGAGGTTGATGCCGTTCTGGCTGACCCGTCCCGGGGCCCCGGCGGCGTAGTACTCCTCCTCGAAGATCAGCCACTCCAGCGGGCTCGCGTCCCGCCCGCCGTACCGCGCGGGCCAGGACACGACGGACAGCCGCGCCTCGTGGAGCTCGTGCTCCCAGGCGCGGTGCGCGGCGAAGCCCTCCTCGACCTCCAGGGAGGGCAGGGGAGTGGCGGGGACGTGCGCGCGCAGCCAGTCCCGGACCTCGGCCCGGAACGGTTCCACCGACGACAGGTCAAGATCCATCAGCGGCCGCCTTCATGCTCTTGGGGTCCATCCCGGCCAGGGAGTCGGCCGAGGTCTCCGCGTTGTGCGCGTGCGCGAGGTGGTGGAGGCCGAACACCGAGTCCATCCCGGCGTGCATGCCCTGGAGGTCCTCGGCCTGGTTCACGGCCTTCTTCGTCAGCGCGAGCCCGAGGCGCGGCATGGCGGCGATCTTGTCCGCCAGCGCGAAGGTCTCGGTCTCCAGCTCGTCGCGGGCGACGACCCGGTTGACCATGCCCACCTCGTACGCGCGCCGGGCGGGCATCCGGTCGCCGGTGTAGAGGAACTCCTTGGCGATCCGCGGCGGCATCATCCACGGGTGGGCGAAGTACTCCACGCCCGGAATGCCCATGCGCACCACCGGGTCGGCGAAGAACGCGTCGTCGGAGGCGACGATCAGGTCGCACACCCAGGCGAGCATGAGCCCGCCCGCGATGCAGGCGCCCTGCACCATCGCGATCGTCGGCTTGGGGATCTCGCGCCAGCGGCGGCACATGCCGAGGTACACCTCGGACTCGCGGGCGAAGCGGCTCTCGGCGCCCTCCTTGCCCACGTGGTCCCACCACAGGACCGCCTTGCGCTCGAACGAGACGTGCGCGTCCCGTTCCGGCGTGCCGATGTCGTGCCCGGCGGAGAAGTGCCTGCCCTCGCCGGCCAGCACGATCACCTTGACCTCGTCGTCGGCGACGGCCCGGTAGAAGGCCTCGTCCAGGGCATAGGTCATCGCTGAGTTCTGCGCGTTGCGGTACTCCGGGCGGTTCATGGTGACCACCGCCACCGGCCCGCGCCGCTCGTAGCGCACTACGGTCATCGGGGACCCCTCATTCTTTCTAACAATTGTTTGGTAGAGTAAACCATGTGAAGCTCAGTGAGGAGGGCCGGGGATGAAGCCGTCCTATGTTCCGGGTCACGGTCTGCTGCGTGACCGCGTGGCGGTGGTGACCGCCGCGGCCGGCACCGGCATCGGCGGTGCCTGCGCCCGCCGCATGCTGGAGGAGGGCGCCCGCGTGGTCATCAGCGACGCCCACGAGCGGCGGCTGTCGGAAAGCCTCGCCGCCCTGGAGAAGGAGTTCGATCCCGCCTCGGTGACCGCGGTGCCCTGCGACGTGACCTCGGAGGAGCAGGTGCAGCACCTGTTCTCGGTCGCGGAGGAGCGCTTCGGCCCGGTCGACGTGGTGATCAACAACGCCGGTCTCGGCGGTACGGCGAAGCTCGTCGAGATGACCGACGAGCAGTGGAGCCGGGTGCTCGACGTGACGCTGAACGGCACCATGCGGTGCACCCGCGCCGCGCTGACCCGCATGCAGCCGCGCGGCCGCGGCGTGATCGTGAACAACGCCTCGGTGATCGGCTGGCGGGCGCAGGAGGGCCAGGCGCACTACGCGGCGGCCAAGGCCGGGGTCATGGCGCTGACGCGGTGCGCGGCGATCGAGGCCGCGCCGTACGGCGTGCGGATCAACGCCGTGGCGCCCTCGCTGGCCATGCACCCCTTCCTGGCCAAGGTGACCACGGAGGAGCTGCTGGACGAGCTCACCAGGAAGGAGGCGCTCGGCCGGTACGCCGAGCCGTGGGAGGTCGCCAACGTGATGGTCTTCCTCGCCAGCGACTACTCCTCGTACATGACCGGAGAGGTCGTCTCCGTGTCCAGCCAGCACCCCTGAAAGGGTCACTCGTTCCATGAGTCCACGTCGCCGAGACTCCGCGAGCACCGCGGCCGCGCGGGCCGAGCGGCGGGCCGAGCTGCTCGCGGCGGCGGCCGAGGTCTTCGCCTTGCGGGGATACGCCGTCACCACGGTCCGTGAGGTGGCCGACGCGGCGGGTATTCTCGGCGGCAGCCTCTACTACCACTTCGACTCCAAGGAGTCGATGGCCGACGAGATCCTCTCGGCCTTCCTCACCGACATGTGGGCGGCCTACGAGGAGGTGCTCGACGCGGGTCTCGGCGCGCGCGAGACCTTCCGGGCGCTGATCGGCGCGTCGTTCCAGACGATCGACCACCATCGCCCCGCAGTCGTGATTTATCAGAACGAATCAAAACATCTGACGACAAATCCGCGTTTCTCGTACCTGCTGGACAGCCAGCAGCGGTTCAGGGAGGTGTGGTTGTCGGTGCTGGACCGGGGCGTCCTGGACGGCGAGCTCCGCGCCGACCTCGACACCGGCCTCATCTACCGGTTCATCCGCGACACCGTCTGGGTGGCCGCGAGCTGGTACCGGAACGACGGCCCCCTGTCCGCGGACGAGATCGCCAGGCAGTACCTCGCGATGGTCCTGGAAGGGATCCTTCAACCTAAGGAGTTCTGATGGCGGAGGCATACATCGTCGAAGCGGTGCGCACCCCCGTGGGCAAGCGGAACGGCGGCCTGTCCGGCGTGCACCCGGCCGACCTGGGCGCGCACGCGCTGAACGCGCTGATGGCCCGCTCCGGCGTGGACCCGTCGGCAGTGGAGGACGTGGTCTTCGGCTGCCTCGACACGGTCGGACCGCAGGCCGGCGACATCGCGCGCACCTGCTGGCTGGCCGCCGGGCTGCCCGAGGAGGTCCCCGGCGTCACCGTCGACCGGCAGTGCGGCTCGTCCCAGCAGGCGCTGCACTTCGCCGCGCAGGCCGTCATGTCCGGCACCTCCGACCTCGTGGTCGCGGGCGGCGTGCAGAACATGTCGCAGATCCCGATCGCCTTCGCCTCGCGCGGCGCCGCCGACTCGCTCGGCCTCACCGAGGGCCCGTACGTCGGCTCGCGCGGCTGGCAGGCCAGGTACGGCAAGCAGGACGTGTCGCAGTTCCGCGGCGCCGAGATGATCGCCAGGGACTGGGACATCTCGCGGGAGGACATGGAGGCGTTCGCCTTCCAGTCGCACCAGCGCGCGATCAGGGCCATCGACGAGGGACGTTTCGCCAGGGAGATCGAGCCCATCGAGGGCGTCGAGCACGACGAGGGCCCGCGCCGCGACACCACGCTCGAGAAGATGGCGGGGCTGAAGACCCTGGAGGACGGCGGCCGGCTGACCGCCGCGGTGGCCTCGCAGATCTCCGACGGCGCCGCCGCCCTCCTCATCGCCTCCGAGGAGGCCGTGCGGACGCACGGCCTGCGCCCCCGCGCCCGCATCCACCACCTGTCCGCGCGCGGTGAGGACCCCATCCGCATGCTGTCCGCGCCGATCCCCGCCACGGCGTACGCGCTGAAGAAGACCGGCATGCAGATCGGCGACATGGACCTGGTCGAGATCAACGAGGCGTTCGCCTCGGTCGTGCTGGCCTGGCTGAAGGAGACCGGCGCCGACCCCGAGCGCGTCAACCCCAACGGCGGCGCGATCGCCCTCGGCCACCCCCTCGGCGCCACCGGGGCCCGGCTCATGATCACGCTGCTGCACGAGCTGGAGCGCACCGGCGGCCGCTACGGCATGCAGACCATGTGCGAGGGCGGCGGCCAGGCGAACGTCACCATCATCGAGCGCCTCTGATCCGACCGTCTCGGACCGGCCGCCGTTCCCCGCTATCGGGCCGACGGCGGCCGGTAGAGGTACCACCGCTGGTCGCCCGTCGTGATGAGCGGCACGCGGTGCCAGGACGCGAGGAACCCGGCCGGCGTGTCCCTCCTGTTGCTGATGACGCCGACCCACTCCTTGCGGACGAGCGCCGCGTCGATCTGCCGGGGAAGCTCGTACCCGCCGTAGTTCGTGGTGATCCCCCTCATGCCGCAGCCGGTCAGGTACCCCACCTGGATGGCCGCGTGGCCGTACAGGAAGCAGGGCGTCGTGATGCCGAGACCCCGCAGGGCTTCGGCGGCGAGGCGGTCGGGCTCCCGCGCGGCGCCCTCGATCTCGGCCCGCTGGAGCAGCGTGCCGCCCTGGAGCGCGAAGAACGCGATCATCGCGACCGCGACCAGCACGCGGCCGATCCGCACCCGGGCGACCGAGGCCAGACCGCAGGCCACGGGCAGCGACAGCAGCGCGTAGACCGGCAGGAGGAAGCGCGGCGCGGCGTACCCGATCGTGAAGATGTACGACAGGGCGAGCGCGGTACCCGAGGCGGTGGCGATGAGCAGAGGCCGCCGCCGCGCGGGCTTGCGTATGGCCCACAGGCCGACCGCCGTGAGGACCGGGATCGCGGCGAACCAGGCGACGTGCGCCAGCGGGAAGTCACCGCAGGGGTGACCGAACCTGCACAGGACGGGACCGTCCAGAGCGCGGAGATGCTCGCCCAGGCTGAAGTGGAGCCCGGCCTCGTTCTTCGCGCCGGCGGCGGCGAGCCGCGCGAACGGGCCGTGGTAGTTCAGCGCCGCCTCGACGAGCCACTCGCCCCAGCCGACCGCGAGCCCCGCGACGACGGCGACGGCCGCGCGGAAGCGCCTGGTCACCAGCCCGTACGCCACGAGGGGGAGCGCCAGCCACGACGCGTCCGTCGGGCGGACCAGCGACGCGAGTGCGAAGGCGAGCGCGACGCCCACGAGGGCCCCCTTGCGCTTGGCCATGCAGAAGAGGCCGGCACCGCCGACCGCGCAGAAGGCGACCCAGATGTTCGGCATCGCCTCGCCGCCGTAGAACAGCGCCGTCCACAGCCCGGCGAACAGGGCCGCGGCGGCGGGTACGGCGGCGCCCGGGCGCAGCCGCACCCAGGGGAGGTAGGCGAGGAACAGCCCGAGACCCGACAGCAGGCTGAGATAGACGCGGATGACGGTGACCGAGGAGGTGAACATCGTCACCGGCGCGACCAGCAGGGGGACGCCCCGGGCGCGCGGCGCGCTGAACCAGGCCGGGGGAATGCCCGGGGTGACCTGGCTGACGTAGATGCTCTCGTCCCAGCCCAGCCCCACCCTGACCGTCACCAGGAGCTGGATCGTCGAGTAGCAGACGGCCACCGCGGCGAGCGTCAGGTGCCAACGGCGTGAGGCCATCCACGCCCTGGCGCCCTTCCGGGAGGGCCGGCCCGGCGCTCGCGAGGAGGCGCCACCCCGTGTGGCGGTCTCCATAAGCTGATTCATCGTATTTCTCCCCGTCACAACCGGCGCAGGTGTCTCACCTGGCTCGGCGGAATCATCTGCGCCAGATTAGTTAGCGCTTATTCAGCGATCGGCGAGCATCGGGTAAAGGCAGGTTTAACTCCGCTCCTGCCGGTTACGAACGGGATTTTCCGGTCGCAGGAACGCGCACCCACCAGATGTTCACCGCCGGACCGCCGCGTTCCGCGAAAACCCCTGGTCCCGGTCGCTGTGAATCGCTTCGCTCGGGAAAGCGGGCGACCCCGGCGGTTTGCGTAATGACGGGGATGCCTTGGAAAAGGCTATAAATCCGGATATATAGCTCGGTGTGCGGGGCCATCGCCTTCCGGGTATCCACACGCCGATCCCGGAAATCGAGTCCGCTCGAATTCCCGGACCGGCCATCCCTTGCCGAGCAGCCAGGAACGGTGATCCGGAGTGAGCGGTTTCGAGCCGAGGAACCTTCTGAGCCCCTGCCTGCTGCTGCTCCTCGGCGAGCGTCCGGACCACGGCTACGAACTCGTCCAGCGGCTGCGTCCCCTCGGCATCACCGACGGAGACACGAGCACCGTCTACCGGACCCTGCGCTCGCTGGAACATCACGGATGCCTGTGCTCCGACTGGGTGCCCTCCGGCGCGGGCCCGGCGCGACGCATCTACCGGCTCACCGCCAAGGGGCGGGCGGAGCTGCTGAGCTGGCTGGGCACGCTGGAGGAGACGCGCAGGAGGCTCGACTACTACATGCGCAGGCTGGCTCCGCTCTTCGACAACCGCCACCCGCACGAGGCCGGCGAGGTGGAACGGTGACAGCGGAGGGATGACACCCGGCTCCGCTACATCCGCTTCATCTTGATGTAGCGGCGGATGTCCGGCCACTGCATGACGACCAGCGTGACCATGACGCAGGTCAGGACCACCGCGGTCACCTTGAGCTTCCTCATCGCCGCACGCTCCGTTCCCCCGGGTACTCTCCCGGGTGCTCGTCAGGACCCGGCCCGCCGCCCTCCGCGATCAGGTCCGCGACCACCGACACGACCATGCGCGCGGCCTCGCCGGCCGCCGCGCGTACCGGGGGGCTGAGCTCGACCACAACGTCCTCGTCGGGCGTGCCCCGCAGTACGGACGTCGGCTCGCAGCACAGGACGAGCACGCGCGGAGGGACCCGGCCGAGTTCGCGGGCGAGGCGCAGGACCTGCACCGGGTCCATGCCGTGGGTCTCCACCGGGACGCCCCCCTCGTCCGAGAGCCGCGGCTCCAGCAGCGTCAGCGTCCCGGGAGCCTCACCGCGCGGCGCGGCGTCCACGAAGAGCACGGCGGCGTAGTCCCGTTGCAGCGCGTAGGCCAGGTCCATGCCGCGGATCCCGAAGTCCACGACGTCCACGCCCGCCGGCACCTCGACCTGGTCCAGGCGGCGGACGACCTCGACTCCGAAGCCGTCGTCGCCGAGGAAGATGTTGCCGATCCCGGCGACGAGGACGCGCACCGGCCGCTCCGCGCCGGGATCGGCGGCCAGCGGCTCGACCTCCTCCGGCGCGTAGAAGAACCGGTGACCGGGCAGCCGCGCCTCTCCGAGGTCGCGGCCGGGGTCGTCCTCCAGGGTGACCGCGAGGTGCGGCGTGCCGTCCTCGTCCTGCTCGACCGCCTCGACGACGGCGACCCGCCCGTCGAGCGCGAGGTCGAAGATGTCCGCGCGGGACGAGCGCGGCCGCAGCCGCACCCGGCTGCCGGGGCCGACGGACACGCCGTCCACGACCACCGCGTCCGGTCCCCGCCCCTCCATGCGCGTCCAGAAGTCCATGTTCACGTTCCCGGCCCCTCCCCGGTCATCGGCCGCATGTCCGGCCGCATGTCCGGCCGTACGTCGCGCAGGGTGCCGTGCAGCCGCATGAGCTGATCCGGCGTGAGCGAGGCGCAGCGGTCGAGGATCTCCCGCGCCCGGGGATCGCCGTCGCGGATCTCCCTGCGCTCCTCGTCGGTCAGCGACAGGACGCTCAGGGTCAGCAGCTGGTCGATCTCCGTGGAGTCGAAGAGATCGCCGGGGCTCTCCGGCGCGATCTCCGGGTGGTCGTACAGGATGATCGGCGCCGACAACATCGTGTCCCGCGTTCCCTCCGGTCCCACGAGGACGGGCCAGACGCCGATGTTCCTGCATCCCTCCGCGACCGTCCGGAGCTCGGCCGGAGGATCCATGAGCGACACGAACCCGCCGTCGCCGTGGGCGCGCAGCACCGTGTGGCAGGACAGGAGCGTCCGTCTCATCGCCTCCTCGCGGTCGTCACCCTCCCAGCCGCTGGTGTTGACCACCAGGACGGTGAGCCGGAACACCCCGGGCGCCGACCGCTCCGCGCGGATCTCCACCTCGCCGCGCACCTTCCTCCAGGTGCGGACGATCGCCCCGACCCGGCGTCCGGACGGATCCGACAGCCACTCGACCTCGCGGCCCGCGGGAACGTCGATCGGCACACGATGGGGATGCTCCACGAGGGCCCCGAGGCGGAGGTCGCACACCGGCACCTCGCGCTCGGTCGCCTCCTCGCGCGGGAGATGCCGCCGGTCGCCGGCCATCAGCTCCGGCACCGGTTCCAGCCGGGTCCCGTTCCCGTCCTCGCGCGGCCGGGCCGGGTCGTACGCGACCGCGTGCAGGAAGCGCACCTCGACGTCGACGGTGTCCTCGGGCGCCGCCTCGACCAGGCACTGCGTCTGGGCGTACCACGCGTCGCCCCCGGCCGTGCCGTACGCGCGCGGGTGGATCCCGCCGAGCGTCCAGCGGTGCCGGTTCTTCAGCGCCGACTGCCGGTAGGGCCACAGCAGGTAGCCCTCGTACAGCACCGCCTGGGCGATCCGCCGTACCGGGTCCTCCACCTGCTGCTTCGCCTGCTGCTTCACCGGGTCCACGGCTCGGTCACCGCCCCTCGAGCAGGGCCGACATCACGTCGTCCCAGCCGGTGAGCGTGTTGCCCACCCGGTAGGCGTACAGCCGGTCGAAGACCGCGCGGTCCAGGCGCAGCCAGGCGCTGCCGGGAAAGTAGTGGTCCATCAGGTCCTTCCAGACGCTCACCGGCATGGCGAACTCGGCCTCGGTGTCCCAGGGGATCCGCGCCGCCTGCAGCCGTCCCTCATCGAGATAGAAGATCGTGCCGCTGAAGTGGAACTCCAACGGGACCTGCCCGTCCGGCAGGGCGTGGAAGTACTTGGCCGCCACCACCTCGAAGTCGTACGTGCAGGTCACCGGGATCTCGGTCACGCAGGTCCCGCCGTCGAACGCCGGGATCTGGGTCGCCGTCTGCGTCCACAGCAGGCTCCGCAGCGCGCGGCCCCAGCCCTCCTGTACGCCGAACAGCTCGGCGAGGCGTTCCCCCGCGACGGCGTCGTAGGAGCGGCGTGCCGCCGCGATGCGGATCTGCGTGTGCAGGGCGACGGAGCGGATCTCGGCGGGGCCCGCGCTGTCAAGCCGCGTCCGGAACAGCAGCGTCGGGAGGGCGGCGAACTCCGCCGCCTCCACGCCCTCGACCAGGATCCGCACCGTGGGCGGGCAGGCCGTCGTCGTCATCGGATGATCGCCTCCGCCTCAGGCCGGTGAGAGGTTCGGCATACGCGGGTCGATGGCGTCGTGCGCGCGCGGATTGATGCCGGTGGACCTGGCGGCCGTCGAGCGCCCGTCCGGGAGGTGGCCCTTCTGGTGGGCGTAGTGCCCCTTCGTGTTGCCCTCCCTAACCCCCTTGAGGTGCGCGGTGGCGTCCGGCCGGATCATGGCGCGTCCCGTCCTGATCGGCTCGGCCGCCTTCCCCTTCCTGGTCTTCGTGCCGCCCTCCGCCTTGGTCTTCATCATCTCCGGGCTCCTTCCGGTCGGTTCCCGTCGTGCGTGCCGCCGCCGGCGGCGTCCACGGACCTGGACCGCCGGCGCAGGTCGGCGAAGAAGCCGCCGATCTCGCGCCAGACGTCCGGCCCGCCGGCCAGGCCCTTCCAGTGCGTGCGGATCAGGCCCACCAGCGCGTAGCAGTCGTCGATCGGCACGAGCCAGTGGTCGCGCGCGTCGCCCGTCCGGTTGACCAGCAGTGCCTCCACGTCGGGGGCCAGACCGCCGAGCACCGGGTTGGCCGCCTCCAGCCGCGCCCAGGTCGGCCGGGCCAGCGGGGACTCGACGGGGCCTCCCGGGCTGGGATAGAGGAGCACGGCCCGCCGCGCCGTCGAGTTATGGAAGAAGAAGGCCATCTGGACGGGGATGTTCAGGCCGTCCCAGGCCGCGTCGTCCAGGGCGAAGCCGCGGAGGTACCAACGCCGGTCGGGGACGGCGCGGTACCGCTGCCCGCTCTCCTCGGCCCGGTCGAACAGCGTCGCGCAGGGCCGGCAGGCGCAGCGGAGCTCGCGGCTGGACAGGTCGACCAGGTGCCGGTGACCGTCGGCGACAGGAACGGCGCACAGGTCGCACCGTTCCGAGGAGTCCCGGCCGGACTGATCCCGCCCGGACTGATCCCGCCCTGACCGGTCGGGCTCCGCCGGGGACGGGGCCGCCGGCGGCTGGACGAGGTACCTGCGCAGGGCGCCCATCGTGATACGTCGCTCCATGGTGCCCCGCCTCACGACGTCCGGGCGCCGGTACGGCCCCGCAGCAGGCTGTCGGCGGGGATCACGGCCGGCGGCGGTGCGGCCTCCTCGACCTCGACCCGCGCGACCTCCGGCGCGGCGTCGCGGATCGCCTCCTCCAGCGTGGCGCGCATGGCCGGAGCCGAGGAGCGGCATCCGCCGCGCCCGCGCAGGCGGACCCGCGCCACACCGCCCTCGACGCCCACCAGCTCGGCGGTGGCTCCGCCGAGCTGCGGGGCGGCCCGCTCCACCGCCTCCCGGACGCGGGTCTCCGCGTCCGACGGGTGCAGGCCGTGGAGCAGGAGCAGGTGCGCGACCAGTTCGTCGGCCGCCAGCGTGTCGACAAGCGTGGTACCGCTCACGGCCGCGGCCGCCGCCATGATCCGGGACAGGCCCTCGCCGTACAACTCCAGGAGCGGCTGGAGGAGCTCCGTGACCGTGGCCCTGGCGTCCGGGTCGGTCATCGACTCGACCCGTTCCAGCAGGGCCTCCACGCGGTGCGCGCGGTCGGCCGCCTCGTCGTCGTTCAGCGGGGTGTGCGGTGACATCGTCCCCACCTCAGCCCGAGACGCTCGTGCCGAGTGTGGGGGAGTGGACCTTTCTGATCACCTGTCCGTCGCCGAGGTACATGTGCACACCGCAGGGCAGGCACGGGTCGAAGCTGCGCACCGTGCGCATGATGTCGATGCCCTTGAAATTCTCCGGGCCGTTCTCCTCGAAGATGTGCATGCCCTGCACGGCGTCCTCGTACGGCCCCGGCGTCCCGTAGATGTCCCGGGGGCTGGCGTTCCACGGCGTCGGCGGATACGGGTGGTAGTTCGCGATCTTCCCGTCGCGGATCACCATGTGGTGCGACAGGACGCCGCGGACCGCCTCGTGGAAGCCGCAGCCGATCCCGTCCTCGGGGACGTCGAAGTCCGTGAAGACCTTCGTCCGCCCCGCCCTGACCTCGCCCAGCGCCTGCTCCACGAAGTGGACCGCCATCGCCGCCGCGTACGCGATGAAGTACACGCGGGCGCGGTCCCGTTCGATGGTGTTGGACCACTGCGGGATCTTCCACTCGAACTGCATCTCGGGCATCGCCGCGCTCTTGGGGAGGTTGATCTGCACGCTGTGGCCGGTCGCCTTCACCGTGCCCGTGTCGACGAGACCGGCGAGGGCGGTGGTCCAGAGCCGGGCGATGGGGCCGCCCCCGGTGTCCAGCGCGAGGTAGTCGCCGCTGCGGGAGTCGTACCAGCGGGGGCTCATGACCCAGCTGTAGTTGCCGTTCTCCAGGTCGCGCTTCTGCGGCCGGGGGAGCGTCGTCTGGTTCCACGGGTGGCGCTGGTCGACCGGGTTGCCGAGCGGGTCGTGGGTGACGAACGTCTCCTCGCCCTCCCAGTCGTCGTAGTACGAGCTGCCCAGCAGGATGCGGATGCCGAGGTTGATGTCCACCAGGTTCGTCGTCAGGAGCTGGCCGTCCAGGACGATGCCGGGGGTCACGAACATCGACCGGCCCCAGTCGTTCATGGTGCGGTAGTCGTAGTCCACCACGTCGGGGTCCTGGAAGGCGCCCCAGCAGCCGAGCATGACGCGGCGCCGCCCGACCTCCTCGTAACCCGGCATGGCCTCGTAGAAGAAGTCGAAGATGTCGTCGTTCATCGGGACGGCCTTCTTGATGAAGTCCAGCGCCCGCAGCAGCCGCACCAGGTAGTCGGTGAACACCTGGGGCGTCGCGACCGTCCCCACACCTCCGGGATAGAGGGTGGACGGGTGCACGTGCCGCCCCTCCATCAGGCAGAACATCTCGCGGGTGAGCCGGCTCATCTGCAGCGCCTCGCGGTACGCCGCCCCGGTGAACGGGTTGAAGGCGCGCATGATGTCGGCGATCGTGCGGTAGCCGTGGATGTGGCCGCGCGGCGCCTCGGTCGTCTCCGCCCTGCGGAGCAGACTGGGGTTCGTCTCCTTGACCATCTGCTCGCAGAAGTCGACGAACACCAGGTTGTCCTGGAAGATCGTGTGGTCGAACATGTACTCGGCGGCCTCGCCGAGGTTGACGATCATCTCCCCCAGCGGCGGGGTCTTGATGCCGTAGGCCATGTTCTGCGCGTAGACGGAACAGGTGGCGTGGTTGTCGCCGCAGATGCCGCAGATCCGGCTGGTGATGAAGTGCGAGTCGCGCGGGTCCTTGCCGCGCATGAACACGCTGTAGCCACGGAAGAGCGACGACGTGCTCTTGCACTCCACGACTTCCTTGTTGCTGAAGTCGATCTTCGTGTAGATGCCGAGGTTGCCGATGATCCTGGTGATCGGGTCCCAGGACATGTCGACCAGCGTCCGCTGGTCCTCCGGCGCCTTCTGCGATCGGATTGCCACCGTGTCGTTCCCCTCTACTACCGTTGCGGCCAGCGCGGGGCGTACCCGCTCGTGAGCTTCGGACGGTTGTGGCGCCAGCGGGGCTCCTCGTTGACCGTCGTGTTCGTGATCCCGCGCAGCCTGCGGATCATCCCGCCGTACGCGCTGGACATGGCCGAGGACACGGTCCCGCCGGGCGGCTCGTCCATGAAGGGCATGAACTTGTCCGGGAAGCCCGGCATGGTGCAGCCGATGCAGATGCCGCCGACGTTGGGGCAGCCGCCGATCCCGTCCATCCAGCCGCGCTTGGGGACGTTGCAGTTGACCACCGGGCCCCAGCAGCCGATCCGCACCTGGCACTTCGGCGAGTTGTAGTCCTTGGCGAAGTCGCCCTGCTCGTAGTAGCCGGCCCGGTCGCACCCCTCGTGCACCGTCTTGCCGAAGAGCCACGTCGGCCGGAGTTGCTCGTCGAGCGGGATCATGGGGGCCATCCCGGCGGCCTGGTAGAGCAGCCAGGTCAGGGTCTCCATGAAGTTGTCCGGCTGCACCGGGCAGCCGGGCACGTTGACGATGGGGAGCCCGCCGGCCGAGCGGAAGTCCTTGCCGAGATAGTCGGCGAGGCCCATGCATCCCGTCGGGTTCCCCGCCATGGCGTGGATGCCCCCGTACGTGGCGCAGGTGCCGGCCGCGACGACCGCCCACGCCCTCGGCGCGAGCCGGTCGATCCACTCGTTGACCGTGATGGGCTCACCCGTCACGGGGTCGTTGCCCATGGACGTCCAGTAGCCCTCGCCGTTGATCTTCTCGTTGGGGATCGATCCCTCGACGACGAAGATGAACGGGCCGAGCTCGTCCCGTGCGGCCCGGTGGAAGGCCGCCATGAACTCGTCGCCCACCTGCTGGGCCAGGACCTTGTTGTGCAGGTGGACCTTGGGCAGGCCGGGGACGAGGCCGAGCACGACGTCCTCGATGCTCGGCAGCGTCGCGGCGGTCACCGAGACCGTGTCCCCGTCGCAGCTCATCCCCTCCGAGGTCCACAGAATGTGCACCTCGTCCAGAGCGGCGGCGGTGGTAACCCCTGGTGCGCTCATGGCCTACCCCCCTCCTGGCCACAGCGGGCGTCACGCCGTGTGCATCAACGTCTATCAACCTCCGGCGGGCTTGGTAAGTGCGCCGTGCACCTAGTGCGTACGGTCTGACCTGCGGTTACTTGGCGGGAGATGGTGCTCTCGATGCCGGCTGAGGGGTTTGCCGCGACCCGCCCGCCTCCGGAGCGTAGCGGATCGGTGAAAGCCAGATGAATATGTCATGACATAAGGACGTGCTATTGCTTTGTCGTTAAATCGTAGTTACGTTCTTGGTGCAACATCATCCCCCCGAAAGAGGAGGCGCGATGCGTCCCCTGTCCACCATCTCCCTGGCGGCTGCCGCGCTGCTGCTGGTCGGCGTGCAGCCGGCGTCGGCCGCGGGCCAGGGCGTCAAGACCGTCTACCCCGAGCTGGAGACCCCGGCGCTGTTCGACGACGAGGCGGGCGGCAACTCCAACGCCGACGACCCGGCGATCTGGGTGCACCCGTCGAAGTCGTCGAAGAGCGTGGTGATCGGCACCGCGAAGGAGGGCGGCCTCTTCGTCTACAACCTGGACGGCGAGCAGCTCCAGCACTTCGCGGCCCCCGCCGCGCCGGGTCCCGACGACGAGCCCGGACGGTTCAACAACGTCGACGTCACCTATGGCTTCGGCGGGCGGGACCTCGCGGTCGTCTCCGACCGCGGCCGGGACCAGCTCAGGATCTACTCCATCTCGGGCGGGCAGCTCACCGACGTGACCGACCCGGCCGCGCCGTTCCTCTTCAACTCCACACAAGCCGAGGTGAACGAGGGCGGCACCGCGTACGGCCTGACCACGTACAAGAACTCCACCGGCACGTACGCGGTGGTCAGCCGGCGGCACAACACCGACGTCGGCCTGATCAAGCTGCTTCCGAAGCCGAACGGCAAGGTGGGCTATGAGGTCGTCAGGACGCTGGCCCTGCCCGCCACGTTCGCCCTGCCGAACGGCCAGACCTGGATCCCGTGCGACGAGCCGGGCCGGACACCCCAGGTCGAGGGCATGGTCGTGGACGACCAGACCGACACCCTCTACGCCGGCCAGGAGGACGTCGGCATCTGGAAGGTCTCGGCCGACCTGACCGGGACGCCGGTGCTCGTGGACAAGGTCAAGGAGTTCGGCGTGCCGGGGACGTACGACCCGGCCACCGAGGAGTGCACGCCCGGCACGGACCCCGGCTTCGGCGGCCAGCGCCTGACGGCCGACGTCGAGGGCCTCACGATCTACTACCGCGACAACGGCAAGGGCTACCTGCTGGCCTCCAGCCAGGGCGACAACACCTTCGCCGTCTACAAGAAGGAGGGCTCCAACGCCTACCTCGGCCAGTTCCGGATCAGCCCGCACAACGGGGTGGACGGTGTCGAGGTGAGCGACGGCTCGACCGTGCTCAACGTCCCGCTGGGCGACTTCGACGAGGGACTCTTCATCGCGCACGACGGCGTCAACACGCCCGCTGAGGGTGACCGCGAGATCACGAACTTCAAGTTCGTCGGCTGGGGCGACATCGCGGACGAGCTCGACCTTGACGTGGACACCGACGGCTACGACCCCCGTGACTGACGGCACAACCGATAGCGGGTAGGGCCGAAACGAGGAAGACCCCCGGCGAATCGCCTCGCCGGGGGTCTTTCCTTTCACGGGATCAGCCGTGGTTGACGCGCCAGAAGTCGGAGATGGTCTGGCGGCTGCGCAGGTCGTCGACCAGCCTCGCGGGGTCGGTGTGGAAGAGCTGGTTCTGCCAGTCGTCCAGGCCCGTCGGGATGACGAGCGGCTTGACCGAGGCGTTGCCGGAGACGCCGCCCTCGCCGATCTCGTGCTTGACGCCCTCCTCGGTCATGATGAAGTGGACGAACAGCTTGGCCGCGTTCGGGTGCTTGGTCTTCGTGGCGATCGCGGCGAACTTGGGATAGCTGTTGCCGACGAACGGCGCCATCCCGGCGCAGGTCGCCTGGTTGTATCCCTTGTCGTCGTTGTTGCGGAACTTCGCGATCGACATGAAGCCGATCTTCTTGTCCGTGGTGTTGGGCGCGCCCACCGAACCCGAGATGTCCTCGTCGGAGCCGGTCAGCACCGGCTTGTTGACCGAGAGCCGCTTGACCCACTCGTAGGCCGCGGACTTCTCCTTGGTCTCCAGGGGCTTGCCGTACTTGGTCTGGTAGGCCTGCTCCAGCGCCTGGTTGCCGTGCGCGTCGAGCTGGGTGAAGAACGACAGCACGGTGGGCTTGCCCAGCGGGTCCTGCATGACGAGCTTGCCGGCCCACTCCGGCTCGGTGAGGTCCCAGATGTTCTTCACCGGGCAGCCGTCGGGCGAGAGCTTCGTGTTGTAGGCGAAGACGTTGGCCTTCGACAGCGCCAGGAGCGGGTTCTGGTTCTCGGCCGGGATCTGGTCCTTGAGGTCGGCCGGCACCCAGGTCTGGACCACACCCTGCGGGATGAGCTGGCCCATCAGCACGCCGCCGTCCTCGAACATCGTCGCGTCGATCGTGATGTTGTCCGCCGCGTGCTCCCTGATCATCTTCTCCGCGGTCTGCGGGCTGTCGGACTTCACGCCCTCCATGGGGATGCCGTACTTCGCGGTGAAGGCCTTGGCGACCTCCTCGATGTCGCCGCTGGAGTCGTACACCATGAGGCCGCCCTCCTTCTTGGCCGCCTCGACCAGCGCGTTCAGGTCGAAGTTCGCGTCGACGGAGGCGCTGGGCAGCGGCGCCGCGTCCGTCGAGCCGGGGGAGTCGGTGCCGGTGGACGGCGCGCACGCGGCGACGGCCAGTGCCAGCAGCGCCACAGGGATGATCTTCCGGGTACGCCTCACGATGGCGTCACTCCTCTTGCCTCTCAGGGGGTCGTGCGCGACGCCCAGAGCCCCCAGGTCGTGCCGATCACGTCCTGCCGCGCGCGGCGGCATTCGTCGGACACTCCCTCGCGGGCGCCACGGTGGGCTCAACGATGAACGTCATGTGAACAATTTGTCAAGACATTCTTACGTATTCAGGGCGGTTGACTTCGGCGCGTTACATAGAGCATAGAGAGGTGTTGGTCAGGACATTCTGATGTCCTGTACCGTCAGGTTGTGACTGTGACGAAGCTGGACATCGACCTGGATCGGTCGAGCCCCGTGCCCCTCTACTTCCAGGTGGCCGAGCAGATCGCGCGGGCGATCCAGGCCGGAGAGCTGGCCCCCGGATCCCGGCTCGACAACGAGGTCCTGCTGGCCGACCGGCTGGGGCTCTCCCGGCCGACCATCCGCCAGGCCATCCAGTACCTCGTCGACAAGGGCCTGGTGGTGCGCAAACGCGGGGTCGGCACCCAGGTCGTCCACGGCCAGGTCAAGCGAGCGGTCGAGCTCACCAGCCTGTACGACGACCTGCGCAGGGTGGGCCAGGAGCCGGCCACGCGTGTCCTGGCCATCGAGACGGTGCCCGCGGACGAGTCGACGGCGGGGGCGCTCGGCGTCGCCACGGGAACCGAGGTGGTCCGGCTGGAGCGGCTCAGGTACGCCGAGGGGAAGCCGCTCGCCCTGATGCACAACTGGCTGCCGCCGGGGCCGGCGTCGCTGACCGCCGAGGCGCTGGAGGCGCGCGGGTTGTACGAGTTGCTGCGCGCGGCCGGGGTGCGGATGCGGGTGGCCGCCCAGCGGATCGGCGCCCGCACGGCCACCCCGGCCGAGGTCCGGCTGCTGGAGGAGCGCCGCGCCTGCCCGCTGCTCACGATGGTGCGCACGACGTACGACGACCAGGGGAGGGCGGTCGAGCACGGCTCGCACGTCTACCGCGCGTCCCACTACTCCTTGGAGGTCACGCTCGTCGAGCGCTGAACCATCCGTTTCGGCTGGTGATGATGATAGTTCGTCAGAATGTCAGGACAAACCCTTGACGATGTGACCACCGGTCATCTAGAACTGGAGGCCCCGGACAAGGAGTCGATATGCGTGTGGGTCTGCTGGGTTTTGGTCGCATAGGAGCATTTCATGCCACCTCCCTCGCCGCCCTCGTGGAGGAACTGGTCGTCTTCGACGCTGACACGAGCAGGGCCGAGGAGGTGGCGGGGCGGCTCGGAGCCCGCGTGGGAGACCCCTTCGACGCCGACGCGGTGGTGATCGCGACCCCCACCTCCACGCACGCGGAGGCGCTGCTCCGGGCCTGCGAGCTGGGCGTGCCGGCGTTCTGCGAGAAGCCCGCGGCGCCCACTGTGGAGGAGACCGTGCGGGTGGCCGAGGCAGTCGAGCGCACCGGCACCCTCGTGCACATCGGGTTCCAGCGGCGCTTCGACGCCGGGTATGCCGCCGCGCGCGCCGCGCTGGCCTCCGGCGAGCTGGGCGAGCTGCACCGGGTCCACCTGCTGACCGCCGACCCCCGGCCGCCCGCCCCCGGCTACATCCCGCTGTCCGGCGGGGTCTTCCGTGACTGCCACATCCACGACTTCGACATCCTGCGCTGGGTCACCGGCAGGGAGGTGGACGTCGTCTACGCCACCGGATCCAACCGAGGCGAGGCGTTCTTCGCCGAGGCGGGGGACGTCGACAACAGCGCCGCGCTGCTGACCCTCGACGACGGCACGCTCGTCACGATGCAGGGCTCCCGCTACAACGGCGCGGGATATGACGTGCGGATGGAGCTGGCCGGCACCTTGGGGACGCGCGCGGTCGGGCTCGGCGAGCGTACCCCGGTGAGCTCCGTCGAGGGCCTCGCGCCGCAGGGCGAGCCGTGGCCGGACTTCCAGGCCAGGTTCGAGGCCGCGTACGTCGCCGAGATGGGCGCGTTCCTCGCGGCCGCGCGGGGCGAGCGCGAGAGCCCCTGCACCGTCCGTGACGCGCTGGCCGCCCTCTACATCGCCGAGGCGGCAGACCTTTCCCGTCGTACGGACCGGCCGGTCCGTCTCCTGGAGGTGACCAAGTGAGGATCGCCGCTGCCCCGATCTCGTGGGGTGTGTGCGAGGTGCCCGGATGGGGGCACCAGATGGCGGCGGAGCGGGTGCTCGCCGAGATGGCGGAGCTCGGCCTGACGGCCACCGAACTCGGCCCGGACGGCTTCCTTCCCCCTGATCCCGCGGACCGGGCGTCCCTGCTCGGCCGGTACGGCATGCGCGCCGTGGGCGGCTTCGTGCCCGTGGTGCTGCACGATCCGGGCCACGACCCGATGCCGGGCCTGCGCGCCACGCTGGCCTCGTTCGACGCCGACATGGTGGTCGTCCTGGCCGCCGCCACCGGCGTGGACGGGTACGACACCCGCCCGGAGCTCGGCACCGAGGGCTGGCGCACGCTGCTCGCCAACCTGGAGCGGATCCGGCGCGAGACGTCCCACCTGGTCACCCTGCACCCGCACGTCGGGACCATGGTCGAGAGCCGGGACGAGGTGAACCGGGTGCTCGACGGGTGCGACATCGCGCTCTGCCTGGACACCGGGCACCTCCTCATCGGCGGCACCGACCCCGTGGACATCGTCCGCGGCCGTCCCGGCCGCGTCGCGCACGTCCACCTCAAGGACGTGGACGCCGAGCTCGCCGCACGGGTCCGGGAGGGCGCGCTCACCTACACCGAGGCCGTCAAGGCGGGGATCTACCGCCCGCTCGGCAAGGGAGACGTGGACGTCGCCCGGATCGTCGGCGGCCTCGACCGGGCCGGATACCGCGGCTGGTATGTCATGGAGCAGGACCTCATCCTCGACGCCGAGCCCTCCGCGGGCGACGGCCCGATCGAGGACGTCCGGGCCGGCGTCGCGTTTCTCAGGAGCGCCGCGTGACGGACGTGCTCACCATCGGCCGGGTCGGCGTCGACGTCTACCCCCTCCAGACCGGGGTGTCGCTCCGGGAGGTTTCGACCTTCGGCAAATACCTCGGCGGCAGCCCGGTCAACGTGGCCGTGGCCGCCGCCAGGCTCGGCCGGTCCAGCGCCGTGATCACCCGGACCGGGGCCGACCCGTTCGGGCTGTTCGTCCACGACGCCCTGCGCGAGTACGGAGTGGACGACCGGTACGTCCTCGCGGTGCCGGGCCTGCCCACGCCAGTGACCTTCTGCGAGATCAGGCCGCCGGAGGACTTCCCGCTCTACTTCTACCGCTTCCCAAAGGCCCCCGACCTGGAGATTCTCCCCTCCGAGCTGGACCTGCGGGCCATCGCGCGGGTCCCGCTGTTCTGGGCGACCGTGACCGGCCTGTCCCAGGAGCCGTCCCGGGCCGCGCACTTCGCGGCCTGGCGGTCGCGGGGGCGCAGGCCGCACACGGTGCTCGACCTCGACTACCGCCCGATGTTCTGGACGAGCATGGAGACGGCCGGAGAGCAGGTGCGGCGCGCTCTCGCGCACGTCACCGTGGCGGTCGGCAACGTCGACGAGGCCGAGGTGGCCACCGGCACCCGTGAGCCGTACGCCGCGGCCGAGGCGCTGCTGGAGGCGGGCGTGGAACTGGCGATCGTCAAACGTGGTTCGGCCGGAGTGCTGGGCATGACCAGGAAAGAGACCGTGGAAGTGCCCCCGGTCCCGGTGGACGTCGTCAACGGGCTCGGTGCCGGAGACGCCTTCGGCGGCGCCCTCTGCCACGGCCTGCTCTCGGGCTGGCCGCTGGAGCGCACCCTGCGCTTCGCCAACGCGGCGGGCGCGATCGTCGCCGGACGGCTGGCGTGCGCGCCCGCGATGCCCACGGCCGAGGAAGTCGAGGCCGTCCTTGCGGGTGGCTCATTGAGGGGGGACGTGTCAGATGCGTGAGGAGGACTACCGCCGGCTGCTCGACGACCGCGCGTGGTACCCCGGCCGGGTGGCCGACACGGCCGCGCTGCGCAGGCGCCGGCCGCTGATGGTCGACCGGGACCAGCTGCTGATCATCGCGGCGGACCATCCGGCGAGGGGCGCCCTCGGCGTGGGCGGCCGTCCGATGGCGATGGAGAACCGCGTCGACCTGCTCGACCGGCTGCTGACCGCCCTGGCCAGGCCCGGCGTCGACGGCCTGCTCGCCACACCCGACATCGTCGAGGACCTGCTGCTGCTCGGCGCGCTGGACGACAAGATCGTGATCGGCTCGATGAACCGGGGCGGCGTCCAGAACGCGGTGTTCGAGTTCGACGACCGCTTCACCGCCTACGACGCCCAGTCCATCGCGGCGATGCGTCTGGACGGCGGCAAGATGCTGTGCCGGATCGCCCCGGAGGACACCGCGACCGCCGCCACCCTGGAGAGCTGCGGCCAGGCCATCACCCAGCTCGCCGGGCACGGCCTGATGGCGATGATCGAGCCGTTCTGGTCCGGCCGGGTCGACGGCGTCGTCACCCACGACCTGTCCCCGGAGGCGGTGGTCCGTGCGATCAGCGTCTGCCAGGGGCTCGGCGCGACCTCGGCCAGGACCTGGCTGAAGATTCCCGTGATCGACGACATGGAGCGGGTCATGCGGGCCACGACGCTGCCGACGCTGCTGCTCGGAGGCGACCCCGCCCAGGATCCCGACCGGGTCTTCGCGTCCTGGAGCAAGGCGCTGCGGCTGCCCGGCGTGCGCGGCCTGGTCGTCGGCAGGGCACTGCTCTACCCGCCCGACGACGACGTGGCCACGGCGGTGGACACCGCGGCGGGCCTGCTGGAGATATCGGGAGGTACCCCATCATGAGACTCACCACGGCCCAGGCGCTGGTCCTCTTCCTGTCCCGGCAGTGGAGCGAACGGGACGGCGTGGAGCGGCGGCTGATCGAGGGCTGCTTCGGCATCTTCGGCCACGGCAACGTCGCGGGCGTCGGCCAGGCGCTGGCCGAGCAGGGCGGGGGCACCCGGTCGGCCCTGCCGTACTATCTGGCGCGCAACGAGCAGGCCATGGTCCACACCGCCGTCGGGTACGCGCGGGCGGCGAACCGGCTGTCCACGTTCGCCTGCACCACCTCGATCGGCCCCGGTGCGACCAACATGGTCACCGGGGCGGCGCTGGCCACGATCAACCGGATCCCGGTGCTGCTGCTCCCCGGCGACGTCTTCGCCACCAGGGTCGCCAGCCCGGTGCTCCAGGAGCTGGAGGACCCGCGCTCCTACGACGTGACGGTCAACGACACGCTGCGGCCGGTCTCCCGCTTCTTCGACCGGATCAACCGGCCCGAGCAGCTCCCGTCGGCGCTGCTCGCCGCGATGCGGGTGCTGACCGACCCGGCCGAGACCGGCGCGGTCACCCTCGCGCTGCCGCAGGACGTGCAGGCCGAGGCGTACGACTGGCCGGACGAGCTGTTCCGTGAGCGCGTGTGGCACGTTCCGCGTCCGGTGCCGGAGCCCGCCGCGCTGGCCCGTGCCGTACGCGCCCTGGAGTCCTCGCAGCGGCCGCTGATCGTGGCCGGCGGCGGGGTCAAGTACAGCGAGGCGTGGGAGGAACTGCGGCACTTCGCCGAGAGGCACGGCATCCCGGTCGGCGAGACGCAGGCGGGCAAGGGCGCGCTCCCGCACGACCATCCGCTCGCGGTCGGCGCCATCGGCCACACCGGTACGGAGGCGGCCGACACGCTGGCCCGCGAGGCCGACCTGGTGATCGGCGTCGGCACCCGCTACAGCGACTTCACCACCGCCTCGCGGACGCTGTTCGGCGCCGCGCGGTTCCTCAACCTCAACGTCACCGCGTTCGACGCGGCCAAGCACGCGGGCGAGATGCTGGTCGCCGACGCCAGGGAGGCGCTCCTCGCCCTCGACGCGGCGGTCGGCAGGACCGTGGGCGCGGCGGGCTGGCGGGCCGATCCCGAGTGGACCGCGCGGGCGGCGAACCTGGCCGACGGATGGCGGGCGGAGATCGCCGGAGCCGTCTCCGGCGACGCGCTCACCCAGCCGGTGCTCCTCGGCATCGTCAACGACGTGGTGAACGACCTGCCCGACGGCGGCGTGGTGGTCAACGCCGCCGGATCGATGCCCGGGGACCTGCACAGGCTGTGGCGGGCGTCCGACCCTGAGCAGTATCACGTCGAGTACGGCTACTCCTGCATGGGCTACGAGATCGCCGGAGGGCTGGGCGTGAAGCTGGCCCGTCCGGAGCGCGAGGTGGTCGTGCTGGTGGGCGACGGGTCGTACCTCATGATGGCCCAGGAGATCGCCACCGCCGTGCAGGAGGGCGTCAAGCTCGTCGTCGTCCTGGTCGACAACCACGGGTTCGCCTCCATCGGCAACCTGTCGGAGTCGGTGGGCGCGCGGCGGCTCGGCACGGCGTACCGCCTGCGCGGCGAGTCGGGCGACCTGGACGGCGACCGGCTCCCCGTGGACCTGGCCGTCAACGCGGCCAGCCTCGGCGCGGACGTGCTGACGGCCAGGGACCCGGAGGGCCTGCGGGCCGCGCTCGCCAAGGCGGTCGCGGCCACGACCACCACGGTCGTCTACGTCGAGCCCGTCCCGGGAGAGGGGCCGGGCGCGCAGGCCTGGTGGGACGTCCCGGTCGCCGAGGTGTCGAACCTGCCCGAGGTGCGGGCGGCACGGGAACGCTACGACGAGCACAAGCGCGACCAGCGGCTCTACCTCTGATGGGGTGGACGCTCGCGTTCGCCGCCGTGGCGATCCTGTTCGTGCTGATCAGCGGGGCCAACGACGGCGCCACGCTCATCGGGCTCGGGCTCAGGTTCCCCCGCTCCCCGGGCTGGCTGATCGCGGCGCTCCCGCTGCTGGTGATCTTCGCGGCGCCGTACGCGCTGGGCGTGGAGGTGGCGCGGACGTTCACCGAGCGGCTGGCGAACCTCGGCACCGGCACGGGCGCCGCGGTGTTCCTCGCGGGAGTGGTGACCGGCGTGGTCGTGGTCGCCGTCCTCACCGGCAAGGGGCTGCCGACCAGCCTGACCCTGGCGGTGATCGGGGGGATCGCCGGCGCCGGGCTGGGCGCCGGGCTCCCGGTGTCGTGGTCGGGCCTGGTGTCCGTCCTGTTGATCGGCGCCGCCGCGCCCCTGGTCGGCCTGCTGCTGGGGCTCCTGCTGGGAGCGTCGTCGCGCCGCGTGCCGTCCTTCCGGGGGATGCCCCGGGTCGTCCTCGGCGCGCACGTTCTGGCCTACACCGCGCAGTGCGTGGCGTACGCGGTGAACGACGGCCAGAAGATGATCGCGGTCGTGAGCGTGGCGGTCGGCGTGGCCCGCGCGGGAGTGGGCGGTGTCGGGCCGGTCGAGGTCCCGCCCGTCTGGATGGCCCTGCTCGCGGGGTTGTTCCTCGTCGGGGCGCTGACCAGCCTCACCCGGGTCGGCGAACGGCTCGGCCGGGGCCTGGTCATCACCCGCCCGCTGCACATCGTGTCGGCCGAGACGGCGGCCACCGGCGCCGTGCTCGGGAGCGCGGCGCTCGGAAGTCCGGTGAGCATGACCCAGTCCATCACCGCCGGAGTGGTGGGCGTGGCGGCGAGCGAGGGAGTGCGGAGGGTGCGATGGCAGGGCGTCGTGAACATGGGTACGGCATGGTTGGTCACGCTGCCGTCGTCGATGGCGCTGGCCTGCCTCGCCGGCCTCGCGCTGAGACTGGTGTGAGCGCCGACCGCCGCCTCAGGCGGTTCGTACGGGCATGGGACGACCTGCGGGGCCGGTCAGGACGGCGGATCGTGGACCTGGTCCTCGGCCAGATCGCGGTCGCCAGGGCGGGAGCCGTACTGGCCCGCTCGGTGGCGGAGGGCACGATCGAGCGGTCGGCGGCGCGCGTCCAGATGGCCGAGGTGGAGCACGAGGGAGACGCGGAACGCGCCGAGCTCGTCCGCGTCCTGCGCCGGGTGCTCGCCACCCCCATCGACAGGGAGGACCTGTTCCGGCTCTCCCGGTCGATCGACGACGTGCTCGACCACCTGCGCGACTACGTGCGCGAGACGGACCTGTTCGGGCCGAAGGACCTCGGATTCGCGGTCGAGCCGCTGCAGGCGGTGATCGACGGCCTGGACGAGCTGGAGGCCGCCGTCGACAAGATCATCGATGATCCGGGCTCGGTGACCCGGGCCGTGCTCGCCACGCGCAAGGCGTGCAGCAGGGTCCGCCAGCTCTACCAGACCCGGTTGGCCGAGCTGTTCGCCGGCCCGCTGGAGATGGACACCCTGCGCAGGCGCGAACTGCTGTCCCGGCTGGACGCGGTGGGCCGCCGGCTCGGCGAGGCGGCCGACGCCCTCGCCGACGCCATGCTCAAGCGAAGCCACTGAGAAGTGGAACCATCCCCCCGAAGGAAATCCCCATGGCAGTTCTCACCAAGGCGGAAGCACCGCCACCCCCACCAGGACGGCGCAGGCTGCTGTACCGGCTCCAGGTTCTGCGCCATGATCCGACCGCCGCGCTCGGCCTGATCCTGGTCGTCGTCCTCGGCTACCTCGTCGTGGCGCCGCTGGTCGCGGTGCTCTCCGACTCGGCCCGGCTGCAGTACGGCGACGAGATCCACGCCGGTCAGCGCCCCGGAGAATGGACCGGCTACTACCTCTGGCGGGTGTTCCGCTCGCAGATCAGCGGCCTGCTGTTCTGGGAGCCGCTGCTCAACACGCTGGTGGTCGCCGTCGGGACCACGTTGTTCGCGCTCATCGTCGGCGGAGGCATGGCCTGGCTCGTGACCAGGACGAACGTGCCGGGCCGCAAGTGGCTGGCCGGCGCGCTCGTGGTGCCGTACATGCTGCCGTCGTGGACGTTCTCCCTGGCCTGGCTGACGCTGTTCAAGAACGAGCGCGCCGCCGGCCAGGTCGGGATCCTGCAGTCCGTGGGCATCAGGACGCCCGACTGGCTCGCCTACGGCCCGCTGCCGATCATCGTCACCCTGGGGCTGCACTACTACCCGTTCGTGCTGCTCCTGGTCGGCAACGCGCTGCGCCGCATCGACGTCCAGCTGGAGGACTCGGCCCGCATCCTCGGCGCCCCGCAGCGGACCGTCATCCGGCGGATCGTGGTGCCGCTGATGCTCCCCGCGCTCTCGTCCGCGGTGCTGCTGGTCATCGGCCGGGTGCTCGGCACGTTCGGCACGCCGTACGTGCTGGGACTGCCGGCGGACTACCGGGTGTTGTCCACCGGGCTGTTCCAGTCGATCAGGGACCGCAGCACCGGCGTGGCCTCGGTGATCGCGATGGTGATCGTCGCCATCGGCATTCTGATCGTCCTGGCCGACACCCGGATGATGCGCGAGCACCGCCGGTTCGTCACCGTGGGCGGCAAGGGCGCGATGGACCGGCTGAGCGACCTGCGCCGCTGGCGCTGGCCCGCGTTCGCGCTCGGCGTGGTCGTCTTCGTGGTGAGCGTCCTGGTCCCCGTGCTCACCCTGCTGCTGTCCACGGTCACCCGCACGCCGCTGGACCTGTCCACGTTCACGCTGGACTACTGGCTGGCCGAGCAGCTGCCCGGCGCGGTCGGCTTCCCGCACGGCGTGTTCCGCGGATCCGAACTGTGGGCGGCGGCCTGGAACTCGCTGCGCATCGTCGGCCTCGCCTCGATCATCTGCGCCGTCCTCGGCCTGCTGATCGGATACGTCGTGGTGCGCGGGACGGCGCCGCGCGTCGCCGCGTTCCTCCGCCAGGTCTCGTTCCTTCCCTACCTCATCCCCGGCATCGCGTTCGCGGCGGCCTCGCTGTCCCTGTTCGCCGTCGCCAGGGGACCGATCCCCGCGTTGTACGGCACCACGTTCCTGCTGATCCTGGTGATGGCGGTGACGCACCTGCCGTACAGCTCACGCTCGGGCATCGCGGCGATGACGCAGCTCGGCCGTGAGCCGGAGGAGGCCGCGCAGATCGCGGGCGCGTCCTGGTGGCAACGCATGAGCAGGATCGTCTTCCCGATCCAGAAGGGCGCCCTCGTCACCGGGATCATCCTGCCGTTCGTCTCCGGTCTCAAGGAGCTCAGCATCGTGATCATGCTGACCACCACCGGGACCCAGCTGCTCACGACCCTCTCCATCGGGCTCGTGGACTACGGATACACCCAGCTCGCCAACGCGGTCGTGCTCGTGATCGCCTTGGTGTCCTTCACCATGACCTACCTGACCCAGCGGCTGACCAACAGCAGCCTGGCGTCCGGCCTGGGAGGATAGATGCCGAACATCACTTTGAGCGGAGTCGCCAAGAGCTACGGCGGCCACGACTACGCCGTCAGGAACCTCGACCTGACCATTCCGGACGGCGCCTTCATGTGCCTTCTCGGTCCCTCCGGCTGCGGCAAGACCACCACCCTGCGGATGATCGCCGGGCTGGAGCAGCCGTCCGCCGGCACCATCGCGGTCGGCGACCGGATCCTCGACTCCGTCGAGCACGGCCGCTATGTCCCGCCGGAGAAGCGCGGCATGGGGCTGGTCTTCCAGAACTACGCCCTCTGGCCGCACCTGTCGATCCGCGAGAACGTCGAGTTCGGGCTGCGCATGCGCAAGGTGCCCGGCCCCGAGCGGCGGGCCAGGGCGGAGGAGGCGCTGCGGATGGTCCACGTGGACGCCGCGATGGACCGCTATCCCTCCCAGCTCTCCGGCGGCCAGCAGCAACGCGTCGCGCTGGCCAGGATGCTGGCGATCAACCCCGAGGTGCTGCTGCTCGACGAGCCGCTGTCCAACCTCGACGCGCAGCTGCGGCTGGAGATGCGCGCCGAGCTCAAGCGCATCCACGAGGAGTCGGGCGCGACCATCGTCTTCGTCACCCACGACCAGCTCGAGGCGCTGACGATGGCGACGGACATCGCGGTCATGAACCAGGGCGAGCTGCAGCAGCTCGCCGCTCCGATGGACATGTACGACCGGCCGGCCAACCGGTTCGTCGCCGAGTTCGTCGGCAGCCCTCCCATGGCCATCGTGGACACCGGCCCCGAGCCGGGCGGGCTGGCCGGCTCGCTGCTCCGGCATGTCGCCGCGCGGGCGGAGTGCGTCCCCGCCGCGGTCGGCATCCGGCCCGAGGCGCTCCGGTTCGGCCCGCCTCCGGCGGGAGCCTGGCACGAGGAGGCGACGGTCGAGGCCGTGCTCCCCGCCGGGTCGTCCTGGACCGTACGGCTCCGCATCCTGGACACGGACCTGTACGCCGTCTCCTACACGCCGGTCGACTCCGCGCCCGGGGACACGGTGACCTGCTGGACCGAGCGGATGCACCTGTTCGACGCGGACGGCGCCCGGATCGCCGCCTGGGACGAGGCGGGGGTGGCCGCGTGATCCGGCCGAAGGCGCTGCTCCTGGACTTCGGCGGCGTGATCGTCGAGACCGCGAGGCGACCGGAGTGGGCGGCGGAGCTCGCCGCCGAGGTACACGGCATGCTGACCCGGGCGGGCTTCGAGGAGCTCGGCGTCGAGGACGTCGAGAGCGACATCCAGGCGGCCGCCCGTGCCGACAAGTACTGGAAGGACTCCACCTCGCGGCAGTTCGACCCGGAGGAGATGACGCACCGCCGGTACTGGGCCGACTTCGTCGCCGGGGACTGGCCCGTCCAGGCGCGTTCCCTGGTGACGGCCGAGGCGACGCCGCTCTGCCGGCGGATGGGCGAGCTGCGCAGCGACCGCAAGACGCGTCCCGTGATGGAGGAGCTGCTGGCCGCCTGCTGGGCCAACGGCGTCGTGCCCGGCGTGGTGAGCAACGCCCTGTGCGGGGCCGTGCACCGCGACTACATGGCCGCGACCGGCCTCGACCGCCAGGTGGCGGTGCAGGTCTACAGCGACGAGGTCGGTGTGCGCAAACCCAACCCGGAGATGATCTGGATCGCCTGCCGGGCCCTGGGCGTGGACCCCGCGGAGGTCTGGTACGTCGGCGACAACTACGACAGGGACGTGGTCTGCGGCGCCCGCGCCACGGTCGGAGCCACCGTGCTCATGGCGTCCCGGAGCACGGACAAGATTCCCTACAAGGTACGGCAGCGCCCTCAGGCGATCGTCGAGGACCCGCGCGGCCTGCTGGAACTCCTGGAGGAGACATGGATCTGAGCATCTCGCGTGACCTGGCCGCCATCGCGGTGGAGGCGGCCAGGTCGGTCGGTGACCAGCTCAGGAAGGCGTTCAGGTCCCGCCCCGCCGTACAGACGAAGCGCGACTTCCACGACCCGGTCACCGAGCACGACAAGGCGGCGGAGGAGCGCATCCGCGAGGTCCTGACCCGGCTGTGCCCGGACAGCGTCATCGTGGGGGAGGAGGGCGGCACCCACGGGGAGGGCACCATCCGCTGGTACGTCGACCCCATCGACGGCACCGCGAACTTCGCCGCCGGCCTGCCGTTCTTCTGCACGTCCATCGGGGCGGTGGTCGGCGACGAGGTGGTGGCGGGCACCATCTACGACCCGGTGAGCGGCGACGAGTTCACCGCCTCCCTCGAAGGCGCGTTCTGCAACGGCGAGGCGATCCGCAGCAGGGGCGCGCGCACCGACCGCGAGGCGGTGCTGCTGTCGAGCTTCCCCACCCCGCGCGACCTCGCCGCCGAGGGCGACGCCGCCCTGCACCGCTTCGCCCGGATGGTCGACGCGTTCGCGACCACCCGCCGCCCGGGGAGCGCCGCGCTGAAGCTCGCCCATGTCGCCGCCGGCTGGTCCGACGTGGCCTACGGCACGCACGTCAACGCCTGGGACGTGGCCGCGGGCTCGCTCCTGGTCGAGCGGGCCGGAGGCGTGTTCATCCCGCTGTCCGGCAGCGTCTTCGTTTCCGGCGGCTACCTCGCCTGCGTGGGCGGGTTCGACCTCGCGGGTTCCGTGATGGCGGAGGTCTCCACGAGGAGGGCCTCGTGATCCGCTGGATCGTCACCGACCTGGACGGCACCCTCGTCGGGCGCGACCTGGCCATGGTCCCCGAGAGCGGGGACGCGCTGCGCCGGTTCATGGCGGCGGGCGGCGAGGTGATCGTCGCCACCGGCCGGATGGAGTCGTCGGCCCGCCGCTACGTCGAGGAGCTGGGACTGACCAGCCCGGCGATCCTCTACAACGGGGCGCGGACCGTGGATCTCGGCTCGGGGGCCGTGCTGCGGTCGCGCGCCCTGCCGGTGGACGCGTGGAAGTCCCTGATCGGCATGTTCGACGAGCTTCCCGAGGGTGTCTACCCCGTGGCGTTCACCGGAGGCGAGGCGCTGGCCGTGCACGACGTGCCCGAGCTGCGGGACTACGCGCGGCGGGACGGGGTCGCGCTGCGCGACCCCGGTGACTGGGCGGCGCTGCCGCCCGGTGAGATCACCAAGTGCATGCTGATCGGCGCCGCCCCGGTCGAGGTCGAGCTGCCGGGGACGGTCGTCCTGCGGTCCGAGGCGACCTACCTCGAGGTGCTGCCCGAGGGGGCGACGAAGGGCACCGCGCTGCGCGAGCTCGCCGCGTCGCGCGGGGTGCCGATGGAGCAGATCGCGGCCATCGGCGACAACCCCAACGACCTGGACATGATCGCGGCGGCCGGACTGGGCGCCGCGGTCGGGGACGGCCATCCGGACGTCCGCGCGGCGGCCGGTGTCGTGGTGGGCGCCTGCGCGGACGGCGCGGTCGCCGATCTCGTCGAGCTCGTCATGGCGGCCCGGTGACCGGGCCGGTGAGCGGTCCGGTGACCGGGCAGGGGGGAGTTGGTGATGGGCGGCGCGGGCCGCTGAGCCGCGGTCCGTGTCAGGCGGTGCCGATGATGTTGCGCTGAGCGATGTGTCCGCTGTTGAGGGATACGACATAGTGCGTGTGGCTTTGCCGGTTTAATTCACTAACCTGGCTCAATCGCCGGAGATCTACCGGGTATTGCGTGATCAAGCGCATTTCTCCCACCTCACCTTCGGGGGTGCCTGGTGCCCGGAAAATCGATCTATGTCGAGCAGGATGAGAAGTTCCAGGGAAGTTCCCCTCAGTGGTGGTACGAGCAGTTCTGGATCGAGGCGCGTCCCTCCCGGGTACGGCGGCGCCGCTGGATCGCCGGCGTCGGCGCCGTGGCCGGGCTTCTGCTGGCGATGCGGTTCGCGCTCTCCCCGGTCCTGATGGCCCCGCTCGGCGCCGCCGTCGCCGCCGGAGGCGACCTGTTCCTCGTCTGGTGGGACCACGAGTCGACCGCCGTATGGAGGGGCAAGCGCCGCGGCGAGGTGCGCACCGGCAAGCTCCTCCGCCGCGGTCTGCGCCGGCGCGGCTACAACGTGCTGGACGGCCGTGCCGTACCCGGTGAGACGTCGATCGACCACCTCGTGATCGGGCCGGGCGGGGTGTGGCTCGTGGACAACGAGGCATGGGGTCCCGACGTCTACATCGCCCGATACGGCGACAAGCTCTTCTTCGAGGAGAAGTCGGGAAGCTCGGTGGCCAAGGGGCTGACCGACGCCGCGGCCACCATGTCGGAGTTGCTGTCCCGCGAGTCGGGCGTGGAGGTGACCGTCCGGCCGCTGCTCGCGGTGCACGGCGGCAGGCTCTTCACCCCCGGCGGGCCGCGCGGGGTGGTCGTCGCCGAGGGGCTCATCCTCGCCTATCCCCGGGTGGCGCCCCGCGTCGTCCTCGCGGGAGGAGACGCCGGCTACGACGCGAGGCAGGTCGAGACGCTCACCCGTACCGCCGCCCGGATCCTGCGCCGCGTCTTCTGACGCTGTCCTGACGCTGTTCCGGCGCTGTCCCGGCGCGGTGCGCGGACGCCTGCCGCGGGCGGGAAAACCGGTTGGGCGGGCGGCTCCGAAGACCTACGATGGCGCGTCGTGAGTCATGGAGTGTGCCCGCCGGACCTGCTCGGCGCGACGGACCTGCCCGATGGACGGACGCTGGGGTGGGCGCGGTGGGGAGCGCCGGACGGGACTCCGGTGCTGTTCTTCTCCGGCGCGGCGATGGGGCGGAGCCTCGGATTCGGCGCCGACGTGCTCGGCCGGCTCGGAGTACGGCTGATCGCGGTGGACCGTCCGGGGCTCGGCGCCTCCGGCCCCCGTCCGGGCCGGACGCTGGACGACTGGGCCTCCGACGTCGCGCACCTGGCCGAGCGGCTGGACCTCCCGGATTTCGGGATCGTCGGCTTCTCCCAGGGCGCGCCGTTCGCGCTGGCCTGCGCGGCGGCGGGCCTCCCCAAGGCCGTGGCCGTGGTCTCGGGGCAGGACGACCTCACCCATCCGGCCTTCGCCGAACTGCTCGACCCGGGTGTGGCGGGCCTGCTCCACGCCGTGGCCGCCGATCCGGAGGGGTTCGAGGCGACGTTCGCCCAGGACGCCGACGCGGAGATGATGTGGCGGCTGGTCATCGGGACGAGCTCCGACGCCGATCTCGCCGTGTACACCGAACCGGCCTTCGCGGCGGCCTACCGCACGGCGCTGGAGGAGGGCTTCAGGCAGGGACCGGCGGGCTACGTCCGCGACCTCGTGCTGGCCTTCGGCCGCTGGCCGTTCGACCCTGCACTGATCGCCGTTCCGGTGGACCTCTGGTACGGCGGGCACGACACCAGCACCGTCCACTCGCCGGACCACGGAGCGGAGATGTCGCGCCGGGTCCCCGCCTCGCGCAGGCACCTGCTGCCCGAGGCGGGCGGATCGCTGCTGTGGACCCACGCCGAGGAGATCCTGGCGTCCCTCCTGGACACGTTACGGCGCTGAAGCGCCCGCGTCGTCGTCCGGCTCGTCACCCGGCGCGTCGCTCGCCGCCAGCCGGTCGAAGATCTCGATCGCGGCCTGCCGCACCTCGTCGGGCGTGATGCCGTCGAGCGCGACGCGGGCCTGGTCGATGTCGCGCGCGGTGGCGCAGCTGATCGCCACCGACGTTGCCGCCGCCTGGTGCAGCGATCCGGGCGGCGCGTTGTCCGCCATCTCCCTGGCACTCGTGGCGACGTCGAGGTTGTCTCTGGGGTTCACGGCTCTCCTCAGACTGTAGGCGGCTCAGGTCATTGTCGGGTATGCGTGCGGTGCCGGACACGCAAGCGGCCGAAGTGCGCCGCTCAGTGCTTTCGGGGCTCGGGCGCGGGCACGCCGATGATGAGCCGGCGTGCGGCGTCCCACGCGGCGCGCAGCGCGTGGTTGACCTGCGGTGACTCCTGCCCCAGGACGCGGATCCAGGCGCCGCGCTCCCCGGGCAGCACGCTGGCGCCGCCGCGCAATCCGGTGCCGGCGCCACCTTCACCCATGCCGCCCGCGCCGCCCGCGCCGCCCGCGCCGCCCGTGCCGTTCAGGCCGGTCCGCGTGATCAGCGGGGCGAGGGCGTGGTGCAGCGTGTCGGCCACCTCGGACGCCGGGACCGCTCCGGTCACGACGAACAGCGAGGCCATCACCCCGGAGCCGCCGAACACGGCGGGCCCGGTCACCCCGGCGTCGCCGGGCACCAGCCGTACGGTGTCGGCGAAGATCGGCTCACCGTCCGGCCCGGCCACCTCCAGGTCGCCGCAGAAGGCCGCGTACGCGTGCCGCTCGCCGTGCGCCAGGCGGCCCGCGAGCAGCGTCTCGCCGATCACGACCGTGGCCGACGGGTCGGCCGTGACCTCGATCCGCTGGTAGTAGCGGGAGTCCACGTACGGAATGGTCGCGTCGGGCAGGTACTCCAGATAGCTGTCCGGACCGGCGGTGAGGCGGACGAGCTGCGTGGCGTAGTCCTGCTCCATCCGGTAGATCTTGGTGGCGGCCTGGGTGGTCAGGTGGACGGCCGTCCCCGGGCCGCACACGACGTCCGTCCGGTAGCGGTCGCCCTGCAGGATCCCCCCGCCGGACGACAGCAGCAGGACGTACGCCATGTCCGGTCGCAGCGGGTCGTAATAGTGCGGCCGCATGATCTGCAGCGGTGATTTCTGGAAGTGCCCGGACAGCTCGGTACGCCGTACGGACCGGGTGAACGCCAGATCGAGCACGCCCACCTTGCCGGGACTTCCCACCGGCAGGGTGTCGGGGACCTGCGCGTACCGCGTGACGGCCTCCGGGATCCCGGAGACCGTGTACCACTCGGGAGCCAGCCGATCCACGGGATCCGCCGGGTCCACGGGGTCCGCCGGGTCCACGCGGTCCGCCGGGTCCACGGGGTCCGCCGGGGGTGTGTGGTCCGGGCTCTCTACCGTGCCGGTGAACACGCCACCGCCATGCGCTCCTCGACGAAGTCGGCGACCTCCGGTACACCGGTCCCGGTCAGGCAGTCGGTCAGGATGACCGGCCGCTCGCCGCGCACGTCGTGCGCCGCCCCCTCCATGACCGCCAGGTCCGCCCGCACGTACTTCGCGATGTCGATCTTGTTGATGACGAGCAGGTCCGAGTCGGTGATGCCGGGGCCGCGCTTGCGCGGCATCTTGTCGCCCTCGGCCGTGTCCAGCACGAAGACGAAGACATCGGTGAGCGCCGGGCTGAACGTCAGCGTCAGGTTGTCGCCGCCGCTCTCGTACAGGAGCACGTCGATGTCGGGGAAACGGTCGAGCAACTCGGCGCCGGCGGCGAGGTTCATCGTCGGGTCGTCGCGCACCGCCGTGTGCGGGCAGGCGCCGGTCTCCACGCCGACGACCCGCTCGGGGGCGAGGATCCCGGCGAGCACCCGGCGGACGTGCTGGGCGTCCTCCTGGGTGTAGATGTCGTTGGTGATGACGCCGGGCCGGTGGCCCCGCTCGATCAGGATCGGCACCAGCGCCTCGATCAGGGCGGTCTTGCCGGAGCCCACCGGCCCGCCGATGCCTACCTTGAACACGTTCTGCATGGAGTCTTCCTTGTTCGTGCGTGCCGGGTGGTGAACGAGCCGGTCAGGTGGTGAACAGGCGGGCCGCCGCCCGCTCGTGCGCGGCGGACGCGGCGTCGGCGGCCGGGGTGGAGCTGTGGATGTCGCGCGGAACGCGGGCGGCGAGGGCCACCCGCGCCGCGTGCCCGATCTCGTCCCGCACGCTGTACAGGATCGACTGGGCCCGGCGGAAGTCGATCCGCCCGAGCCGTACGGCGGCGCTCGCCACGCCGGACGCGAACGAGAAGAGGTCACCGGTGACGGCGTTCTCGACGCCCACCCCGGAAGCGGCGTGCAGCGCGCCGACCACGACCGCGTGGTTGCCCGGCGTGGCCTTCGCGCGGACCAGATCCGACAGCCGGTCGGGCACCGGCCCGCCGAAGACCAGGCAGGCAGTGTCGAGCACCTGCCGCCCGGTCCTGGTGGCGGCCGCGCGGATCTCGCGGTTGAGCTTGACCGCGTGCAGCCGCCGGTCGGCCGCGACCAGCGCGTCCCAGTCGCCGGCGGTGACGGCCCGGTGCGCGAGGACCAGCGCCCTGCCGTCGCCCGGCCCGGCCGAGTGGCAGAGCAGGTCCACCAGGTAGGCGGTGACGTCCACCGGACCTTCCTGAACGAACCCCTCCAGGCCGTACGACAGCGTGTACCGGCCGCTCGGGAACGCCGAGTCGGTCAGCTGGAGCTGGGCCAGCAGCGGCCCCGGGTCCGTTCGCACGCTCACGCCAGGAAGAACAGCTGGGTGAGCGGCAGCGACCGGGCCGGCTCGATCGTGGCGTGCTCTCCGTCCACCGTGACCTTGTACGTCTCCGGATCCACCCGGATCTCCGGCAGGGCGTTGTTGCGGATCATGTGCTGCTTGGTGACCGCGCGGGTGTTCCGGACGGGGCGGATGATGCGCTGCAGGCCCAGCTTCTCCGGGACGCCCGCCGCGATGGCCGCCTGCGACATGAAGGTGACGTTCGTCTTCGGCAGGGCCCGGCCGAAGGCCGCGAACGTGGGCCGGAAGTAGACCGGCTGCGGAGTGGGCAGTGAGGCGTTCGGGTCGCCCATCTGGGACCAGATGATCATCCCACCCTTGATCACGATGTACGGCTTGGCGGCGAAGGACGTCATCGGCCAGATCACGATGTCGGCGATCTTGCCGTCCTCCAGGGAACCGATCGCGTCCGCCACGCCCGTGGTACGGGCCGGGTTGATGGTGAGCTTCGCCAGGTAGCGCAGCACCCGGAAGTTGTCGTTGCGCTCGGAGTCCTCCGGCAGCCTGCCGCGCCGCTCCTTGCAGAGGTGGGCGACCTGGAACGCCCGGGTGAAGGTCTCGCCGATCCGGCCCATCGCCTGGGAGTCGGACGAGACCATGCTGATCACGCCCAGGTCGTGCATCACGGTCTCGGCGGCGATCGTCTCGGCGCGTACGCGGCTGTCGGCGAAGGCCACGTCCTCCGGCACGTCGTGGCTGAGGTGGTGGCAGACCATCACCATGTCGAGCAGTTCGTCGACCGAGTTCACCGTGTAGGGCAGCGTCGGATTGGTCGACGAGGGCAGCACGTTCGGCTCACCGGTGACGCGGAGCAGGTCGGGGGCGTGCCCGCCGCCCGCGCCCTCGCTGTGGAACGTGTGGATCGCCCGCCCGTTGAATGCGTCGATCGAGTCCTCGACGAAGCCGCTCTCGTTGAGGCTGTCGGTGTGGATCGCGATCTGGATGTCGTACTCGTCGGCGACGCGCAGGGAGGTGTCGATGACGGCGGGCGTCGTCCCCCAGTCCTCGTGGACCTTCAGCGCGCACGCCCCGGCGAGGATCTGCTCCGTGAGCGGTCCGGGGAGGCTGCTGTTGCCCTTGCCCATCAGGCCGATGTTGATCGGCAGCGACTCGAACGACTGGAGCATGGCGCCGATGGCCCACGGGCCCGGCGTGCAGGTGGTGCCCCGGCTGCCGTCTGAGGGGCCGACGCCGCCGGCGATCAGCGTGGTGATGCCGTTGCTGAGCGCGGCCTCGACCTGCAGCGGGGAGAGCAGGTGGACGTGCGGGTCGATCGCGCCCGCTGTGGCGATCATGTGCTCGCCGGAGAGTACCTCGGTGCCCGGCCCGATGATGAGCCGCCGGTCCACGCCGTTCTGGGTGTGCGGGTTCCCCGACTTGCCGATCCCGGCGATCAGGCCGTCCTTGATGCCGATGTCCCCCTTGACCACGCCGAGGATCGGGTCGATGACCACCACGTTGGTGATCACCATGTCGAGGGCGACGGTCGAGTTGGTCGAGGCGGGGTCTGCGGCCATGCCGTCGCGGACGGTCTTGCCGCCGCCGTACACGGCCTCGTCGCCGTAGCAACCGGCGTTGTGGTCCTTCTCCACCTCGACGACGAGGTTGGTGTCCGCGAGCCGGAACCGGTCGCCGACCGTGGGGCCGAACATGTCGGCGTACTGCCGGCGGCTCATGGTGGTCATCAGGACTCTCCCTTCTTGGTGGTCCGGGGCTTGGCCGCCCTCTTCGGTTTCTCGGGTGTCTCGGCCGCCTTCGCGGGCTTGGCCGCCTTGGCGGGTTTGGCGGGCTTCTCGGCCTTCGCCGGCTTTCCCGGCTTCTCGGCCTGCGCCGCCGTGACCGGCTGCATGACCTCTCCGGTGTCGGTGAAGCCGAAGGCCCGCAGCTTCATCAGGGCGACGGCGTGGGTCCGCCCCGAGCGGATGGACCCGTTGACCAGGCCGCTGAAGCCCACCAGGCGCAGGCCGCCGCCGTACTCGACGAGGGGCACCTCACGCGTGTCGCCCGGTTCGAGGCGGACCGCGGTGCCCGCCGGGATGTCCAGGCGCATGCCGAAGGCCGCGTCCCGGTCGAAGGCGAGCGCCCGGTTGGCCTCGAAGAAGTGATAGTGCGAGCAGACCTGGACGGCCCGGTCCCCGGTGTTCCGCACGGTCAGCGTCGTCTTCCTGCGGCCCACGTTGATCTCGATGGGCTCGTCGCCGTACAGGTATCTCTCGCCGTGCGGCAGGCGCTCGTGCGCGTCGGCTCGTGCTTTGGTCGCCATGGCTCCCTCTCAGTGGCCGTGGTTGCGGTCGTGGTGGTGGTGCTCGTGCCGGCCGGACGGCGCGGCGGCGAGGCCGTCGTCGCGATGCTCGGCCCATCGGTGCTCGGCGGCGGCGACCCGCCGCCCGACCAGTTCCTCCAGGGCGACGGGGGAGAGCAGCGGGCCCGACCCGGTCGCGCCCTCGGGTACGACGGGCTCGACGAACGAGGCCGGGACGACGACCACGTGCCGGGCGCCGAGCAGTCGGCATCGGGTCACGCCCTCCGCCACGTCCGGATCCCCGCCGATCAGCGCGACCTCGACCCAGCGACACCCGCTGTGCTGCCGGGCGAGCCGGGCCACCCGGAACAGCTCGGCGTCCTCCGCGGCGGACGCCGCCGGCGCGGCGACCAGGATCGCCCGCTCCTCCGGCTCCGGTACGGCGACCCGCCCGGCCGCGGCCCGGATCCACCCGACCAGGTGATCCGCCGTGGCGAGGGCGGGCGCCAGCAGCAGCTCACCCGGCTCGCGGCCACGGCTGTTCCAGCGAAGCACCTGCGCGACGTCGTCGACGAGCCCGGCGTCCCGTCCCAGGGTCATCGGGACGACGACGGCCGGCCGGCGGGTCAGCGTGTGCAGCCCCGAGCCGACTCCGGTGACGGTCTCCCGGCAGAGCCCGCGCAGTGCGCTGCCGTACCCGCTCTCGTGCCCTCCCACGAGCACGACCTCGCGCGTCACCCTCACCGCCGCCGTCTCCGCCGCGTCCTCGGTCGCCGCCCGGGTCCGGACCGCCGACACGCTCAGCCGCCGACGGGGTCGTGGCAGGAGACCAGCTTGGTGCCGTCCGGGAAGGTCGTCTCGATCTGCATGAGCGGGAGCATCTCGCGCACGCCGTCCATCACATCCTCGGGGCCGACCACGTGCTTGCCCAGCTCCATGCAGTCGGCGACGCTCTTGCCGTCGCGCGCGGCCTCCAGGATCGCCGCGCTGACCAGCGCCACCGTCTCGCTGTAGTTCAGCTTCAGCCCGCGTTCCCTGCGCTTGGCGGCCAGGTCGGCCACGACGTAGATCAGCAGCTTGTCGATTTCGCGCGGTGTGAGGTTCATGGGTTTCCCTTTCTTGCGCGGTTCCTCCACCCGGCCCGGGTCATGTCCGGCGGAGCCGGGACAGCACCGGTACGGCGGCGAGGAACACCCAGGTGACGAGGACGAACGGCCAGGTGAGCGTGTGGCCGCCGAACGGCATGAAGAAGTTGGTGATGGCCGCGGTCAGGGCGGTGGCCGAGGTCGCGCCGATCACGGCGTACAGGACGCCGAGCGGCGACAGGGCGACGAAGACGCCGCAGAGCGCCATCGCCGTCAGGACGGCGTTGTAGCCGTACAGTCCGGCGGCGACGTGGGCGGCGGGCGCGCCCAGGGCCCAGGCGACGAACATGCCGAGCAGGCTGGAGAGGACCGCGGCGGCCGCGGCGACCCGGCTCGCCACCAGCAGCCCGACCAGGAAGATGAGGCCGACGTACCACTTGTCCTGGAAGAAGATCTGGCCGATCCCCCGGAACATGCCCTGCCAGACGTCGTTCCAGGACAGCGTGACGGGGCCGTGCGCGGCGGACGGCGGCGCCGGTCCGATCCTGCCCCGCGCCACGTACTGGAAGGAGAAGGCGGCGAGCAGCATGACGGTGGTGATCACGCAGAACGGCGCGGTGAGGGTCGGCAGGTTGTACGGCGTCAGCACGCTGTTCAGCGCCGACGTGAGCACGCTTCCGCCGATGCACCCGCCGATGGTCAACAGCATGGTCACCCAGCTCGTCCCGAAGTACAGGACGAAGGCCACGCCGATGAGCGTGCCGGGGAAGCCTTCCAGCCCGAGCCGGATCCGATCCGGCGCGGCGCCGAACACGTACGCGGTGAGTGTGGCCACCCCCGAGCCGAGCAGGCCGAACATCCCGTACTGCCAGCCGCCGACGAACAGGGCGACGATGAAGAGGACGCCGGTCCAGTAGCTGGCCATGAAGTCGACCTGACCGACACCCCTGATCACGGGAAGCAGCGCGACCAGCGGCGGGCGTCGCATGGCTTCGGCGAGCGGGTGCGGGGTCGCGGGTGTCAAGGAGTGGCCTCTCCCGGGACGAGGACATGCCGTGGTGAGGGCGTGCTTCTCGCCGGCTTATTTCCGCGCGGCCGCCGCCGGACGCGTCCCTGGGCGATGAAGGGACCGGCTACGGAGGAAGACTTTGCCTTACCCGCGCCTCGCCGATTCGTGGACGAGGAAGGAACAGAAGGTGATCCTGCTCCGTTAAGCGAGGTTCCGTGATGCCGATCGGACTCAACACGGGCGACTCCGCCTGGGTGCTCGTGAGCACCGCGATGGTGCTGCTCATGACCCCGGGCCTGGCGTTCTTCTACGGCGGAATGGTCCGTGCGAAGAACGTATTCAGCATGGTCTTCATGAGCTTCGTCTCGATCAGCATCGTGACGATCATCTGGTTCGGCTACGGCTACGGCCTCGCGTTCGGCAAGGACGCCGGCGGGCTCGGCCTGATCGGCTGGGGTGACTTCCGCTTCGCGGACGTCCTGCCGACGGACCTCACCGGCAGGGTCCCGACGTACGCCTTCGCGCTCTTCCAGCTCACGTTCGCGATCATCACGGTGGCGCTGATCAGCGGCTCGGTCGCCGGGCGCATCCGCGTCGGTCCGTGGATGGTCTTCTCCCTGTTGTGGTCGACCGTCGTCTACTCGCCGGTGGCGCACTGGGTGTTCGACCGTACGGGCTGGATCAACAAGATGGGGACGCTCGACTTCGCCGGAGGGCTGGTGGTCGAGCTGAACTCGGGGATGGCCGGGCTCGCGCTGGCGATCGCACTTGGGCCGGGCATCCGCTACCGGCGCAGGGAGCCGCCGGAGCCCAGCAACATCCCGATGGTCATGATCGGCCTGGCCCTGCTCTGGTTCGGCTGGTTCGGATTCAACGGCGGATCCGCGATGGCGGACGGCAGGGTCGCGGTCAACGCCTTCGCGAACACGTTCATCGCCGGCTGCTCCGGGATGCTCACCTGGATGGCGGTCGAATGGTTCAGGAAGCGGCGGCTCAGCAAGCTCGGCTCGGGCACCGGCGCCGTCGCCGGGCTGGTCGCCATCACGCCCTCGTGCGCGTACGTGAACGTCGAGGGCGCCTTCGCGATCGGCATCTTCGCCGCGCTGGTCTGCTCGTTCGCGGTCCAGTGGAAGTTCGTGCTCGGGTACGACGACACGCTGGACGTGGTCGGGGTGCACGGCGCGGGCGGCGTCGTGGGCCTGCTCGCGCTCGGCTTCTTCTCGACCGGCTTTCTCGGCAGCGCTGGGCTGTTCTACGGCGGCGGGGGAGCGCTGCTCGGCAAGCAGGTCCTGGCGATCCTCGCGGTGATGTTCTACACCTTCGTCGTCACGTACCTGCTCGGCAAGCTCGTGGACAGGACGCTGCGGCTGAAGGAGACGGAGGAGGAGCAGCTCGCCGGATCGGACCTCCAGTTCGGCACGGAGTGACGCTCACGGGGGCGGAGCGCCTGGAGGGCCGGGGATCACCGGGCGGCCGGACGGCGAGCTCGCCTTCGCGGGCGCGGACCTCGCCGCCACGACCGCGCGCCACGGGGGATCTGCTAACGGACCTTGACCCAGCCCCTGCCGATGAGGTCGTCCCTGGTGATCTCGTCGAGGTAGTCCCCGATGCTGCCGCCGTAGTCCAGCGTCACGGGCGCCCAGTAGTGCGACGCGCGGAACTTTCCGTAGTAGCTGGACTTGAGCCACACGTTGAACGACATGGTGATCTTGGTGTAGTCGAGCGAGCGGACCACGCAGTACACCCCGTAGTTTCCCGCGGAGTTCCGCTTCTGGGCGCCGCACTTGGCGCCCCTGGGCTTGGTCACGAACCTGACCTTCGACACGATGCCGTGCGGCAGGTCCGTCTCCAGGACGAGCGCCTCGTCGTCGATCTGGTCGGGACGGGTGACCGTGAAGGTGAAGCGGACGGGGCTGCCCCTCCTGATCGCCGAGGGGTAGGTCACCCGGACCTTGGTCGTCCGCCGCTCGACCGTGGAGGAAGCGGCGGACGCGTGCGCCTTGGACGACTCGGTGACGGCGTGCGCCGGGACGGGGGACATGAGGAGCGCCGCCGCGAGACATGTGGCAGCGGTGAGGAACCTACGCATGATCGCCCTCTGCTTGGGGAGTGTCGATTCGCTGGTGCACTCTTACGATCACAAGAGGGGATCTGTCCGGCAAGCACTTTTTGTCCACTCGTCACCCTCCGTCCGGGGGATGTTCGTGGACGGCGTCCTCCCCCCAGGGCCGCGATGACCGTACGGCCGTGAGGGGAGAAGCGGGGAAGGTACGTCAGTCGTCGTCCCCGGCGTCGTGGCCGCTGTCGTCGGTGCCGGTGTGACGCTGGTGGTGGTCGCCGCGGTCGTCATGGTGGTCGGCCTCGTTCTTCAGGACCGACCCCTTCACCGCGTCGACGGTGATCTCCCGAGCGGCGCCCTTGGCGGTCCGCAGTTCGATGTCCCAGACCTGGCGTCCGTGCTCCCACTCCAGCTCGGTGGCGGTGACCCAGCCGCCGGGAACCTTGGCGAGGGCCGCCCGTACCGCCTGCTCGTTCGAGACCGCGGGCGCCTTGGCCGCGGACGGGGAGGCGGAGGGGGCGGAAGCCTGGTCCGCGGCGAAGGCGGCGGTCCCGCCGGCGGTGATGGCGGCCGCCGCGGCGAGTCCGGCGATGATCGTGAGCTTGCGCATTCTGACCTCCGGTGCGTTCGGTGTCCTTGCTGACACCCGAAGGTTCTCCTGATCGGTCATAGCGGCGAGCTTCCGGAACCCTAACGAGGAGTTAATTCGGCGGAGGCCCGAGTTCCACGATGACGAACGCGCCCCCGTCCGGCCCTCCGGCCGTCTCCAGCGAGCCGCCCGACCGTTCGGCGGCCCGCCGGGTGATGTCCAGCCCGAGGCCGGTGGAGGCGCCGCCGCTCACCCCGCGCCGCGCCGGGTCGCCGCCGCCGAAGCCCGGCCCCTCGTCGCCGACCACGAGTACGGCTCCGCCATCCGGACGCCGGTCGAGCCGGACGGCGAAGGGCGTGCCCTCGGGAGTGTGCGCGAACACGTTCTCCAGGAGGGCGTCCACGCAGGTGGCAAGGGCCTCGGCGGTGAGCCCGACGGTGACGGGGGAGCCCGCCAGGTCGCGGGTGACCCGGCGGTCCTGGTCCCGGGCGAGCATCGCCCAGTAGTCCAGGCGTTCCGCGACGACGAGCGCCGCGTCACACTCGCCGGTGGCGTCCTGCCGCGAACGCCGCGCCTCCTTGATCACCTGGGTGACCATGCGCTCCATCGACTCCACCGCGGCCGACACCCGCGTGGCCTGCTCGCTCTCCGGCAGGGCGTCGGCCTCCAGCCGCAACGCGGTCAGCGGCGTACGCAGCCGGTGGGACAGATCGGCCACCGCCTCGCGCTCCTGGGCGAGCAGCACGAGGATGCGCCCCGCGAGATGATTCAGCGCGGTGGCGACCTCGCGTACCTCCCGCGGCCCCTCGGCGGGCGCGCGGGCGGACAGTTCACCGGCGGCGAGCCGGTGCGAAACCCGCGCCAGCCCCGAGATGAGGCGGACCTGCGAGCGGGCCAGGCGGTCGGCGACCACCAGGCTGATCAGGAGCAGCCCGAGGCCGAGCAGCCCGAGGATCGCCCGCGCCCTGGCCACGCCACGGGTCAGATCCTCGTCGGACACGAACGTGCGGATGACCGCCGTGCGCGCCGACGTCCCCTGGACGGCCACGAGGATCTCCCGCCCTCCGGAGGCGTTCGCGGTAAGACTGCGGCCGGTGAAGGCGAGCCGGACCGCGTCCGACTCGGCCGCGGGCGCCCCCAGCACACCACCCGAGGGCAGGAAGACCGTGAGCGGGAAGCCGCCCGCGCTGTTGGCCTGCTCCAATGCCAGTTCGAGCCCGGTCCGGCCGCCCGCCGAGACCACGGGCACCAGCGACTGGGCGCGTACGAGCGCGTCGGCGGTGGCCCGGTCCGCGGCGAGCACGCCGGCCAGGAACGCGAGCGGGGCGAGGAAGGCGACCAGGGCCAGGGAGACGGTGGAGGCCACCAGGACGAGCAGGCGCCGCCTCATACGCCAGGGTCCACCAGCTTGACGCCCACACCTCTGACGGCGCGGATGTAGCGGGGCTCCTGCGCGGACTCGCCGAGCTTGTTGCGCAGCCACGAGAGGTGGACGTCGACGGTCTTGTCCGCCCCGCCGTACGGCACCTGCCAGACCTGGGTGAGCAACTCGCGCTTACTGACCACCTGGCCGGGACGCGCGGCCAGATAGCAGAGGAGGTCGAACTCCTTGGGCCGCAGATCCAGGGACGTGCCGCGCATCGTCACCTCGCGGCTGCGCGGGTCGATGCGCAGTTCGCCCACGGTCAGCGGCCGCATGCCGTCGTCCTCGCCGCCCTGCAGGCGGCGCAGCACGGCCCGGATCCGCGCGTCGAGCTGTACGGCGCCGAACGGCTTGACGAGATAGTCGTCGGCACCGGCGTCGAGCACCCGGGCGATCTCCGACTCGTCGTCGCGCGCGGTGGCGACGATCAGCGGCACCGAGCTCACCGCGCGCAGCATGCGGATGATCTCATAGCCGTCCACGTCGGGCAGGCCGAGGTCGAGGACGACGAGGTCGGGGCGGTCGTCCATGGCCATGCGCAGGCCGGCCAACCCGGTGGAGGCGGAGGTCATCGCGTGGCCGCGCTCGGTGAGGGTTCGCATCAGGGCGGACCGGACGGCAGGATCGTCCTCCACCAGCAGGAGTTGCGCCACGGTGAACACGCTAACCGCACCCTGATGGTAGATCTGTCCTTTTCCTCCTCGCGTTGAGTGAGATTTAGGCAACCGTTAGCGGCGCGCGTCGGATCGTCGCATCAGGAGAGAGGCAGACCGTGCTTCCCCAGGGCGGCCACGTGCACGGCGAGTGGTCGTGGGACGCGATCGCGCGCTGGTGGCATCAGGAGGGCGGACAGGCCGTCACCTTCGCCGGCGACGCTCGCGACCCGTCGGCGCCGGCCCGGGGCTTCTCCGAAGCCCCGGGCCGCCATGGCCGAGTCCCGCGGATTCCGGCCCCGGAGCGCATCCCGACGACTTCTGGCGGCGACGCGGATGCCGGCGACACGATGCGACACGATGGGAAGACGCGAGTTTGTATCAAGGGGTTGCGACAAGTGGCGGGATCGGGCACTCTTCTTTGTGTCACTTGCTTGATACAAAGGAGATGGTGTGGCCGCTGTGATCCCTCACGCCCTCGCGGTCGTGCTGGTGCTGGTCGCCGTGCTTCTCGCGGTGCTGATGTCGCTGAACCGTGAGGTGCGGGTGCCGGCTGGCGGGCATCTGCCCGTGCTGCGCGCCACCACGGGACGGCGCCTGTGGTCGCGGCTGGCCGGGCTGGTGGTCGGCATCGCGGCCTCCTGGCTCGCCCTGACCTGGGACGGCCTTGGCCGGGGAGCCATGCTGGCCGCCCCCGTCCTGGGGATCGGTCTCCTCATGGGCACGCTGGCGGGTGAGCTCGCCGTGCCACGGCCCCACGGGCCGATCCGCGGTGCGTCATTGGAGATCAGGAGGGCTCGCGACTACCTGCCGAGGTTCTCGGCGCCGCTGGCGGCCGCGCTCTCCCTGGTCGCCGTGGTGCTGCTGTCCGTCACCTCAGCCACGGCGAGCGCCGACGACCTGGGGCGTTCAGGGCGGGTGCTCGCCATGAGCAGCCCCGACGGCGCGGTGCGCAGCGCGACCGGTCCATGGCCCGGCTGGTTCTACGCGTGGCCGATGCTGGCCGTGCTCGCGGTCGCCTTCCTGCTTTCCGCGCTGGTGACACACCGTGTCGTCCAGCGTGGTCGCCCGGGCCTCGACCCGGCGGCGAGAGCCGTGGACGACGCGCAGCGTGCCCATTCGGCTCGTGTGGTCACCGCGGCCTATGGCCTGTGCGTGGCCCTGCCGCTGACCGGGGTCGCCGTCGTCGCCGCGGGTGCCCTCTTCCGGCAGAGCGACCTCGCCGGCTGGGCCGCACCCGGAGCGTTCGCGCTCCTGGGGGTGGCTCTCCTCGCCGCGGGCTCGGCCGTCTGGTATCTGGCCGAGCTGCTGTCCCGGCCGCGGATCAGGGCCTCGTGATCGAGGTCGATGTCACCAGTCCCTCTCCGCCGTACGAGCAGATCCGGTCGCAGCTCGCGGAGCTGATCAGGTGCGGCGTGTTGGGCGTGGGGACCCGGCTGCCTCCGGTGCGCCAGCTCGCCGCCGATCTGGGTCTGGCGGCGGGCACGGTGGCCCGGGCCTACAAGGAACTGGAGCAGGCGGGATACGTCAGCGGGAAACGCGGTGGCGGCACCCGTGTGCTGGCGCAACCCGAGCCCCGGGCGGCGCGGGCTGACCTGATCAGGGGGCATGCCCGCGCCTACCTCACCGAAGTCGCCCGGCTCGGCGGGTCCGTCGAGGAAGCGGTCGCCGCCCTGTCCGAGGTGGCCACGGCCGCAGAGGAGGTAGCGGTCTCGGAGGCAGTGGCGGTCTCGGAGGCGGTGGTCTCGGAGGCGGTGGTCTCGGATGCGCACCAGGGCAGGGCCTCCGACGAACCTTCGGGGGGCCGAAGCAGGCTCGGCCCTTTGTAGGGATACAGGCGCGGCCCTTCACGGGGCGGAGGAAGCCCGGCTCTTCACAGCGCGGGAGGAAGCCCCGGCTCTTCACGGGGGCGGACGCAGGCCCCGGCAGGGACGGGCGGTATGCCGTACTCACGCGGGAACGCGCGGCTCGGTCCGGCCATGGCCGCAGATGGCGGGACGGGCGCCTCGCCTGCCTCGGGTTGGGAGAGATTTAGGGCAGCGTTAAGGTCGGGCCTGGCAGGCTGGCCACGTGAACCGGCGCTCGCTTTTCGGGATCCTCGGCTGGCTGATCGCCGCCGCCGTCGCCACCGTGACCAGCACATGGGCCATCTCCCTGCTCGGAGAGGGGCTGACCCAGAAGGTGGTGTCGCCCATGAGCCAGGCCGACGTCGACCGGGCGCTCGCGGTCACCACCGCGACCGGGAGTCCCGTGACGCCGAGCCCGTCCCCGACCGAGGGTGCTACGACGCCCGTGACCCCCAGCCCGTCCGCGACCGGGAGTCCCATGGCCCCCGTGACGTCGAGCCCGGCCGCCACGGGTGGTGTCACCCGTGCGTTCACCGTCCCCGGTGGCTCCTTCGTCGTGAGCTGTGACCGCGACCAGGCGTCGCTCCTGTCATGGAGCCCCGCCCAGGGGTACGCCGCCGACGATGTGGACCGGGGGCCGGACCGGGAGGTCAAGGTGGAGTTCGAGTCGGAGGCCGACAAGGTCACCGTGAAGATCACCTGCCCGGGAGGGGTCCCCGTACCGACCGCGAAGGTCCACGACGACTGACTGCGGCTGTCTCGGGGCTGACCGCCCCCGCCGCGACTCGACTGGCGGTGATGCGACCGGTCGGGCGCTGAGGCGGCTGAGCGGCGGTGATGGGCCGGGGGCTGTGACGCGGTCACTCGTGCGCGTGCCGGGTCAGCGGCGGTGGCGCCCTCGGCGGTTGCGACGCAGGCCCCAGACCAGGAAGTACAGTGCGGCGGAGACGACCGCCCAGACCGCGAGCCCGGCCAGCAGCGCGGCCGGCGTGGGGATCCGCGTCGCCAGCGCCCAGACGCAGGTGGCATACGCCGTCATGCCGACCGCGCCGAGGACGGCGCCGCGCGCGTCCTGAGCGGCGGGGACCCGGTCATGCTCCTCGTGCTCGATCAGGGTGAGCGTCGCGGCGAGGATGGCGGGGAAGGCGAGGAGGACCCCGCCCGTCACCTCTCCCCAGTGGTGCCCGATCAACCCGGCCACCACCGAGATCGCCGCTCCGAAGGCGAACCGCAGTGCCATGTCCCGCTTGGTGATCTTCTTCAGCCTTGACGGCTGGATCCGGATCTTCCCGGAGGAGTTCATCCGGCGACTGCGATCAGCGCCCGGCCGGCTGCGGCCACCACCGCCCAGACCCCGAGCGCGGCGATCGTGCCGCCGACCGCCCCCAGGCGGGTGACGAGGGGTACGGCCGAGGCGCAGTAGGCGACCATCGCGACCGACCCGGCGATCATCCCTAGCGCGGACTCCGTGACCTGCGGGCCTCCCTGGAACAGCAGGGTGAGCGACATTCCCGCGAGTGCGACGGCGGGAGCGGCGGAGAAGACGCCGGCGAACTGCTTCGGGGTGACGAGCTCTCCGATCAGCGCGAAGACCATGACGAACAGGCCGCCGCAGAGCCCCCGCGCGGAGAGCACCAGCCACTGGCTCAATCCCGCCTCCCACAATCCGCCGCCGGCCGCCCGCTCCACCGTCCCGAGGCACGTCCCGAGGCACGTCCCGAGGCACGTCCCGAGGCGCGGACCAAGCAGGGACCCGAGGCATGGGCCGAGGCGTGAGTCGAGCCGCGAATCGACGAACCACGGCGCGTTGCACGCGGACGGCGGACCGGAGATGGGTGTCTTTGTAACACTCGCGGCGACGTTCCCGGCGGCGCCGTGCCGTACCGGTGACCGGCCTTGGGCGGGGGATCACCGTTCCCGGACCCGCAGCATGGCCGGGGCGGGCGTCAGGGCCAGGCGTCAGGGTCGGGCGTCAGCGGCGTGCGTCAGGGGCGGGCGCGTCAGGGGGTGAGCCGGGCCAGGGCGCCGGTGTAGATCTCGACGGCCTCCTCGATCCGGGGGATCTCGCAGTACTCGTCGGTGACGTGCGCCTGCTCGGGCTCTCCCGGGCCGCAGATCACGGCCGGCACCCCCCCGTACGCCGCGACGAGCACCGAGGCGTCGGTGAAGTAGCTGGCCGCGGGCCGGTCGCCAGGTGGGAGGGCGCCCGCCGCGAGCAACGCCTGGACGAAGGGGTCGTCCGGGTCGGTCCACACCGCGGGCAGGTCGGTCAGCACCTCGAGGGCCGTCTCGTCCCCCAGAGTCCGCCCCAGCCGCTCGCGCAGCTCGGCGTGGTCCTGGCCGGTGACGGTGCGCATGTCCACGGTCGCCTCGGCGAGATCGGGGACGGAGTTCACGTTGATCCCTCCGCGCGCCGTGCCCACGTTGGCGGTCGGAGCCCCGAGCCACGGGTGCGCGGGAACGCCGAGGTCGAAGTGCTCCACGACGCCGATCGCGCGCGCCAGCTTGTAGATCGCGTTGTCTCCCAGGTGCGGCATCGAGCCGTGCGCCGTCCGGCCACGGGCGACCGCCTTCAACCACAACGCGCCCTTGTGCCCGAGCAGGGCGCGGTTGGCGGTCGGCTCGGCCACCAGCAGCGCCCGCGCCTCCCGGACCATCCCGAGAGCGATCATGTCGATCGCGCCCTCGCACCCGGTCTCCTCGCCCGCGGTGAGGACGACCTCCAGGGCCGTCCGGGGCCCCGGGCCGCGTACGTGCCGCTCGGCGGCGACCACGAGCGCGGCCACCCCGGCCTTCATGTCGCTCGACCCGCGCCCGTACAACCGGTCGCCGTCCACCTCGGCGGCGTGCGGATCACGCGCCCATGCCTGGCCGCCCAACGGCACCGTGTCCAGATGCCCGGTGAGCACGACCGGCGAGCCGGCCCCCCAACGGGCCACCAGGCCGGTGCGTCCGGGCGCGTAGCGATGCTCCCTGACATCGAATCCCGCCGCCGACAGGCGCCGGGCGAGCGGCTCGGCGACCGCGGCCTCACCCCCGCCCACCGAGTCGATCCTGATCAGGTCGCGGGCCAGTTCCACCGCATCGCTCACGCGGTTCCCCTTCACTTTCCGCCGCCGGCGGCCACCGGTCGGCTGGTCTCACGTACGACGAGCCGGGGGGCGATCGCGACGCGCTGGGCGGGTCGCGGGTCGCTCACCCGGACCAGGCCGAGCAGGCGTACGGCCTCCGCCGCCATCTCCTCGACCGGCTGGCGGACCGTGGTGAGCGGGGGGTCGCACATCGCGGCGTGGCCGACGTCGTCGAACCCCACGACCGACACCTCCTCGGGCACCCGGACGCCGCCCGTCCGGAGCGCGCGCACCAGGCCGACGGCGATCTGGTCGTTGCCGCAGATCACCGCGTCCGGCATGGTGTCAGCGTCGAGCAGCAGGCGACCGACCTCGACGCCCCATTCGAGGGTGAACTCGCCCAGGAACGGCGGCATGGTGGCGACCCCCGCCCGGGTGGCGGCGCGCTCGAACCCGGACAACCGCGACCTGGCCGAGGAGTTCATCAGGCGGCTGCCCACGAACACGACCAGCCGCGCGCCTCCCTCGGCCACGTGATCGACCGCCTGGGCGAGGGCGGAGTCGTCGTCCACGCCGACCCAGTCGGCTCCGCCGCCCTCGATGTACCGGTCGACCTGGACCAGGGGGACCCGCCGCGCGGCGTTCAGCACCGCGGGCACGCTGCCCTCGATATCGCAGGGGCTGATGATGAGCCCGTCCACCCGCCGGGCCAGCAGCGTTTCGAGCCGCCTCGCCTCGATGTCGGGCCGGTACTGCGAGGCGCACAGCAGCAGGTCGCGCCCGGTTTCCTGGAGCTGGTGCTCGACCGCTTCCACGATCGTGGTGAAGAACGGGTTGCCGATGCCGGGCACGATCATGCCGATCGTCCCGGTCGTCTGGTCGCGCAGCGCCTTGGCGACCGCGTTCGGCTGGTATCCCAGCTCGGCTGCGGCGCGCGCCACGCGTTCGGCGACGTCCGGGGTGACCTTGCGGCGCCCGGAGAGGGCGCGGGAGGCCGAGGCGACGGAGACGCCGGCCGCTCTGGCCACGTCGTGGATTGTCACGCCCATCAAGTCATCACCGTGTAATCGATTTCCCTAGCGTGTCCGGGCCAGCACGGCGGTTCCGCCCTGCTGTGAGCTGCCTCACCGAGGAGTTCAGCAGAACGATAGATCGTTTCGGGGCTTACGTCACCTTGACGCCCGTTTGGCCTGGTCGCTAGCATCCCAGAAATTGGTAATCGATTACCACACTCCCCAACACTTTTCTTTGCGGCTCCTAGAGCGGCCCTCGAAAGGCTGGTCCGATGGCACGATCCATTCGACTCACCCGCATGACCACGGCGACCGCACTTCTCGCGACCGGCCTGCTGGCCGCCGCGTGCGGTGGCACGGACGACTCCGGTTCCGCGGCCTCGGGCGGCGGAGACAAGCCGAGGGTCGGTCTGGTGCAGATCAACCAGCAGGCGATCTTCTTCAACGAGATGAACGCCGGCGCCCAGCAGGCGGCGAAGGAGGCGGACGTCGATCTGACGATCTTCAACGCCAACGACGACCCGGCCAAGCAGAACGAGGCCATCGACAACTTCGTCCAGCAGCAGTTCGACGCCGTCATCGTGGTGGCCATCGACGTCGAGGGCATCAAGCCCGCCGTCAAGATCGCCAAGGACGCGGGGATGAAGGTGATCGCGGTGGACGCGATCGTGGACTCCCCGTCCGTCGACACCCAGGTCGGTGTGGACAACGCCGCCGCGGCCCAGCAGGGCGGCGCGTTCGTCAACGACTGGGCCAAGGCGCAGAACCTCTCCGCCCCGAAGATCGGTGTCGTCGGCGCGCTGAACTCGTTCATCCAGAACATCCGCAAGGACGACTTCGTCAAGACCGTCGAGGGCGCGGGCGCGAAGATCGTGCAGACCGTGGACGGGCAGAACAAGCAGGAGGCCGCCATGACGGCCGCCGAGAACCTGCTGACCTCCCGCTCCGACATGGACGTCGTCTACGCCACCGGCGAGCCCGCCCTGCTGGGCACGGTGGCCGCCGTGAAGTCGCAGAACGCGGGCGACCGGGTCAAGGTCTTCGGCTGGGACCTCACCAAGGAGGCGATCAGCGGCATCGACGCCGGCTGGGTCGCCGGTGTCGTCCAGCAGGACCCGAAGACCGAGGGCTACGAGGCGGTCAAGGAGGCCAAGGCGCTGATCGGCGGCGCCCAGGCCAAGAAGAAGATCGACGTGCCGGTGACGATCGTGACCAAGGACAACGTCGACCAGTACCGGGCCACGTTCAAGTGAGCGAGGAAGCGGCTCCGGTGACCGGCAAGAAAGCGGAGGGCGTGGACCGTGTGGTCATGCGCGACATCCGCAAGCGCTACGGAATGGTCGACGCGCTGCGCGGTGTGACGCTGCGCGTCGGCCCCGGCGAGGTGATCGGGCTCGTCGGCGACAACGCCGCCGGCAAGTCCACCCTGATGAAGGTGCTCGCGGGCGCGGTCGTGCCGGACTCCGGTGAGATCGTCTTCGACGGGCAGACGGTGTCGTTCGCCACGCCGCGCGACGCCCGCGAGCTCGGCATCGAGATGGTCTACCAGGATCTCGCCCTCTGCGACGACATCGACGTGGCGGGCAACCTGTTCCTCGGGCGCGAGCCGCGCAAGGCCGGCGGCCTGCTGCTCGACATCGCGCAGATGCACAAGGACGCCCGCCGTCACCTGGACGCGCTCAACATCCGGATCCCCCTCACGGACATCCCGGTGGGCGGCCTGTCCGGCGGGCAGCGCCAGGCCGTGGCCATCGCCCGCGCGGTGACCTTCGGCCCGAAGCTGCTGATCCTGGACGAGCCCACGGCGGCGCTGGCCGTCGCCGAGGTCGAGACCGTACTCGAACTGATCAAGACGGTCTCCGCCCAGGGCGTCTCGGTGATCCTGATCACGCACCGCCTGCAGGACCTGTTCCGGGTCTGCGACCGGCTCTGCGTGATGTACGAGGGCACCCTGCGGGCCGACCTCGACGCCAAGGCCACCAGCCTGGAGCGGCTCGTCTCCGAGATCGTCGCCCACGACCAGATCGAGAACGACAGGACCGGGCACGACAAGACCGAGGGAGCGCGACGGTGACCGTCACCAGCGAGCGGGTCGTGACCACGAGGGCGGCCCGCGCCAACGCCCACATCGGCAAGCACGCGCAGACGATCGCGATCGGCGTCGTGCTGGTCGTCCTGCTGATCTTCTTCGCGTTCTCCGCCGACCGGTTCGCCACCACGGGCAACCTGCTCAACCTGATGCGGCAGATCTCGCCGACACTGATCGTCGCGATCGCGATGACATTCGTGATCAGCACCTCCGGCATCGACCTGTCGGTCGGCTCGACGGTCGCGTTGTCGGGGTCGCTGCTGGCGATCGTGTTGCAGCACGGCTGGGACCCGACGCTGGCGCTGATCGCCATTCTCGCGCTGGGCGCGCTGATCGGGTTCGTCAACGGCTGGTTCTCGTCGTACCAGAACATCCCGCCGTTCATCGTCACGCTGGCGATGTTGTCGATCATGCGGGGTACCGCCCTGCGCGCCACCGAGGGGTACTCCACCCCGATCGACGGCGAGCTGTGGATCGTCCAGCTCGGGCAGGGCCGCGTCGGCGGCATCCCGGTGCCGGTCATCCTCGCCGTCGTCATCGCGGCGGTCGGCTGGCTCACCCTGACGCGTACGCCGTTCGGCCGGTACGTGATCGGTCTGGGCTCCAACGGCGAGTCGCTGCGCCGTACCGGCGTGAACACCCGGAAGGTCGGGCTGGCCGTCTACGTGCTCACCGGCCTGGCCGCCGCCCTCGCGGGAGTACTGATCGCGACCCGGCTCAGCTCGGGCTCGTCGAACGCGGGTTCCGGGTTCGAGCTGGAGGTCATCACGGCCGTGGTGCTCGGTGGCACCAGCCTGTTCGGCGGCCGGGGCAGCATGCTCGGCACCATCCTGGGCGCGCTCACCCTCGGCGTCATCGCCAACGGTCTCGTGCTGCTGCACGTCTCGCCGTTCTACGTCCAGATCGTGCAGGGTGCCATCCTGCTGCTCGCGATCTTCGCCAACAGCAAGGTGTGGGCCAGGTTCGGCGCGGTGCGAAAATGACCGGTATGACCGGTATGGCCGGGACTGGGGCCGGGGCACCGAGCACCGTGACCACGGTGCTCGGCCCGGTGCCCGTCGAGGAGCTCGGCATCACGCTCTGCCACGAGCACCTGCGCAACGACGGCGCCAGCGCCTGGCATCCCGCCCCGGAAGGCGACGCGGAGGGCGAGGCCATCGCCGGGTCGCCGGTGCGGATGGAGTTCCTCGGCCGGCTGCGCAACGATCCCTACCTCTCCCGCGACAACGTGTCCTTGGACGACACCGGTGTCGCGATCGAGGAGGTGGCGAGGTTCGCCGCCCGCGGCGGGCGCACCCTGATCGAGGTGACCCCCGAGGGTCTCGGCCGGGCACCGGCCGAGCTGGCCGCGATCGCCCGCGCCACCGGCCTGAACGTCGTGATGGGTTGCGGCTTCTATCTGGAGCGCACCCATCCGGCGCGGGTCCGCGGCATGAGCGTCGCCGACGTCGCCGACGAGATCGAGCACGACCTCTCGGAGGGCGTCGGGGGCGTGCGGGCCGGCGTGATCGGTGAGATCGGCGTCTCCCCGGACTTCACCGCCGCGGAGGAGAAGGTCCTGCGCGGCGCCGCGCGGGCACAGGCCCGCACCGGGGTGCCGCTCTCCGTGCACCTGCCCGGATGGGTACGGCACGGCCACCGCGTGCTCGACGTCATCGCCGAGGAGGGCGGCCTGATCGAGGCCACCGTGTTGTCGCACCTCAACCCCAGCGGGCGGGACCGCGACTACCAGGTGGCGCTCGCCACCCGCGGCGCGTACCTCGGATACGACATGTGCGGCATGGAGTACCACTATCCGGGCGAGGGCCAGTCCCCGTGCGACGACGACAACGCCGCGGCGGTCGCCTGGCTGCACCGCGCGGGGCTGGGTCATCGGGTGCTGCTGTCCCAGGACGTGTTCCTCAAGACCATGCTGGTCCGGTACGGCGGTACCGGCTACGCCCACATCCTGACCCACTTCGTGCCGCGCCTGCACGAGCACGGGCTGACCCCCGCGGACACGTCACGGATGCTCGTGGACAACCCGCGCGACCTCTTCCTGGCCGCCACGGCCGCCACGACCGCCGCGCGCTGACCCCCCGCCGCGCGCCGGTCCACCGCGCCGCATCCCTGCGCTTATCCCTGTATTTCCGTACAAGAACACACGACACAATCGACACCCATTGAAGGAGACATCTTCATGACCCGCGTGCTGGTCGCCGGCGAATCGTGGGTGAGCGTATCGACCCACTACAAGGGCTTCGACGCGTTCACCACGACCACCTACCACACCGGTTTCGAGCCGCTGCGGGACGTTCTGGTCGCCGACGGCGTCGAGGTCGACCACCTCCCGGCGCACGACGTGCCCAAGCTGTTCCCCGGGACGATCGAGGCCCTGTCGGCCTACGACGTCATCGTGCTGTCCGACATCGGCGCCAACAGCATCCTGCTGCACCCCGACACCTGGCTGTCCAGCGGCAAGACGGTCAACCGGATCGAACTGCTGGCGAACTGGGTGGAGCAGGGCGGCGGCCTCGCCATGGCGGGCGGCTACCTGAGCTTCCAGGGATTCGAGGCCAAGGCCGCCTACAGCGGCACCGCCGTCGAGCGGGTGCTGCCCGCCCGGATCTCCCGGTACGACGACCGGGTGGAGACGCCGCAGGGCGTGCCCGGCCTCCTCGCCGGCGCCCCGCACCCGATCACGGCCGGGCTGCCCGCCGAATGGCCCGACCTGCTCGGGTACAACCGGTTCGAGGTGCCCGAGGACGCGACGCTGCTCGCCACGGTCGGCGGCGACCCGCTGCTCGCCGTACGGGACGCCGGGGCCGGCCGGACACTGGCCTGGGCGTCCGACATCGCGCCACACTGGTGCCCTGACGAGTTCGTGGCGTGGGAGGGGTATGCCACCCTGTTCACCCGCGCGGTCCGCTGGCTGGCCAAGGAGATCTGACGTGCCCATCCCGGTGATCCTCGACTGCGACCCCGGCCATGACGACGCCATGGCCATCCTGCTCGCGGTCGCGAACCCGGCGATCGACCTGCTCGCCGTGTCCACCGTCGCGGGCAACCAGACCGTGGCGAAGACCGCGCTCAACGCCCGGCGGATGCTCAGCCTGGCGGGGGCCACCGGGGTGCCCGTCGCGGCCGGTTGCGACCGGCCGCTGACCGGGCCCCTGGAGATCGGCGACTACGTGCACGGGGAGAGCGGGCTGGACGGCCCGGCGTTCGGCGAGCCGGACGTGCCCCTCGACCCGCGCCACGGCGTCGAGCTCATCCACGACACCCTCGCGGCGGCGGACGAGCCGGTCACGATCGTGGCCATCGGACCGCTGACCAACATCGCCACCCTGTTCCGGCGCCACCCCGGCGACCGGGACCGGATCCGCGAGATCGTGATCATGGGCGGCTCGACCGAGCGGGGCAACCACACCCCGTACGCCGAGTTCAACATCGTCACCGACCCCGAGGCCGCGGCCGAGGTGCTCGAGAGCGGTGTCCCGACGACGTGGGTGGGGCTCAACGTGAGCCACCAGGCACTGGTCACCACCGACGTGCTCGACCGCATCGCCGCGCTCGGCACCCCGCTGGCCCGCGTCTGCGTGGAGCTGCTCACCTTCTTCGGGTCGAGCTACCACCAGGCGTGGGGGTTCGAGGCGCCGCCGCTGCACGACCCGATCACCCTCGCGTACCTGATCGACCCCCAGGTCATGACGTACGCGCGGGTCGGGCTGCGGATCGAGCTCGACGGCGCGTACACCAGGGGAGCCACGGTCGCGGACCTGCACGGCCGGATGGACTGGGAGCCCAACGCCAACGTGGGCCTGATCCTCGACCGCGACCGCTTCTGGGACCTGATGATCGGCGCGATCGAGCGGCTCGGAGCGCCGGAATAGTCTCTGACCTCTGGAGATGTCTTTGCGGGGATCCTCCACGATCCTCCAGAGTCATCCAGGGTGCGCCAAGATCAACACGCACGAGTGACGCACGGTTCCCAAGGGCGCCGACCTGTCCGTCCACTCCAGACCACGAAAGACGCTCGGCTGGGATACCCCGGCCGAGCGTCTCGCTCTGCTCCTTGCCGCGAACGCCTGATCAGCTGTTGCGAGGCTCGGGCCGTTGCGACGTGCTTCCTGACGAAGTGACCCGGATGTGAAGAGCCCCGTCCCTGGGTGCCGGATCGCCGTGGTGCGGTGGCGAGGACTGGACGTAGACGCTGGCCGCGGTGAAGGGGGAACCAGCTCTGGACGGAGTCTTCGGTGTTCTAGCTGTCCAAGGTGAGCTGCAGGGTGACGGTGGTGCCGCCACGCTGGACGGTCACCGGATAGGTGGTGCCGGCCCGCTTTTGGTCCAGGAACGTGTCCAGATCGTTGACGGTCGGGGTTGGAGTGCCCCCTATGGAGGTGATGAGATCACCTGGCTGCAGCCCCGATATGTCGGCCTTGCTGCCGGGGTCGACGGAGACTACGCGGACGCCGCCACCCTTGGGATTGGTGTTCTTGAGGTTGGCCGCCACGACGGCCTGAACGCCGGGCTTGAAGTTCACGGTGAGCGGCTGGGTGTCGCCGTCGAGGGTGAAGGTGCCGCTGAACTGGCCGCCTGCCAATGGCACGTTGGCGTTGGCGTCGGCGACCACCTCCACGTCGTAGGGGTAGAGGAAGTCCCAGGTGTTGACATTGAACGCGCCGGTGGCTGACTTCCCGTCGGGAGCGATGGTGACCGGGCAGGCCCAGCTGCAGCGCAGGTTCACGTTGGTGATGCGGGTGTAGGGCGGAGCTTGGATGGTCACTGAGCTCTGGTGGAATCGGCGCTTGCCGTCCGGCGGATAGGTGACGGTTTGCGGGGGGCCGGGCACGTCCAGGTCGGGGACGTTCTGCTGCGGAGGTAGAGACCGTGCCGCCTGCGCGAGCGAACTCGGGTGGCTACCAGCGACGGCGGGTCCGACGCCGACCGCCAGCAGGGCCGCACTGGCGGAGAGCATGGCGCACGCCTGGACGTACTTACGGGTCATGTATGTCGACCTTCCCTTCAAGATCCTTCGCGCATTGTCACATCATGATCACTCTCTGTTGGGGATGCCGGTCCGGCTGTGCGGGCAAAGATTACGAAGATGCGTGTCACCCGCCGATCTGCTGGGCCACGGTGTTCATAGGCGGAACCCAGGCATAGTGCACAATCACCGAGGGGTACTTCTGGGCGGCTCCCGAAGTCGCGGAGAAACGCGTCCCGTTCCCATGTGGACAGCAGGCCCGAAGGGATCGTGAGGTCCCGCGCGGAATCCTGGCGGTGCGAGCCGGCGGCCCAGCCCTGGATGGCCTGGGCATGCCGCAGGAGGGCACGCTGAGTCTCAGGATCCGCATGCAGGTCGTGCAGCACTTGCGGGAGGTCCGTCTCGACGTTCTCTTCGAGTGTCTTGACTCGACCCGTCAGGATGCAGTCAACGAAAGAGACCGCATCCGTGAGGGAGGCGCAAAGGAGTTCCTGGGCCACGTGCACGATGTTGTTCCTGGCGACGCCCTCGCGGACTTCCTTGGGATAGGACACGATGTCGTTGTGCAGATCGACCGTGTCCCGGAATGAGTCGATCAGCACAGTGAACGGCCGGGTGCCCCGGATGTCATCGGGGATCTCCCAACCGAGCGAGTGCTCCATCAGTAGCGCGCTGCACCCGGCCGCCCCGTAGTCACGGCGCATCCCGGCCTGCTCGATGAGGTCGGGAAACCGGTGGCGTTCGAGGTTCTCTGTCTCCCACAGCGATGCCTCCAGGAACTGCCGTACGGACCTGGTGTACAGCAGGCGCCACGGAATCGATGCCGAGGGCGCCGTGCGGCGCCACAGGTCGGCCAGCGCACGTTCCACAGGATGCTCGGGAGGTGGCACCAAGCCGGGTGTCATGATCGGCATGAATGCCATCAGCCGCTCGATACGTCGCAGGATCTGCTCCCGGTTACCGAGAGCTTCACACCCGGCGCTGAAGACGTCGTCCAGGCACCAGATGAGGCTGTGCCAGCCAGACAACAGCTCCAGCTCCTCGGCACAGGCATGGGGATAGGTCCAGGCGGTGAACCGGGTGAAGTCCGCCCTGTCGAAGGTCTCCGCACTCCAGCCACCGTGGTAGGAGTCGGTGCCCAGTGGCTCAAGAAGACCCACAGCGCATGCCCAGGCGCGAACTCGGGGACGGACGGCCTCCAGGTGCGGATTCACCCTGGCCTGGAACGGCATATAGAACAAGGGGAGCTGGAAGGCGTCCGTCAACGCGGCCTCCTGGATGGTGCCGTCAGTTCGAGGTCACGCTGGGGCGTGGACCGCGCAGATCCCCAACCCACGCGCGTAGGTCGCCGTCGCATGTCCAGCACGGTCCATGTCGCCCCCTCTGGAGCGGCAACCCGTTGTGTGAACGCCACATCACCCTCTGTCGCAGTCGTTGGCGACAGCACCCTAAGGCATCGGATATCTCTCCGCTGACGAACACGGAACTCAGTCCAGATGGCCTGTCACTGATGCCGGCGGCACTGTCCCCGGCCTGATATTCGGCCTGGTCCGGGGTGCGATCGGCTACGCGCTGCGGTTGCGTGCGTTCGCCTCGGCGGCGGCGGGTGTGCGCGCCGCGGGACCCGTAGGTTCTCAGGCGCGGGCGGTGAGGTCGCCGATGGTCTCCCTGAGCCAACGGATCTCCGTACGGCTGGTGGCGGTGGCGATGGTGAGCAGTCCCTTGCGGAACGGATCGTCGAAGTCCGCGGCTCGCAACGGTCGGTCCCGGTCCCAGAAGAAACTGGCCGGCTGGGTCAGGAACGTGAGCCTGCGCTGAAGGACCGCCGCCTGTTCGGCGGGGTCGTCGAGGTGGCGGAGAAACGCCAGCACGGTGAACCAGCGGTTCTCGTCGGTGATGAAGAGTTCGTCGGGTTCCCGTAGGCGGCGCAGGAGCTCACTCCGGCCGTCCGGGGTCAGGATGAGGATGTGCCTCGGGGCCGCGACGGACCCCGGCCGCGTCTCGCGCTCGAGCAGGCCGGCTCGTTCCAGGCGCTTGATCGCCGGGTAGAGGGTGCCGTCGGCGATGTGGTATAGGAGTCGCGATGCGCGCGGCACGGGTTCGTCCGGACGGTACGACCATGCGCTGGGTCGAGTTGCCCGGTGCCGAACCACCCCGGGTGTACGTGCACGGGCTGGGATCCTCCTCCGCCCCGTACTACGCGGAAGCCGCAGCCCATCCGGCGCTCAGCGGGTTCCGCAGCCTGCTGATCGATCTTCTCGGCTTCGGTGTCAGCGACCGGCCGGCCGACGCCGCCTACACCCTCGAAGAGCACGCCGATCTGCTGGCGGAAGTGATGACCCAGGCGAACGCCACTCCGGCCGACGTCGTCGCACACAGCATGGGAGGAGGGGTCGCCATCCTCCTCGCCGGCCGGTACCCGCACCTGGTGGACCGGTTGGTCCTGGTCGACAGCCACCTCGACCACCACACGCCCGATCCGACGACGACCCCATGGAAGATGGTCGGCTACAGCGAGGAGGAATTCCTCAAGGAGGGCTGGGAACCCGTTCTGGAGGCGGCAGGGCCGCACTGGGCGGCGACGATGCGGCTGGCGGGCAGGGAAGCGCTCTACCGGACGACCGCGGACATGCTCACAGCCGCGCGGCCGACGATGCGGCAGACCCTGTTGAGTCTTCGGCTCCCCCGGACGGTGCTGTACCCGGCGGCCGACGGACCGCTTCCCGGCGCGGCCGAGCTTGCTGACAACGGGGTTCGGACCGTACCGATCCCCGACTGCGGGCACAACATCATGATCGACAATGTCGACGGGTTCGCCACCGCCGTCGCGGCAGCGCTCGCCCGCTGACCAGCGAGGTCGAACGCGAGCCACCCGCGTCCTCCAGTACGTCGAAGAGCGGCGCCAAAAAGGGCTCAAGGTTCGGGTACGGCAGACTGTCGGGTATGTGCCCGTTTTGCCCTAGCCAACGTGTAGGAGCGTGAGCAGCCCATGGTCCATGAGCGCGCAGGACTGCCCGCGCGGCCGTCCGACCTCGTCGACGTCGCCCGTCTGGTGACGGCGTACTACACGCTGCATCCCGATCCCGAGCAGGTGGCGCAGCGGGTGTCCTTCGGGACCTCGGGACATCGCGGTTCGGCGCTGAACACGGCCTTCAACGAGGACCACATCCTCGCGACGAGCCAGGCGATCTGCGAGTTCAGGGCGAGCAAGGGCGTGGACGGGCCGCTGTTCCTCGGCGCCGACACGCACGCCCTGTCCGAGCCGGCCCGGGCGTCCGCGCTTGAGGTCTTCGCCGCCAACGGGGTCACCGTGCTGATCGACAGCAGGGACGGCTACACGCCGACCCCCGCCGTCTCGCACGCCATCCTGACCCACAACCGCGGCCGTACGACGGGTCTCGCGGACGGCGTCGTGGTGACCCCGTCGCACAACCCGCCGCCGGACGGCGGCTTCAAGTACAACCCGCCGAACGGGGGCCCGGCCGACACCGACGCCACGTCGTGGATCCAGGACCGCGCCAACGCGCTGATCGCCGGAGGGCTGAAGGAGGTCAGGCGCGTGCCGTACGCGCGGGCGCTCGCGGCCGACACGACCGGCCGGTACGACTTCCTCGCGGCGTACGTGGACGACCTCGGATCGGTGCTCGACCTGGACGCGATCAGGAACGCGGGTGTCCGCATCGGCGCCGACCCGCTCGGCGGCGCGTCCGTCGCGTACTGGGGGGAGATCGCGGAGCGGCACCGGCTGGACCTGACCGTGGTGAACCCCCTCGTCGATCCGACCTGGCGGTTCATGACGCTCGACTGGGACGGCAAGATCCGGATGGACTGCTCCTCGCCGCACGCGATGGCGTCCCTGATCGCGGGGCGGGACGCGTACGACGTGTCCACCGGCAACGACGCCGACGCCGACCGGCACGGCATCGTCACCCCCGACGCCGGACTGCTGAACCCCAACCACTTCCTTGCCGCGGCGATCTCCTACCTGTTCGGACACCGGCCCGGCTGGCGGGCGGAGGCCGGAATCGGCAAGACCCTGGTCAGCAGCAGCATGATCGACCGGGTCGCCGCCGATCTGAACCGCCGCCTCGTCGAGGTCCCGGTCGGGTTCAAGTGGTTCGTGCCCGGCCTGCTCGACGGATCGCTCGGGTTCGGCGGCGAGGAGAGCGCGGGCGCGTCCTTCCTCCGCCGCGACGGATCGGTGTGGACCACCGACAAGGACGGCATCATCATGGCCCTGCTCGCCGCGGAGATCATCGCCGTCACCGGGCGCTCGCCCAGCATGCTCTACGCCGACCTGGTCGCCCGGTTCGGGAACCCGGCGTACGCGCGGGTGGACGCGCCCGCGACCCGCGAGGAGAAGGCGATCCTGTCCAGATTGTCCGCCGACCAGGTCACCGCCGACACCCTCGCCGGAGAGTCGATCACCGAGGTGCTCACGACCGCGCCCGGCAACGGAGCGCCCATCGGCGGGCTCAAGGTCTGCACCTCCAACGCGTGGTTCGCGGCCCGCCCCTCGGGCACCGAGGACGTGTACAAGATCTACGCCGAGTCGTTCCACGGCCCCGAGCACCTCGCCCAGGTGCAGGATGAGGCCCGCGAACTGGTCGGCGACGCTCTGCGAGCCTAGACCTTGCGGCGTGGTTCGTGACGCGGAGAACGATCAGGTCAGGGATGAATTCGCCCTGGCCAGGGGGGCGACTTGCGAACCGGGCCGCTCGACCCGCCAGGACCGCCGGGACCGACCGGGGCCGATCCGGACGGCGGTGCCGCCGAGGGGCCCCGGGGAAAAACCTCGGGGCGGTTTACGCGGTCGGTTCAGGCCGTGCCGGCGACGGAACGCAGTGAGGAGGACACGGCGGAACGCAGCTCGCGCAACCGGTGCGCGGGCAACTCCAAGGGAGTGACGTCGGCCGACCACGGAGCGACGGCGGCGACGATCGAGCGAGCCTGCTTCTTGGTCGGCCCGCCCGGCAGTCTGGTCAGCGCCTCACGCCAGGTGTTGGCCAGCTTGCCGTGGGCGTTGTCCAGGATCCGGCGCAGGACCGCGTCGGTGGCGTCGTCCACGTCCCATCCCTCACCCGCGCCCCTGTCCGCGTGCGCGCTTGGACCTGCGGCCCTGTCCCCGCCCCGGTCCTCACCCCGGTCCTCGCCGGGAAGGGGCCGCCGTACCGCGTCGAGGACGTGGCCGTGCGCGGTGACCTCGTAGACCGGTGAGAGCAGCTCGGACAGCGCCGCGAGATCTCCCGGAGATCCACCCAGAAAGGCCCGTACGTGGTGTGCCCGGGCGGCGAGCAGCAGCCGGGGCAGCGCGCCTTCCAGCCCGGCCGGTACGGCTATGGCCACGCGTTCCTGCGCGGCGGCGTACGGCTTGGACAGCCAGGTGGACAACCGGGCCCGGGGGATCCGGGGCAGCATGTCCTTGGGCCATTCACCCACCAGGACCCCCGGAGCGAACTCCGCCGGCGCGTCCACGGTGCCCGCGGACGGTCCGGCCGCCGGAGGCTCCGCCCGCCCCGGCTCTGTCCGACCCGATTCCACCGCCCGGGACTCCACCGCCTGGGGCCCCTGGGTGTAGATCGCGGTGGCGAAGCGCTCGGTCCGCGCGGCCACGGCGGGCCGGGTCTTGGTCGTCGGACGCAGGACGTACAGGTCGGCGGCCGAGCCGATGGCTTCCGCCCCGAAGTACCGATTGAAGTCCGGATACATCGCCTCATAGGCGAGATTGAGGTCGTGGAGCGCGTTCTGGACCTTCAGCGCGAGCATCGGAGTCCGCTCGCTCGCGCCGTACGCCAGGAGGATCCGGCCCTGCTCCACATCCCGCAGCCCCTCGCAGGCACGGGCGACGAACAGGCCGATGCCCTCGGGCGTGTACGGCGGATCGGTGATGGCCAGGTCGGCGTGGTCGTGGACCGAGGGCGGCAGGCCGAGACGCAGATCCGCCCAGCGGGTCCGCACGTCGAGGCCGAGACGCGCGGCCTGCTCGCCGATGTAGGCGAGGATGCGCTCGTCGATGTCGACCACGGTCACCTCGACGTCCGGGTGGAGCAGCGCGACCGCGAGCGAGGTCAGGTCGTGGTCGCCCACGCACAGCAGTCGCGCGCCCGGCAGCCAGAACCTCGCGCCGAGGAGCAGCGCCCGGCGTACGACCGTTTCCGGCGTCGCCGCCACGTGGTCCAGGACGTGCAGGCCGCGCGGCGCCCCCGCGATCAGCCGCTCCATCAGCTCGACCGACTCCGTGTGGTGGGGGAGCAGGTGGCCGACCGGGTCGGCGGGCAGGACCGGCGCCGTGACGGGCTCGTCCCCGAGCAGCTCACGGCAGGCGCGGGCCTCCTCCGGAACCGGCCGGAACCGCTCGCCGGACCGTTCGGTCGCGACCTCGCGAAGAAGCGCCTCGACACCCCGCCTGGAGGTGGCGGTGGCACGGACGAGATCGGCCAGCGTCCACCAGCGGCCGTCGCACAGCAGGGCCAGGGCCAGCCGGAACCGCCGCGCGTCCACTCCGGAGAGCAGCTCCCGCAACGCCTCCCGGCCGCCAAGATCCGTACGGTGGTCCCGGCCGTGGTCCTCACGGCGATCCGGACTCCGATCCGTGCCGTGATCCGTGCCGTGATCCGTGCCGTGATCCGTGCCGTGATCCGTGCCGTGATCCGTGCCGTGATCCGTGCCCTGGTATCTGCCCTGATCCACCTGGTCACCCTATCGACGGTGCCGACGGTCCCCGTCCGTGCCCATGCACGACGCTCTCGGTGGGAGCAGCCAGACAGACGATCTATCCTTGGCGCATGACGGACGTACTGGCAGGCAGGGGAGGCGTGCGGGCCATCGGGGCGGGGGCGGCACCAATCCCGCGCGAACGGTCCGGCCCGGCCTCCCGGAGGGCCGCCGTTCCCGGTTCCCAACCTGGGAGCCCAGGGGACGTATCGCCTGTTCTGGGATGACCTCGCTTGTTACAGTGACGGCGGCGCGCGCGGGGGAGGGCCTGGCCAGCAGGCGACCGCGTTCGGCGACATATCGGAGGCACACAGTGACGCAGCGCCAGAATCGCCAGCCAGGGTTCATCCGTTCCGACCGGAGCCGGCGGCCGGAGCCCGCGTGACTCGAGCCCGCGTGACCCGAACGCAGTCCCTGATGGCGATGCTGCCCTTCGTGATGATGGGCATCATCGCCGCCGCCGACATCCTGGCCGGCTCCCAGTACGTCTTCCTCTCGCTGCTGGCCATCGGCCCGGCGTTCGCGAGCCTGGTGGGCGGCATCCGCCGTACCGTGCTGATCGGGCTCATCGCGCTGGCGCTCTCCCTGCTGCTCGCCCTCTACAACGACCTGCTGCGCGCCCCCGAGAGCGACCTGAGCCTCATCTCCATCAGCGGCGTGACCGCCGCCAGCATCCTGGCCACCGCCGGGCGGCAGCGGCGCGAGCGCGAGCTCGCCAACGTGCGATCCGTCGCCGAGGTCGCGCAACGCGTACTGCTGCGCCCGGTTCCCCGCAGGGCGGGCCACCTGCGCGCGGCCGTCTCCTACACGTCGGCGGCGGCGGAGGCGCGCATCGGCGGCGACCTGTACGAGGTGGTCACCGGCCCGAGCGGCGTGCGAGTGATCGTCGGCGACGTCCAGGGCAAGGGCCTGGAGGCCGTGGAGACCGCGGCGCTGGTCCTCGGCGCGTTCCGGGAGGCCGCGCACGACGAGCCGGATCTCCTCGGGGTCAGCGCCCGCGTGGAGAAGGCGCTCAACCGGCGCCTGACGGGGGAGGACTTCGTCACCGCGATCCTGGCCGAGGCCCACCCCGACGGCACGTTGACCCTGCTCAACTACGGCCATCCGGCGCCGCTGATCATCCGGGCGGACGGTGGGACCGCCTTCGTCGAGCCGGACACCTTCGCGCCGCCGCTCGGCCTCGCCGTACTGGAGGTGCCGGGGCCGACCCCGTCCCAGATCCCGTTCGGCACGGGCGACCAGGTCCTCCTCTACACCGACGGCGTCATCGAGGCACGGGACCGCGCGGGCCGGTTCTATCCGCTCGCCGACCGGGCTCACCTGCTGAAGGAGGACGACCCCGAGGTGGCGCTGGAGTCGCTCCGCGTCGACCTGGTCGCGCACGTGGACGCCCCGCTGCACGACGACGCGGCCATGCTCCTGCTCCGCTGCCGGAGGTTCTGACCCGATCGCGGGCCGCCGCGGCATTTCCGCCTTGGACACCCACTTCCTCCGGCGGGTGGCGGGTTGATAGGTTTCCGGGAGGTGAGCCGGGAAGTCTGGTCGGCGCAGACCTCACCGACCCCGGAGTGCCCCCGATGCGAGCTCGCGATCTCACCGTCGACTTCCCGACCGTCACCCTCGACACCCCGATGATCGAAGCGGCCCGGTTACTCGCGGACCAGGATCTCCCCGGCCTGATAGTGATCGACGAGCGCGGGCGGCCGCGCACGGTCCTGCCGGGAACGCAGGTGCTGCGGCTGGCCGTTCCGCGCTACTGCCAGGACGACCCGGCCCTCGCCCGTGTCGTGGACGAGGCGCACGCAGACGCGTTCCTGCGCGCGCTCGCCGGCCGTACCGTCCGGGAGTGCCTGCCGGAGGAGCCGCGCGAACTGCCGGTCACCGACCCGGACGCCACGGTGCTGGAGATCGCCGCGCTGATGGCGCGCACCCGCAGCCCGCTGGTCGCGGTCGTCGGCGGGGGCCGGCTGCTCGGAGCCGTCACGCTGCAGACCCTGCTGGACCGGGCCCTCGCCTCATGACGGTCACCGCCTGGCTGACGGTGGTGGCCTTCGTCTGCACGTACGCGCTGATCGCGACGGAGCGGATCCACCGGGTCGCGGCGGCGCTCGGCGGTGCGGGGATCATGCTGCTCATCCACGCCACCGGAGCACCGTCGGCGTTCTTCTCCGAGCACACGGGGATCGACTGGAACGTCATCTTCCTGCTCCTCGGCATGATGATCATCGTCGGAGTGCTGAAGCAGACGGGCGTCTTCGAGTACCTGGCGATCTGGGCGGCCAAACGGGCGCGGGGCCGTCCGTTCCGGCTCATGGTGCTGCTGGTCGTGATCACCGCCTGCGCCTCCGCGCTGCTCGACAATGTGACGACGGTGCTGCTGATCGCCCCGGTCACGTTCCTCGTCTGCGAACGGCTCGCGCTGAACGTCGCGCCGTTCCTCATCGCCGAGGCGATGGCGTCCAACATCGGCGGCACGGCCACCCTGGTCGGAGACCCGCCCAACATCATCATCGCCAGCAGGGGCGGGCTGACGTTCAACGACTTCCTGGTCCATCTCGCCCCGCTCGTCGTGGTCCTGCTCCTGGCGTTCATCGGGCTGTGCCGGATCATGTTCAGGAACGCGTTCCGGTACGACCCCGACCGGGCGGCGGAGATCATGGCGCTGAACGAGCGTGAGGCGATCGCCGACCGCAGGCTGCTGTGGCAGAGCCTCGTCGTGCTCGCGCTGGTGATGGTCGCGTTCGTGCTGCATCCGGTGCTGCACTACGAGCCCTCCGTGGTGGCGCTCCTCGGGGCCGGGGTGCTGGTCGCCGCGACCCGGGTCACCACGGAGGAGGCGATCCGCGAGGTCGAGTGGCCCACGCTGGTGTTCTTCGCCGGGCTGTTCGTCATGGTGGGCGCGCTGGTCGAGACCGGTGTCATCGGGAAGATCTCCGAGGCGGCGGTCGGGGCCACCGAGGGCCGGCTCGGATTCGCCACGATGCTGCTGCTCTGGGCGTCGGCGGCACTGTCGGCGGTCGTGGACAACATCCCTTATGTGGCGACGGTGAGCCCGATCGTGGCCGATCTCGTACAGGCGAACGGCGGCAACGGCCCGGCGCGGGCGCTGTGGTGGGCCCTGGCGCTCGGCGCCGACCTCGGCGGCAACGCCACCGCCGTCGGCGCCGCCGCGAACGTCGTCGTCCTCGGCATCGCCGCGCGCAACCGTACGCCGATCAGCTTCTGGCAGTTCACCAAATACGGTCTGATCGTCACCCTCGTCACGGTCGCGATCTCCACGCCGTACCTGTGGTTCCGCTACCTGATGTGAGCCGCCGGACGACGCAGGGGACGATCTTCACCGATTCATGGGAGCGGTTGGGGGACCGGCGGATCCTCATGGGACGATAACGACACTATGTCCGTCCTGACGCCTTTCCGACTCGCTCGCACCACGGCCTTCGCCGCGGTGTGCGTCGGGCTGGGCGTTCTGGCGCACCTGTTCGCCGGAGGCACGCTCTCCGGGCCCCGGGTCGCCGGAGGGCTGATCCTCGCGTTCGCCGCCGCGCTTCCGTGGACCGGCCGGGAACGCGGGCTGGCCGTGATCCTGCCGCTCCTCGGCGGCCTCCAGGTGGCACTGCACCTGCTGTTCTCCGTGAGCGTGTCCTCCGCCGGCGACGCGACGCCGTACGCCGAGGCCGGGGCGCACCTCCACTCCGGACTGGTGCCGGGCGTCGGCATGCTGGTCATGCACGGCTGGGCCGTCGGCCTGACGGCGTTGTGGCTGTCCCACGGCGAGGCCATGTTGTGGTCGCTGCTGCGGCGGCTCGCGGCCCGGCTGTGCCTCCTGCTGGACGTCCTGCTGGCCCCGGCCCCCACGCCGTTCCACGCCTCCCGGTCCACCGAGCCGGAGATCCTCCGCACCCGGTCGCTGCGGCACGCCGTGAGCCGCCGTGGCCCGCCCATGGGCGTCCCACTCACGTCACGCTGACTCACGCGCACAGGACCACCGCACGCGACCACCGCGCTGCTTAGGCGTGCCGGTGAAGCGTGCTGATCGGGCGCGCCGCTTCGCCGAGTCCGGCAGCAGAGTCTCGATCGGCCATGTACGCGTACGCCGTAGTCGCCGATCCCGTTCGCACGGCCGGTCCGCACGTTCAGCGACCGGCCGCGATCTCGCCACCTGGCGGATCGCCCTCCTGACAAGCTCACCATCCGGTACGGCGGAGCCGAGGCGCCCTCGGTACGCCCAGCCGGGCCGAAGAAAGGCAACAACGATGTTCCTTCGCCGTATCGCTCCCGCCGCGATCCTCGTCGCCATGGTCGGCGCCTGTGGTTCGCAGCCCGCCGCCCAGCCCGAGACCCGGGCCGCCGTCCAGCCCGACGCCGCCACCCCGGCGGTCACCCCGGCGGTCACCGCCGGCTCCGCGATCTCCGTAACGGATCCCTGGGTGAAGGGCACCGAGTCGGGCATGACGGCGGCCTTCGGCACCCTGATCAACAACGGTGACGCCGACGTGACCGTGGTCTCCGCGACGTCCCCGCTGTCGCCGGACGTCGAGCTGCACGAGGTTGTGGACTCCGGGGGGAAGATGGTCATGCGCGCGAAGAAGGGCGGCTTCGTGATCCCCGCCCACGGCACGCACCAGTTGGAGCCGGGTGGCGACCACATCATGCTGATGGGCGTCACGAAGCAGGTGAAGCCCGGTGACGAGATCACCTTCACGCTCACCTTCAAGGACGGCGGAACGCTCGACTTCACCGCCATCGGCAAGGAGTTCGCCGGTGGCAAGGAGAACTACCAGCCCGGTACGGATCACTCGGGCGGGCACTCGGAGAGCGCCGGAGGCGACGCGCACGGTGACGGCGGCACGAGCGAGGACCACGGCTGATCGACATGAGTGAACCCCGACTGAGCCGACGGGGACTGCTCGCGGGAGGCGCCGCCACGGCGGTCGGCGCCCTCGCCGCGTGCGCGCCCGCCGGTTCCCCCTCCACTACCTCCGCCCCCGGCGCCACCTCCATCACCGGGTCTCCCGCCGCCGCGAGTACGGCACTCGAACCCTTCCACGGGCAGCACCAGAGCGGGATCGCGACGACGCCGCAGACGTACGCCGCCTTCCTCGGCCTGGACCTCCGTACCGGCGTCGACAAGGAGGCGCTCGGGCGGCTGATGCGGCTGCTCACGGACGACGCCCGCCGCCTGACCCAGGGACGGCCGGCGCTGGCCGACGTCGAACCCGAGCTCGCCGCCGATCCCGCCCGGCTGACCGTCACGTTCGGCTTCGGGCCGGGGCTGTTCACGGCGGCGGGGGTCGAGCACCTGCGGCCCGATACCGTGGCGCCCCTTCCCGCGTTCAGCATCGACCGGCTGGAGAAGCAGTGGACCGGCGGTGATCTGCTGGTGCACATCGGCGCCGAGGACGGAGTCACGCTCGCGCACGCCCTCCGCATGATCGTGAAGGACGCGCGGGCCTTCGCCAAGGTGCGCTGGACCCAGCGGGGCTTCCGCAGGAGCCCGCAGGTCCAGGCTCCGGGGACGACGCAGCGGAACCTGATGGGCCAGCTCGACGGGACCGTCAACCCCGTGCCGGGGACGGCGGACTTCGATCGCGCGGTCTGGATCGGCGACGGACCCGAGTGGCTGCGCGGCGGGACGACGCTGGTGCTGCGCCGTATCCACATGGAACTGGAGACCTGGGACGCCGCCGACCGGGTGGCCAGGGAGTTCAGCGTGGGACGCCGCCTCGACACCGGCGCGCCCCTCACCGGCCACGCCGAGCACGACGAGGCGGACTTCGAGAAGCTCGGCGCGGCCGGGTTCCCCGTCATCTCGGAGTACGCCCACATCAGGCGGGCGCACGTCCAGGATCCCGGCATGCGGATCTTCCGCAGGACGTACAACTACGACGAGGGGATCACCTCCGACGGGAAGTCCTCCTCCGGGCTGCTGTTCGCGTCGTACCAGGCCGACATCACCCGGCAGTTCGTCCCCATCCAGCGGAAGCTGGCGGAGGCGGACCTGCTGAACGAGTGGACCGTCCCGATCGGCTCGGCCGTCTTCGCGATCCCGCCCGGTTGCGCGCCGAACGGGTGGGTGGGCGACGGTCTCCTCGGCTGAGACGCGCGGTTCGCGGACCTTCCCTGGCCATGCCGCTGTGTGCCCGGCCCGGGAAGGTCGGGGCGTCGGCGAAGCATTCCGGGCTACGCCCCGGTCCAGACCCGCTCCCGTGCCGGAGCCGGGGCGCGACCTCTAGATCCAGCCCTGCCGGGAAGCCTGCACGCCGAGCTGGAAGCGCGTCTGAGCGCCGAGGATCTCCTGGAGCCTGGCGATCCTGCGGGCGACGGTGCGCTCGCTGACCCCGAGTTCGCGGGCGATCGACTCGTCGGTGAGCCCGGCGCTCAGATAGCTGAGCAGCCGCCGCCCCTCGGTGGTCGGACCGGCGTCGAGGTCGTTGGTCTCCACGGTGGCGGCGAGCGGCACCGCCAGTCTCCAGAAAGACTCGAATATCCCGGCAAGTCCGGTCATGAGTCCCGACGGCTGGACCACGATGGCGTGACGCGCCTGCGGGTTCCCGACTCCGAAGATCAGAACGGCTTCACGGTCATCGCCGATGAGCATGTGGATGGAGATGTCGGGGAAGACCCTGGCCTGCTCACCGGCTTCGACACAGGTGCGCAGGGCGGCCAGGGCGGCGGGCCTGCGCAGGATCTCGGCTCCGTAGACGGCCCGGATGGTGACGCCTCGGGCCAGCGCCTCAAGGGTGCCCGCGGCCACCCGCGGGGTCTCGGCGGGACGGCCGACCGGCCCGAGGACCAGTGCCCGCACCTCACGCTCCGCCCGGTCGAGCAGCCTGCGCTGCATCGCCGTCGTGCCTTCGGAGGTGGTGACGGCCTCGAGGTAGCGCGCCGACAGCTGATGATCGTGCCAGAACCTGGCCAGGACGGCGGCGCTCTCCCTGGCCATGAGGGCCTCACGCGTGTGGCGGTCGGCGTACGCCTCCAGAGCGCTGAGCGGGGGCAGCGGAGACGCATATCCGTCCACAACGGTGACCAGCCCCAGGGACTCCAACTCGGCCAGTGCCTGGCCGAGCTCTTCGCGCGGCGTGGGCAGGGCCTCCACGGGGCTCGGACCGGCCTCGGCGAGGGCGAAGTAGATGGCTTCCGCCGTGGGCGAGACGCCGAGTGCCTGTAACGGCTTCACCGTGTTGCTCACCTTTCCCCAAGCGGATCGAGGATCCAACCGCAGCTTCGCCTGAAACTCAAGCGGTTCCGGTCGCATGTCATATTCCGGACATGCCGGATCCTGACATATTTGGAATATTCACAATCCTTGTCAAGATCAGGAAACTTGCGCCAAGTGCTTTCATGTCGAAGGAGCCACCTTTGCGCAAGCCTTTGGCCCTGCTGGCCGCCGCCGTTGTCGCCGCCACCTTCGCGATCAGCGCCCCGGTCTCGGCGCAGGCAACCTCCCCCACCGCCGCCCTCGAGGGCGCCATCAACTCCCTGCACGTCGACGACGCCACCAAGGCCCGCTACCTCGAGAGCGTCAAGGCCCTGCCGGCCGACTGGCAGGAGCGCGCCGCACGGTTCAAGGCCAGGCTCGGCGTCACCGGCTCGGCCTGGAACGACGTGGCGCGCAGCGCCATCGACCCGAACGACTACCAGTGTGGCGACACCACGCTGACCGCGTGGCTCGACGCCCGGCTCGAGGGCGCGGACTTCGGCACGATCATGATCGTCGTGCTGCTCGGCGGCCTGGACGTTCCCGCCTACGACGCGCTGCTCTTCAAGTCGGCCGACGAGCCGCAGAGCTACGGCGAGAACGGCGAGTACACCACGACCGTCACCCACGAGATGCGCGACCTGAAGCGGTTCTGGGACATCACGTCCGACGACATCCGCGACGTGGCGATGCACAGTGACGCGCTCAAGGATGTCGGCCGCACCGCCCGCGTCCTCGAAGTGCTGTGGGGCCTGCCCGCGGGTGGGGGCACGGGCCTGGCCGAGCTGCTGACCGAGGCGCTGGCCGAGGATCCGGTGCTCAACGCGGACAACCCGATCTTCACCTTCAACGCCTTCGCCTTCACCGCGGAGGGCGACCCCGACCCGGTCGTGCAGGGCCTTCCCGACAAGATCGTCATGGGCGACGGCATCATGAAGGGCATGGCCGCGATCGGCCTGGGCGACGTGGCCACCAAGTCCATCCTGGCCCACGAGTTCGGCCACCACGTCCAGTACGAGGACAACCTCTTCGACAGTCCGCTCACCGGTCCCGAGGCCACCCGCCGTACCGAGCTCATGGCCGACGCCTTCGCCGGTTACTTCCTGACCCACAAGCGCGGCGGCACCCTGAACGCCAAGCGCCTGCTTCCCGCGGTTCAGTCCTTCTTCGAGGTGGGCGACTGCGCCTTCACCAGCGACGGTCACCACGGCACGCCGAACCAGCGGCTGGCCAGCTCCTCGTGGGCCGTCGACCTGTCCCAGGACGAGCAGAAGAAGGGCCACATCATGCCCTCGCTGACCTTCGCGAGCCTGTTCGACGCCCAGCTGCCGATCATCGTCAAGCCGGACGCCCAGTAGCCCGCTGACCTGAGGGGCCGGTCTTCGGACCGGCCCCTTTTCAGGACCGGCCCCTTTTCAGGACCGGAGCCGGGAGAGGAGCGCGGCGCTTCCCTCCTCCAGATGGCGCAGGCCGAGGCGACGGTGGAGTGCCACGGCCCGCTCCGCCTGCGCCACCGCCTCGCCGGTACGGCCCAGCCGGGCCAGGAGCAGGGCCGCCACATCGTGCATCGCCCCCCATGAGACCGCGCCTGTGCCCATGATGACGAACTGGTCGGCGATGGGCAGGACCTCGGCGAGCATCTCCTCGGGGTCGGGACGGCCCAGCTTCGTGGCGACCAGCGCCCACTGCCAGACCGTGAACTGCCACGCCCAGTCCCGCTCGATCCTGGTACCCCACTGGTCGACCATGCGGTGCGCGAGCTCCTCCTCGCCGGCCTCGACCGCCGCGAGGACCGCCGTGGGACGCAGCAGCCGGTGCGAGGGATCGGCGGCGAGCGCGGCCAGCTCGTCGAGGTGCACGCCGTGGCGGCCCCGTGCCCAGTCGAAGAAGAAGCGGCACAGTATGTCGATCGCGCCGGCACCCCACAGGCTGGTGCGATGGTGCCCCGTCACCGCCGTGCCGCTGAACCGTTCGACGTCGGCCCACCGGCCGTCGAGCAGCGCCCGCCCGGCCGCGGCGTAGTTGACCTGCGCCTTGATCTCCGGCATCCGGATCTCGTCGGTGATCCGCAGGCAGCGGGCGAGCTCCGCGTCGTACTCCGGGAGCCGTCCCGACCTGAGCAGCGACGGCATGCGCAGCAGCCGGGCGATCACCTCCCAGGCCAGCGGCAGCCGCGGCAGGGTCAGGATCTCCTCCACCGCGCGCAGCCGATCCTCCTCCCAGTCGGGAGTCCACGCGGCGACGGCGTAGTTGTTGAGCGTCCGGGCGAGCAGCAGATCGTCACCGATCCGCCGGGCCAGGGCCACCGCCTCGGCCGTGTACTGCCGCCCCTCGGCGCGGCGATCCCCGTAGTACAGCTCGACCCCGAGGGTGCCCAGAAGTTCCGCGCGCCGGACGTCGTTCACTCCCGTCGGCGCACCGTCCGGGCTCAGCGCGCCGGCCGCGGGGGTCAGCCGCCGGAGCTGCTGCTCCACCAGGGCGACCATGCGCTCGTCCACGACCCCGTACGCGCGCCAGTACCAGAGGGTCACGCCGCCGAAGACGGTGGCCGCCTCCACCACCGCGTCGTCGTCGCCCAGATCGGTCGCCAGAGCCACCGCCTCGTCCAACGCCACGCGGCCACCCACGACGTCTCCGGTCACCCGCCGTGCCCGGCCCAGCTCGATGAGCAGCGAGCAGCGCCGGGCGGCGAAGCCCATCCCCGCCGGATCCAACACGGCGAGCGCCTGCTCCCAGAAGAGGACCGCCTCGTCGTACGCGAGGTGGACGGCGGCCTGCCGCGCCGCCTCCGTGGCGTACGAGACGGCCTTCGCCGCGCCGCCGACGCGCGCGGCGCTGCCGAAATGGTGCGCCAGCACGGGCAGCCGCGAGGACAGGTCACCCCGGTAGCGGCTCTCGATCGCCTCACCCACCCTGGCGTGGATCTGCGCCCGCTGGAGCCGGGTGAGCCCGGCGTAGAGGGCGTCCCTGACCAGGGCGTGCGAGAACCGGTAGTTCCAGCCGTCATCCGTCTCCGCCAGCAGGCCGGTCGCCACCGCCGGTTCGAGCAGCGTCATCATGCGCGCGGCTCCGATCCCCGTGGCGGCCTCCAGGACGTCCGCGTCGACGTCCTTGCCGATCACGGCGGCGGCGCGGAGCAGTGCCTGGGTGTCCTCGGGCAGCCGGTACACCCGCTGGGAGATGACGTCGCGGACCCCGTCGGGAACCGCGATCGACCGTACGTCGTCGGCGGCCACGCTCCGCGCCGGGCGGTTGCTCGCGAGCAGGCGCAGCAACTCGCGGAGGAAGAGCGGGTTCCCTCCGGTCCGCTCGTGCAACGCCTCGGCGAGCGCGCGGTCGCGTTCGTACGGGAGCTCCCGCGGGGCGGCTCGGCCGTTCCCGGCGCGGTCCCCGCTCCCGGCTCGCCCGTGGGCGGCGATGATCGTGGACTCGCCCGTGCCTCTCAGGACCCTCGCACTGCGCACGTCGTCGGCGCTCACGGCACCGCTCACGGCGCTGCTCGCGGCATCGGCATCGGTCTCCGCGCCGAGATCGGCTCCGGCGTCGGCGAGGTAGTCCATGACCTGCTCGGGAGTGAACGCGCCGACGCTCATGCGTTCGGTGCCGCGATGGCGGGTGAGCTCCCCGAGCGCCTCGGCCAGCGGCGGCGCGGCGTCCGGCCCGTTCGGCCGCATGGTGACGAGCACGAGCAGGGGCAGCCGGTGCAGGTCGCCTCCGAGGAAGGTGAGCAGCTTCAGCGACGCCGCGTCCGCCCAATGGAGGTCGTCGATGATCAACATCAGCGGTCCGCTCTCCGCGCGGCGGGCCAGCGCCCGGCCGATGGCGTCGTGCAACAGGAACCGGGCCGTGTCCGGGTCCGTGACACCGCTGACCGCGCCGGTGCCCGCATCGCCCTCGCCGGTCAGGCTGCTGGCCAGGTCGGCCAGGTCGTCGCCGCCGTCGCGCAGGGCTTCCAGCACCTGGATCCAGGGCCAGAACGCGGGAGCGCCGCTTCCTTCCAGGCACCGGCTCCACGCCACGTCCACCCCGCGGCCCGCGGCCAGTTCGGCGGCCCCGTCGGCGAGCCGGGTCTTGCCGATGCCCGCCTCGCCGGTCACCAGCAGCAGTCCTCCCGAGCCGCACCTGGCGTCGTCAAGCCGCTCGGCGATGCGGCGCAGGTGCGGCTCCCTGCCGACCAGGCGGGGTGGTTCGGCGGCTCCGGCCGCGCCTCCCACATCCGCTGCGCCCGCCCCGGCAGCGCCCGCCCCGGTTCCCGTCCCCGGCCCGTACTGCGGGCGAGGGCCGGCAGGCGCGGAGACGGGCGCGGACACGGTCGTGAGGGCGGGGGCGGAGACGGGTGTGAAGGCGGGTGTGGCGCGTGGCGGCCAGGGGCCGTGCAGCGCGGGGTCGTGCTCCAGGACGGCACGCTCCAGCCGGCGCAACTCCGGGCTCGGATCCAACCCCAGTTCCTCTCCAAGCAGCGTGCGGCACCGCTGGTAGGCGGCGAGCGCCTCGGCCTGCCGCCCATCACGGTAGAGGGCGCGAATGAGCAACGCCCAGAAACCCTCGCGGTACGGGTCGCCGTCCAGGAAGTGACCGACCTCCGCGGCCGCCTCGGAATACCGGCCGAGCGACAGCCACGCCTCCATGCGCGTCTGCAGCGCGGTCACCCGTACCTCGGCCAGCCGGATGACCGCCGACCGCGCGAACGGCTCCGTGAACTCCACGAGGGGCTCGCCCCTCCAGGCCCTGAGGGCGGCGGCCAGAAGGGACTCGGCCTGGGCCGCCTCGCCCCGGAGGAGGGCGGCCTGGGCCGCGTCGGCGTCCCCGACGAAGCGTGTGGCGTCCACCTGGGCGGGCTCGATGTCCAGGAGGTATCCGGGCTCGCGCGTGCGCAGCGCACGGGCCGGTGTACGGGGGCCGCGGCGGGGTTCGAGGACCCTGCGGAGTTGGGAGATGTACGCCTGCAACGTTCCGGTCGCGCTCGACGGGGGCTCGCCCGCCCACAGCTGATCGATGAGCTGGTCCAGCGGGACGACGCGCGGCGCGTTCAGGACGAGCAGAGCGAGGACCGCCCGCTGCTTCCTGGAACCGAGATCCAAGGCCGTGCCTGCCCGGTCGACCACTTCGAAGGGGCCGAGGACGCGGAAGTCGAGCGGATTCGGCTCCCAGGTCGGACGGTCGATGGCCTCGCGCACTACAACTCCCGGGTGAGCAGGACAGCCGCGTCCGTCGCGATCCGCCTTGTTTCCTGGGAATCGTAACTGAACGCTCGCCACCGTTCGCCCGTCCCGGGAAGGGGCGGCCCGAACCCGGCGCCGCGCAGCAGGGCGAGCACCGGGAGGTCCTGTTCGGCCGCGACCTGCTCTCTCTCCGTCCCTCGCCCCACCGCGCAGCCGATCTCGCGGACGCCGTCCGCGCGCAACTCGGTGAGCAGGTCCGCGAGCAGCCTGCGGCCCAACCCGCGCCGCCGGAACGGCTCCGCCACGGCCAGCTCCCGGATCCAGGCGAGGCGGCCGGTCTTCTCCGTCTCGACCAGGGCCGCCGCCAGGGGAGGGGAGGCCGCCGGTCGGCCGATGTCGGCGAGCACGTACATCCGGCATCGCGCCGGCGAGACCTCGGCGGCCGCGTCGGCCACAGCGGCGGCGAGCAGGGTGCTCTCCTCCAGGTGCGGGTGCACCGGGATCTCCCGGAGAAGCAGGACGAACTCGGAAGGAGACGGCATTCCCGTAGCGTCGGCCCACTCCTTTGGAGAGCGCTAGGACGTGACCAGGACGCGGCTAGGACGTGTACAGGCGTGCTCTGAGCTGCGGGAGAACGCCCGGAAACGCCGGGGACCCGCGCGGATCCGCCGGGCCGGCTCGGCGCGGGACGCCTGAGCGACGTCGCCGCCGCGGGAGCCGTCCTAATCCGTGCCAGGACGATGTGAAGAATCCACCAAGCGCCACGTGGGAGAAAGGTCGTGCACGGCCGGTAGGCGGCCGACATCGGCCCACGGGCCAGGAGAGGAAGAGCAGACGATGAGCGTCATCACCGACGACCCGGCCGGGGTGTCACGAGAGGTCGAGGCACTCCGGCAGGAGGTGGCCGGCCCGGTGCTGCTGCCCGGAGACGAGGGCTTCGCCGCCGAGGTGAGCGGGTTCAACGTGGCGACCCGGCACCACCCGGTCGTGGTGGTCGGCGCCATGGGCGAGGGCGACGTCCAGGCCGCCGTACGCTTCGCCGCCCGCCATGGGCTCCCGGTCGCGGTGCAGGCGACGGGGCACGGTGCCGCGACGGCGGCCGACGGCGCCGTCATGATCACCACCCGCCGGATGCGCGCGGTCACGGTGGACCCGTCGGCGCGTACGGCGACGATCGCCGCGGGCGCGACGTGGAGCGAGGTCATCGAGCGGACCGCGCAGTACGGCCTGGCGCCCCTGTCTGGCTCCGCGCCCGGCGTCGGAGCGGTCGGCTACACCCTCGGCGGCGGGATCGGGCCGATCTCCCGCACGTACGGCTTCGCCGCCGACCACGTGCGCGAGTTGACGGTCGTCACGGCGGACGGCCACGCGAGGGTCGCCGACGCCACCCGCGAACCCGACCTGTTCTGGGCGCTGCGCGGCGGCAAGGGCAGCTTCGGCGTGGTCACCTCGATGACCGTCGATCTCTTCCCGGTCGCCACGCTGTACGGCGGTGGGATCTTCTTCCCGGCGGAGGACGCGGCGGGCGTGCTGCACGCCTACCGGGACTGGGTCGGCACCCTGCCGGAGACCACCACGACCTCCGTCGCGCTGCTCCGGCTGCCGCCGCTGCCCGAGCTCCCGCCGGAGCTGCGCGGGCGCTTCGTGGCCCACCTGCGTTTCGCGCACCTCGGAGAGGCGCAGGAGGGAGAGCGGCTGCTCGCTCCCATGCGCGCCGCCGGGCGGCCGCTGATCGACACGGTGAACCGGATGCCGTTCGCCGCGATCGGCTCCATCCATCAGGACCCGGAGGGGCCGATGCCCGCCTGGGATCGCGGCGCGCTGCTCCGCGAGCTCACCGCGGACACCGTCGACGCGATCCTCGCGACCGCGGGGCCGGACGTGGAGGTGCCCTTCGCCGTGGTCGAGCTGCGTCACCTCGGCGGAGCGCTGGCCCGGCCCGCGCGGACGGAGAACGCCGTCGGCGGGCGTGACGCCGCGTTCTCCCTGATGGTCATCGGCGCTCCGGTGCCCGAGTTGTTCGCCGCCGTGATCCCCGCCGCCGCCGGAGCCGTGTTCGGCGCCGTGGAGCCGTGGCTGACGGGGGGCGCGCTGCTCAACTTCCTGGGGGCGGAGACGGCCCCCGAGCAGATCGCCCGGGTCTGGACCCGGCCGGTCCTGAGCAGGCTCGCCCGGCTGAGGGAGGTCTACGACCCTCAGCGCATGTTCCGGTTCGGCCACGCCGTGCCCGACCTGCCCGAGGGGGACTGACCCTCGGTTGCCCGTACGGGGCCGTCCCGAACGGGCAACCACGGATTCCCCCGGCCGCCGGCCCGTCCGGTCACTTCGAGAGGTAGAGCGTCTTCCAGGTCCCCGCGTAGAGGCAGTTGAGGGACGGCTTCGCGGCCTTGCCCTCCGCGCAGACCTTCAGCTCGACCTGGTAGACGTCGCCCCGCGTGAACGAGAACTTCAGCGGCGTGCCGTACGAGCAGTCGCGGAAGCTGCGGTGGGTGAAGGGCAGGTTGCCGCCGGCGTCGCGGTAGGTGATGCGGAAGACCGCCCACCCGCAGGTCGAGGACGACCGGGTCAGGTCGTACACCTTGCCGGAGATCTTCACGACGTCCGCCGTGGGGATGTCGGCGTGGTCCTCACCGAGGGCGTCCAGGGTCCCGACAGCCTTCGCCTTGCTTCCCGGGGCGTAGTACGGCCCCCACGAGGTGGCGGATGCGGCCTGCGCGGCGAGCGGCGCGAGCGCGACGAAAGCGGTGGTGAGGGCCAGACCGGCGAGAGCGCGGGTGATCTTCATGGGAGGGGTCCTTTCAGCTGCGGTTGCCCGCAGTCTGGAATGGACCACTTTCAACTTCCTTGACCGCTCACTGCAGGCGGGTGTTCAGCCGCCTGCAGTGCGGGTCAGGCGCCCAGATCGTGTACGACGTTGTCGAGCCGCTCCGCCAGCAGGTCGAGCTGCTGATCGGTGATCGTGTCCCCGTGGATGTGCGCCGTCAGGTCCCGGCGGCGGGCGATGATCAGCCCCCGGTGCGCGTCGTCGATCTCGGCGTCCGACAGGACGACGCACTCTCCGCGGACGAACACCAGCGTCGCGTCGGGATCCGGTGCTTCGAGCAGATGCCGGACACACTCGCGGTCGATGAAGGCCATCGTGTCCCTCCCCGTGTCATGATCGCGGCGTCTCGCCGCATGGTCGCGGGCGAGCGGCCGCAGGGGTCCCGCTACCCGAGGGAGGCGGGAGAAACGCGCGGCGGCGTAACCGGCAGGGACGAGCCAGGACGAGTCGGTACGAGCCGGTACGAGTCGGTACGAGGTGGAATGCCGGGGAGGGCCCTGGGTAGGCGGAGACGAGACGGAGGAAGAACCCCGGGGGAGCCGCCTGGAAACGAAGAGGTGACCAGGATGCGCGGACATGAGGGCACCGGCCGCGCGGAGCCGTACGAGCCCTATGACGAGCATGATCTGCTCGGCCAGTATCTGAGCCAGATCGGCAGGACACCGCTGCTCACCGCTCAGGAGGAGGTGGATCTCGCCAAACGCATCGAGGCGGGGCTGTACGCCGAGCATCTGATCGAGGAGTCGGGCTCCGCCTCGGACGACGCCGGAGAGGGAGGAGACGCCGCCGGCGGCGATCTGGTGGGCGGCGTTCCGGAGGCGAGGAAGCCCGCGCCTCCCGAGGCCGCACCGCCGAAGCCTCCGGAACGGAGCGGCGTGGAGGAGCTCCGGGAGATCGTCAGGGACGGCGACGCCGCCAAGGACCATATGCTCCGCGCCAACCTCCGGCTGGTCGTCGCCGCGGCCAAGAAGTACGGCCATCGCGGCTGGCCGCTCCTCGACGTCATCCAGGAGGGGAACCTCGGCCTGATCAGGGCGGTCGAGAAGTTCGACTACGCCAAGGGCTTCAAGTTCTCGACGTACGCCATGTGGTGGATCCGCCAGTCCATCGAACGCGGCCTGGCCGACAAGAGCCGTACGGTGCGGCTGCCCGTTCACATCCTCGAACAGCTCGCCAAGGTGACCAGGGCGGAACGCCATCTCGAAGGCCACCTCGGTCACGAGCCCACAGACGAGGAGGTGGCCGCGGCCGCCGGGCAGTCCGTCGAGACGCTCGCCGAGCTGCGCCGCCTGGCCCACGACACGGTCAGCCTGGACATGGTGGTCGGGGAGGACGGCGAGACGAGGATCGGGGACCTGATCGCGGACGCCGAGGTGGTCCCCGTCTCCGAGGTGTTGGAGTGCAGGGTCCTCGCCGAGCAGCTCAGATCCCTCGTGGACATGCTGCCGGATCGCGAGGCGTTCATCGTCACCCTGCGGTACGGCCTCGGCGACGGGCGGACCCACACCTACCAGGAGATCGGCGACCGGCTCGGGCTCACCCGGGAGCGGATCCGCCAGCTCGAACGCCAGGCCCTGCGGTCGCTGCGGCAGCCGGAGCACATCGAACCGCTGCTGTCGTGGGCGGGCTGAGCGCGGAGATCACCTGATGTCCTGGCGCAACGGGTGATCGGCGGGGACCTCGACCAGCACGATGCGTACACCGTCGGGGTCCTCGATCCACATCTCGACGAGCCCCCACGGTTCGGTCCGAGGCGGGCGGATCACGGTGACGCCCGCGTCCAGCAGGCGACGATGCTCCGCCTGGACATCACGCACCTGAAGCCAGATCTCCGCGTTGCGGCCACGACCGCCGTCGTCGTGCGGGGGCCGTTCGGGGCTCCCGGAGACTTCCAGGAAGCCCTGGCCGAGGAAGAAGACGATGCCACGTTCATGCGGCGGTCCGAACTCGCGGTAAACCGCCAGACCGAGCACCTCTTGATAGAAGTGATGGCTCACGCCGAGGTCGCGAGGGCGGATGAGGATCCGGCTGCTCAGTACTTCCATGCGACGGATCCTTCCCCTCAGAGGGCGTTTGATTTGAACTTTTCGTCCTAGTACGTCCCTCTCCAGGTTGGTGTAGTTTCGCCGGTTACACGCTTGCTGACGTTGTCGATCATC
>NZ_JBFALK010000018.1:0-206157 GCF_040656155.1 Microtetraspora glauca
GGCGGACGCCGTACCGTCTTGCACGTGCAGGTGACCGAGCAGACCCTCACCGGCGAATCCGACGCCCCCGCCCATCTGGAGGACGGCACCGCCATTCCCGCCGCCGACGCCCGCCGGATGGCCTACACCGCCGAACTGCGGCGGGTGCTCCGCGACGCGCGGGGGATCGTCACCGACTTCGGCCGTTCCCGTCGTCTGGCGTCCGCCGACCAGCGGGAGGCGATCATCGCCCGGTACCGGTACTGCTGCCGTGAGGGCTGTGACGTGCCAGCGTATCTGGCCGAGATCGACCATATCGAGCCGTGGTATCCCAGTGGCCGTACTGATCTGGGTAACCTCGCGCCGTTGTGCGCGCCTGACAACAAGTGGAAGTCTCGTCACCCGGACAAGGTTGAGGTCATCGACCAGCCGGACGGCACGGTGACGATGCGTTTCCATCGTTATCCCAAGCACCGCCCCCGAGCCTGGGCCCGCAGACAGTGACCGTGACAGTGACCGTGACAGGGACCGTGACAGGGACCGTGACAGGGACAGGGCCGGTGACGGTGGCTGCGACAGAGCAGTTGATACCGGAGGCATCCGGACCCCATCAGGATGTCCGTCCTGCCAGGGTGTCCGGTCCTGTCAGGATTGCCCTGTCCTGTCAGGTGTCCGGACCCTGCCGGCATGCCCGGACCTACCAGGACATGCGGACCTACCTGTGCGGATGTACCTGGATGTGCGGATGTACCGGACTCCATCGGTTCATCGCATGTCCTGACATGGTGGTTCGGGATGTCCGGATCCCTCGGCCCTACCGCAGCTGACCATGGGATCAACGACGACCGCCCGCAGCGGATCGGGGCGAATGCGTGCGCCACAGGTGACCAGGGCTGACGACGACTGCCGCAGGTGACCGTGGAATCAACGGCGTGCGTCGCAGGTGGCGATGGAAGCAAGGGCGCCAGTCGCAGAAGAGCGTGGGGCCAGCGGCGTGTGTCGCAGGAGAGGAGGGGACCAGCGGCGTGCCCTGCAGGAGAGCACGGGATCAAGTCCGCCACGACCGGTTGCTCGAGCGGGCCTCGGTGATCAGCTGATCTTGAGGGTTCGTGTCAGCGCTGGCAGGAGCTGCGCTTCCTCGTATGCGAAGTGCTCTTCCAGGCTGGAGGCCAGCCGTTCGAGCTCGGCCCGGAACGTCTCGGCATCGGCTGCGTTGGTTTCAGAGGCCCGAGATCCGATGGTGGTGGTCCCGAAGGCGCGCGTTTCGGGGGATGTGGTTCCGGGAGCGCCCGGTTGAGCGGTGGTGGTCTGGTGAGCGCCGGGGCGGGTGGTGGTGGTTCCGGAGCTGGGGGATTCGGTGGCGGGGGCTCCGTGAGTGCCGGGTTGGGCGGTGGTTCCGAAGGCGCGCGGTTCGGGGGTGGTGGTTCGTGGCGTGTCGCGTTGGGGGGTGGTGGTTCCGAAGGTATGGGGTTCGGGGGTGGTGGTCCCAACGGTGAGGGGTTCTGGTGTGGTGGTTTCGGGGGCAGCGGTTTCGAGGGAGTCGGCTTCGAGGGGATCGGTTCCGGGAGTGAGTCGAGTGAGAAGTGCCTGGAGATCGGTCACCGCCTGCGCCACCAGACGGTGCTCTCGGCGGAGCCGGTCCAGCGCAGGGGCGAGTTCGGGGAACTGCTTCTCGAAGTCGGCGAAGGCACCGTCCTCGTTGGTGTGATGGCCGTGGAGCGCGTCGCAGAAGAGCAGGCAGTGCTGGGCCAGCTTCCGGTCCAGCCGCGGTCGCCGGGAGCCGGACGGCAGCGCCTTCTCGGTGAGGTGCTGATCAGCGAAGTAGTCGTCGACATCCTTACGGATCGCGGCGAGTTCACCGCGCAACTCATCGTGTACGCGTACGAGGAACTGAGCGATCGCGTGGTTCCGCCGGCTCTGCTCCGCGCCCGCTGAGAGATCGACGCGGTGCAGTGCGATCACGGGGATGGTGCGCGAGGTTCCGGCCTGGTAGGCCGTGAACGCCGGGTCGAGTTCGCATTGGATTTGGTAGAGCCGGTCGCGTTCCTCACCCTCGATCGGCTCCGCTCGGGCGGCGTAGCTCTCGACCCGTCCGTCGACAGTGCCGATCTCGACGGTACAGCGGGGCTCGGACCGCAGGTTGTGATACCAGTCGGGGTTCTTCGGGCGGCCCGCGTTGGAGCCGAAGACGAGGACCCGAGCGCCGTCCCGCAAATAGACCGCGGGGTTCGTGTGGGGGCGGCCACTCCGGGCGCCGGTAGTGGTGAGGAGGATGAGTGGGGCGCCCTCGAACATGCCGGCGACCTTGCCGCCGTTCGCGCGGAACTCCGCGATGACCTGCTGGTTGAAGTCCGAGGGTGCCGGTTGCTGCTCTGTCATGGGATCGACCTCTCCGATAGCATCGGCCGAGTAGGAGAGTTTGCTTTGCAAGCAAAACTTATTTGTATGCAAAGCTAATTGGGAGGGATCGCGATGTCAACCGGTGGCCGAGGGGACGGCGGATCCGGCCTGGGCGTCGATGATGCGATTCGCACCTTGCTGCTGGTCATGCCGCGCATGGTGGGGCGAGTGAAGCGGATCCAGATTCCCGAGGAACTGCGATCGTTCTCTCTCGCGCCCCGGCACCTGTCCCTGCTCGCCTATCTGCTCTTCGACGGCCCGATGGGTGTGAACGAACTGGCCGCCCGGCTGGAGGTCGCGCCGACGACCGTGAGCCTCATGGTGAGCGAGCTGAGCCGCAAGGGCATCCTGGAGCGGCGGGAGGACGACGCCGACCGGCGCAGAAAGATCGTGAGCATCGCCGACGAGCACCGCGCCGCGATCGACGGCTGGCTGGGGCAGGGCGCCACCGCCTGGCGGAAGGCACTCGAACCTCTCACTGCCGACCAGCGGCAGATGTTCATCGACACCCTGGCCGTCTACGAACGGGAGATCGCCGGGGAATGACCGCCGTCGTCGTCGCCGTCGTCCGGGGAACGCGTCAGGATTCGGGGGGCGGCGCGGTGCTGCCGCGCGGGGTGAGACGGGCGGCCTGGTCTTCGAGCGGGCCGGTCTCCGTGCCGTCGATCAGGGCGAGCAGCCGCTGTGCGGCGTGCGCGCCGTACGCGGGGATGTCACGGGTGAGGGCGGTCAGCGGAGGGCGGACCACCTGGGAGAGCGGGGAGTCGTCCCAGGCCACGATGGACAGGTCGGAGGGGACGTTGAGCCGCATCTCCTGGGCGACGGACAGGCCGGCCACCGCCATGATGTCGTTGTCGTAGACGATCGCGGTCGGACGCCGGGATGAGCTGAGCAGCCTGCGGGTGGCCCTCGCGCCCTCCTCGCCGGTGTAGTCAGTGTGCACGGTCACGGACTCGGTGATCCCGATCTCGGCGCACACATCCTCGAAGGCCCGGTCGCGGATGACGGTGTGCACCAGCCGCGGCAGCCCGGCGACGCGCGAGACACGCCGGTGGCCGAGCGCGGCGAGATACTCCACCGTCTCGCGTATGGCGGCGCCGTCGTCCGACCAGACGGGCACCAGCGAACCGGCGGAGGAGGGGTGCCCGATCACGACAACCGGCATGCCCAGGGCCTGCATCTCCGGGACGCGGGGGTCGTCCACGTGGAGGTCGATGAGGATGGCGCCGTCGACCCGGCCCTCTCCCCACCAGCGCCGGTAGACGGCCATCTCGGTCTCGTGGTCGCGGACGACCTGGAGCATCAGGGCGCATGAGTGGTTGGCCAGTTCGCTCTCGATGCCGCTGATCAGCTCCATGAAGAAAGGCTCCATGCCGAGGAAGCGCGCGGGCCGGCACAGGGCGAGGCCCACCGCCTCGGCGCGGGCGCCGTTCAACGCGCGGGCGGCGCTGTTCGGCTGCCAGCCGATCTCGTCGGCGATCGCCAGGATGCGCGCCCTGGTCGCCTCGGACACGCCGGGCTGGCCGTTGAGCGCGTAGGAGACCGCCCCTTTGGAAACCCCGGCCTGCCGCGCGATGTCGGCGATAGTCGGTCTTCTCACGTGGCCCCTTGGTTAACCGGTCTAGTGCCAGCACTTTACTACATGCGGCGGATGTCTCGGAGATGTCACACCTACGCTCGGCGCTATTGACACCGTAGACACACCGAATTTACGGTCTCGGTACTTATCCGGTTCAGCGTCGGGCGTTGGCGGCGGGAAGGCGTGGTGCCGACCGACGAAAACGTCATGTGACGCCGTCTGACCGTGCCCTGACGGGCGGGCTTCGCCGTTCGGAAGGGGCATGAGGGAGTGTTCGTGGATCTCTGCCGAAGCGAGGATCGGCCGAATGGACGCCTCGCGAGGCGGAGAAGGAGGTCGGAGCGGAGCCGCCGGCCGACTTTTCCGGGCCCCGCGGAAGCCCCGAGCCCGCGAGGAGTCCTCGTGGGTGGGGGACGACGCCGCGAGGCGCCGTCCCGGGCGGCCGCGGCGGGGCGAGAAGATCCACGTATCACGACCTAGACCGGTTCATGTCGACCATCGGGGCTTCAGCTGTTTCGGACCTCCGCGCGGCGATCCGCGAGGGGGAAGGAGAATCACGATGCGAAACCGAGTGCGGATCCTGATCCCGCTCCTCGCGGCCGGCCTGGTCGCCGCGTGCTCCGGTGGCGGCGGAGCGGGCACACCTGACACCCAGGCGCCGAAGGCCGCGGACGGCGCCGCGCCTCCGGCGGCCGGCGGATCGTTCCCCCGTAACGAGACCCTCTACACGAGCGGCACCCAGTGGGGCCCTCCGGCGAACTGGAACCCACTGCGGGAGTGGGACTTCGCCACCGGCACCAAGGGCCTCGTCTACGAGACCCTCTTCCTGTACGACCCGGACGCCGACAAGTTCACGCCGTGGCTCGCGGAGAGCGGCGAGTGGACGGGTGACAAGGAGTACACGCTCAAGCTGAGGCAAGGCGTGACCTGGTCCGACGGCAAGCCGCTCACCGCGGACGACGTGGTCTTCACCTTCGAGCTCGGCAAGATGGAGACGGTTCCGTACCACCCGGTGTGGACGTGGTTGCGGAGCGCGGAGGCCGTCGACGCCCAGACGGTGAAGTTCACCTTCACCAAGGCCAACTACCAGCAGTGGGCGAACAACCTGTACAGCAGGGCGATCGTGCCGAAGCACCTCTGGGAGGGCCGCTCTGAGGACGAGGTGATGAACGGCAGCAACGAGCGGCCGGTCGGCACCGGGCCGTACGCCTACCAGTCCCACGACCAGGACCGCATGGTGTGGGTCAAGCGGGACGGCTGGTGGGCGACGAAGGCCCTGAGTAAGGACGTCAAGCCCAAGTACATCGTGGACATCGTCAACTCCAGCAACGAGGTCGCGATGGGGCTGCTGCTCCAGAAGGGCCTCGACCTGAGCACCAACTTCCTGCCGGGCATCGCGAACCTGGTCAAGGGCAACTTCGGGATCAAGACCTACTATCCCGAGCCGCCGTACATGATGTCGGCGAACACGGCGTGGCTGGTGCTCAACACCAAGAAGAAGCCGATGGACGACGCGGAGTTCCGCAAGGCGGTGGCCTTCTCCGTCGACACGAAGAAGATCGTCGAGAACGTGTACGGCAACCTGGTCAAGGCGTCGAACCCGACCGGCCTGCTGCCCCAGTGGGACAAGTACGTCGACCAGAGCGTGGTGAGCCAGCTCGGCTTCTCGTACGACCCGGCCAAGGCCAAGAAGCTGCTCGCGGACGCCGGATACAAGGACACCGACGGTGACGGGTTCGTCGAGACGCCGAGCGGCGGCAAGATCTCGCTGAAGCTGATCGTCCCGGCCGGGTGGACCGACTGGATGGAGGCGATCCGCGTCATCAGCGCCGGCGCGAAGGCGGTCGGGATCAACGTCGAGCCGGACTTCCCCGACTACAACGCGCTCGTGGACGCCCGTAACTCCGGCAAGTTCGACATGGTTCTCAACAACGAGAAGCAGCTCGCGAACACGCCCTGGCTGTACTACGACTACCTGTTCCGCACACCGGTGCAGAAGCTGCAGACCACGGTCAACTTCGGCCGGTACGAGAACGCGAAGGCGTGGGAGCTCGCCCAGCAGCTCGACGGCGTCAAGCCGGATGACGTCGAGGGGATGAAGAAGGTCACCTCCGAGCTGCAGAAGATCCAGCTCCAGGACATGCCGGTGATCCCGCTCTGGTACAACGGCCTCTGGTCGCAGACCAGCGACGCGGTGTGGAAGAACTGGCCGTCCAGCGCGCCCGGCGCGCCGAAGTACGCGCCGACCGTGTGGCGCAACTGGCTGGAGATGGGCGGCGTCCTGATGCTGACCGAACTCCAGCCGGTGGCGGGCTGACCGTTCGCGCCCCCCTTCCCCGCGGGAGGGGGGCGCTCACTTCGCGACCGGGAGGTCAGTTTGTGGCGATATTTCGGCAGGAAGCTGCTCATTTACGGTCTCACGTTCTTCGTGGCCGTCACGATCAACTGGATGATCCCGAGGTTCATGCCGGGTGACCCCGTGCAGAGCATGCTCTCCCGGGCGAACATCGCGCAGCCGGAGGCCGTCGAGGCCATGCGCGCGCACTACACGAACCTGTTCGGATTCGACCTGCCCCTGTGGAAGCAGTACGCCAACTTCTGGGCGGCCCTGCTCCAGGGCGACCTGGGCATCAGCATCTGGGTGTTCCCCACGCCGGTCACCGACGTCATCGTCCGGGCCGTGCCGTACACGCTGGGGCTGCTGGTCCCGGCCATCCTGCTCAGCTGGGTCGCGGGCAACCGGTTCGGCGCGTTCGCGGCCCGCAGGAAATGGCTGGACAACACCGCGCTGCCCGTCGGCTACGTGCTGACCGCGACCCCTTACATGTGGCTGGCGATCCTGCTCGCCTGGGGGCTGGGCATCGTCGCCGGCGTCCTGCCGGTCGCCGGGGCGTACAGCTTCGCGATGGAGCCGTCGTGGTCGTGGGAGTTCCTCGGGAGCCTCGTCGAGCACTGGCTGCTGCCGTTCGCCTCGCTGTTCCTGGTCGCCTTCGGCGGGTGGGCGATCGGCATGCGCAACATGATCATCTACGAGCTGGAGGCGGACTACGTCCACTACCTCCAGTCGCTCGGCGCGTCCCGGCGGCTGGTACGGCGGTACGCCTTCAGGAACGCGATCCTGCCGCAGATCACCGGGCTCGCCCTGCAACTCGGCGTGCTGGTGGCCGGGGCACTGGTGACCGAGATCGTCTTCTCCTATCCGGGCCTCGGGCACCTGATCCTCAAGGCCATCCAGAACCAGGACTTCTTCCTGCTCCAGGGGACCTTCCTCTTCATCGTCATCGGCGTGCTGATCGCCAACTTCGTCATCGACGTCGCGTACGTCGTGGTCGATCCGCGTACCAGGATCGGGATGGGAGAAGCCGCGTGACCGCCGAGCCCCCTGAGTCCGTGGCCGAGTCCGTGGCCGAGTCCGTGGCCGAGTCCGCCGCGGTGACGGCCGCCGGGTCCGCCGCGGGGTCCGCCGCCGTGACAGCGGCCGGGCCCGCCGCTGTGGTGACCGTCCGGGCCCCGCGCCGTGAGGCGCTGTACTTCGCGCTGCGCAACGGCAAGCTGGTCGCCGGACTGGTCGTCGTCCTGGTGTTCCTGCTGGCCGCGCTGCTCGTGCCGCTGACCATCGACTACGGCCCGAACGACTACGTCGGGCCCGCGGCGTCCGCGCCGTCGGGGGAGTACTGGTTCGGCACCACGACCTTCGGCCAGGACGTCTTCGCCCAGTTCGCGTACGGCCTGCGCGCCACGTTCCTGGTCGGGCTCCTCGGCGGGGGCCTGGCCGCCGTCATCGGGATGGCGGTGGGGTTCACCGCCGGATACCGGGGCGGGCTGGTCGACGAGATCCTCAACATGATCACCAATATCGTCCTGGTGCTGCCCGCGCTGGTCGTCCTCCTGATCGTCAACGCGTACCTGGGGGTGCGGAGCGTCGGGGTGCAGGCGCTGTTCATCGGGCTGACGTCGTGGCCGTGGGCGGCGCGAGCGATCCGGGCGCAGACGTTCTCGCTGCGCTCGCGCGACTTCGTGGACCTGGCCAGGCTCAGCGGCGTGCGCACCCCGAAGATCATCGTCAGGGAGATCGCGCCGAACATGAGCTCCTACCTGTTCATGACGTTCATCCTGCTTTTCGGCGGGTCGATCCTGATCGCGGCCTCGCTCGACTTCATCGGGCTCGGCCCGACCCAGGGCGTCTCCCTCGGGCTGATGCTCAACAACGCGGCCCGGTGGAGCGCCCTGCATCTTGGCATGTGGTGGTGGTTCATCCCGCCGGGAGCCGGGATCACGGCCATCGTCGGCGCGCTCTATGTCATGAACGTCGGGCTGGACGAGGTCTTCAACCCCAAGCTGAGGGAGATGTGACGTGTCCCTGACGGTCACCGACCTCCGGGTCCACTACCGGACGCTGCGCGGCGAGGTGAAGGCGCTCGACGGCGTCTCGTTCACGGTCGCCGACGGCGAGATCATGGGCCTGGCCGGCGAGTCCGGGTCGGGCAAGTCCACGCTCGGCAAGAGCCTGATCCGCCTGGACGGCCGGATGCGCCACGTGGGCGGCACGGTCGAGCTGGACGGCGTCGAACTGCCCGTCGGCGACTCGGCGGCCATGGACCGGTTCCGCTTCAGCGAGGTGTCGGTCATCCCGCAGTACTCCATGAGCGCGCTGAACCCCACCAGGAAGATCGGCAAGATGGTCGCCGAGCTGCTGGCGTCCCGGGGCGAACGGCTGGACCCGGCCGAGCTGGAACGCCGTCTGGAGCTGGTGGGACTGTCCCGCGACGTGCTCGGCCGCTACCCGATCGAGCTGTCCGGCGGGATGAAGCAGCGAGTGGTCATGGTCGTCTCCACGCTGCTGAACCCCTCGCTGCTCATCGCCGACGAGGTCACCTCCGCGCTGGACGTGTCCAGCCAGAAGGCGGTGGCCCGGACGCTCCTCGGCCTGCGCGACACGGGCCTCGTGACCAGCATGATCGTCGTCACGCACGACATCTCGCTCGTGTACCAGATCGCCGACACGATCATGGTGATGTACGCGGGGCGGCTGGCCGAGAAGGCCCCCGCCGACGTGATCGTCACCGAGCCTCGGCACCCGTACACCCGGCTGCTGATCTCCTCGCTGCCCGAGGTCGGCGTACGGCAGGCGGACAAACGGCTCAGCGGCATCCCGGGCAGCCCGCCGTCCCTGCTCGACCCCCCGGAGGGCTGCCGGTTCCGCGACCGCTGCCCGCTCGCGTTCGACCGGTGCGCGGAGCAGCCACCGTTCACCGAGGTCGCGCCGGGCCACTCCGTCGCCTGCTGGAAGGCCGCGTGATGCTGCGACTCGACGGTGTCTCCAAGATCTACCGGGTCGGCGCCTTCGGCGGCCGTGAGCTGCGCGCGGTCTCCGGCGTCAGCTTCGACGTCAACCCCGGCGAGGTGGTGTCCCTCATCGGCGAGAGCGGCAGCGGCAAGAGCACGCTGGGCCGCATGGTGCTGCGCCTCACCCCCGCCAGCGAGGGGACGATCACCTTCGACGGGACGGACGTCTCGGCCATCCGGTCGCGCAAGGCGTACTACCGGCAGGTCCAGGGCGTCTTCCAGGACCCGTTCAGCTGCTACAACCCGGTCTTCAAGGCCGACCGAGTGTTCGCGATGATCAAGCAGGAGTACTTCCCCGAGATGGGCCGGGCGGAGTGGCGCGACCGGGTGGAGTCCTCGCTCGACGGTGTGCGGCTCGACCCTGGCCAGGTGCTCGGCAAGTATCCCCACCAGCTCAGCGGCGGCCAGCTCCAGCGCATGCTGATCGCCCGCGCGCTGATGCTCGACATCCGCCTGCTGGTCGCCGACGAGATCATCAGCATGCTCGACGCGTCCACCCGCATCGACGTGCTCAACCTGCTCGGCGACCTGCGGGCGCGCGGGCTGGGCATTCTTTTCGTCACCCACGACCTGTCGCTCGGCAACTACGTCAGCGACCGGACCGTGGTGCTGCGCCGGGGGAGGATCGCCGAGATGGGCCCGACCGACCGCGTCTTCGGCAATCCGCTGCACCCCTACACGCGGACGCTGCTTGACTCCGTCCCCCGGCTGCACACCAAATGGGCGGACGAGGAGCCGGCCGCCGGACAGACCCCCTGCCCGTTCCACGACCGCGCCCCGGACACCCCGGTGCGTTCGGATCTGGCCGAGGCGGAGAAGGAGCACTACGTGGCATGCGCCGGATCCGGCGCGTGTCCCGCCGCGAAGGAGACAGCGTGAGCTCGTACCACCCGCTGCACGACGGCTGGACCGTCACCGCCGTGTCCTCCACCGGGCAGCACCGGCCGGTGGTGGCCGGAGTCCCGGCGGCCGTTCCCGGCTGCGTCCACACCGACCTGCTCGCCGCGGGCATCATCGACGACCCCTATCTCGATGACAACGAGGACCGGCTGACCTGGGTGGGCCGTACCGACTGGGCCTACGAGACCACCTTCACCTGGACGGGGACCGCCGACGAGCGGGCCGACCTGGTGTGCGAGGGCCTGGACACGGTCGCCACGATCGTGCTGAACGGCATCCAGGTGGGGACCACCGCCAACATGCACCGGTCGTACCGCTTCTCCGTCCGGCACCTGCTGCGCGAGGGCGAGAACACGCTGAAGGTGCTCTTCGAGGCCCCGTACGGCTACGCGGAGGAGCAGCGCGCCGCCCTCGGGAACCGGCCGGGCGCGTACACCGAGCCGTACCAGTTCATCAGGAAGATGGCCTGCAACTTCGGCTGGGACTGGGGGCCCACACTGGTGACCGCCGGGATCTGGCGGCCGATCGGCATCCACACCTGGAGCACCGCCCGGCTCGCCGAGGTCCGACCTCTCGTCACGCTCGACGGTCCCGACGGGCGGGTGGACGTCCACGTCACCGTGGACCGCGCCGCGCAGGTCCCGCTCACCGTGACCGCGGGCGTGGCCGGCGTCACCGAGTCCGTACGGCTCGCGCCGGGTGAGAGGACCGCGGTCGTCACCCTGGCCGTGCCGGAGCCCGAGCTGTGGTGGCCGCGCGGGTACGGCGGGCAGCCGCTCTACCCGCTGACCGTCCAGCTCGGCGACGGCGACGACGTCTGGACGAAGGAGATCGGCTTCAGGTCGGTCGCACTGGACCGATCGGACGACGCCTTCACCCTCGTCGTCAACGGCACACCGGTGTTCGTCAAGGGCTTCAACTGGATCCCCGACGACTGCTTTCCCAGCCGGATCACCAGGGAGCGGCTCGCGGAGCGGTTCGGCCAGGCGATCGGCGCGGGCGCGAACACCCTGCGCGTCTGGGGCGGCGGCATGTACGAGAGCGAGGACTTCTACGCCCTCGCCGACGATCTCGGGCTGCTGGTATGGCAGGACTTCCCGTTCGCCTGCGCGGCCTATCCCGAGGAGGAGCCGTTCACCCAGGAGGTGGAGGCCGAGGCACGCCAGCACGTGGCCCGCCTGGCCGGGCATCCCAGCCTGGCCATCTGGTGCGGCAACAACGAGAACATCGAGGGCCACGCCGACTGGGGATGGCAGGACTCGCTCGACGGCCGCAGCTGGGGCGCCGGTTTCTACTACGACCTGCTGCCGAAGATCGTGGCCGAGCTCGACCCGACCCGACCGTACTGGCCGGGCAGCCCCTATTCCGGCGCCCCCGACCTGCCACCGAACGACCCGGCCAAGGGGACCGTACACATCTGGACCGTGTGGAACTCCCACGACTACACCCACTACGCGGCCTACACGCCGCGGTTCGTGGCCGAGTTCGGTTTCCAGGGCCCTCCGGCGTACGCGACCCTGCGGCGGGCGGTGCGCGACGACCCGCTGACGCCGGTCTCGCCGGGAGTCAAGCACCACCAGAAGGCGATCGACGGCAACGAGAAGCTGCTGGGTGGCCTCGGCGCCCACCTGCCCCGGCCGGAGGGCTTCGACGACTGGCACTACTACACCCAGCTCAACCAGGCCAGGGCGATGGCCTTCGGCGTCGAACGGTTCCGCGCGCTCGCGCCGTACTGCATGGGCACGATCGTCTGGCAGCTCAACGACTGCTGGCCGGTCACCTCGTGGGCGGCCGTGGACGGCGACGCGCGGCGCAAGCCCCTCTGGTACGCGATGCGCCGGGCGTACGCCGACCGGCTGCTCACGTTCCAGGACTCCTCGGTCGCCGTGGTCAACGACACCGGAGAGGAATGGACCGGCGAGCTGGAAGTCGTCCGCCGGTCCCTCGGCGGGGAGATCCTCGCCAAGGAGCGCCACCGGGTCGCGGTCCCGCCGCGCGGGGTGACCACGTGGGAGCCGCCCGCCGTGGTCACCCGGCCGGGCGGTCCGGGAGAGGTGCTGGTCGCGACACTGGACGGGGTCCGCGCGCTGCGGTTCTTCGAGGAGGATCCCGCTGTCGGCTACCCGGTGGCCGAGTACGACACGGCGGTCGAGGAGGCCGAGGGCGGCCTGCGGGTCAGCGTCACCGCGCGTACCGTCGTGCGCGAGCTGGCGATCTTCCCGGACCGGCTCGACCCCCTGGCGACCGTGGACGACCAGCTCGTCACGCTGCTCCCGGGTGAGACCGCGGTGTTCCAGATCTCCGGGAGCGATCTGGACCGCGACGCGCTCACCCGCCATCCGGTGCTGCGCTGCGTCAACGAGGCCCGGCCGTGACGGCTTCGCGGCGGGTCGTCCTCGCGCTCGACATCGGTGGGACCAAGTTCGCCGCGGCGCTGGTCCGCGAGGACGGGTCCATGTCCGCGCGGGCCGAGATACCGGTAGGGCCGGACCCGGCGGCCACGCTGGACGAGGTCGTCCGGCTCGTCGCCGTCCCCGGTCTGGCGGGCGTGGGCATCGGCTCCGCCGGGCCGCTGGACGCCGTCGCGGGCACGGTCAGCCCGGTCAACATCCCGCTCTGGCGTGATTTTCCCCTGGCCGAAGCCGTCGGCGAGCTGGTGCCGGGGGTGCCGGTCCGGCTCGCGGGCGACGCGCAGTGCATGGCGCTCGGGGAGTGGTGGCGCGGGCGGCCGGGGCGTGAGCCGTACCGGAACCTGCTGGGCATCGTGGTGTCCACAGGTGTGGGCGGCGGCCTGGTCATCGACGGCGTTCCGTACCTGGGGCCGACGGGGAACGCCGGGCACATCGGCCACATCACCGTCGACAGGGGCGGCGAGCCGTGCCCCTGCGGCGGGGCGGGGTGCGTGGAGACCTTCGCCAGCGGGCCGAGCATGGTCCGCTGGGCCCTGGCTCGCGGCTGGATCCCGGACGGCGTCGCTCCCGACGCTCCGGCCGCCCCCGGCGCTCCTGGCGCGCAAGCCGCTCCGGGCGCTCTGGCCGCCGCCGACGCTCCGGACACCGCGGACGCGCGAGACACCCTCGTTGCCGGGACACCCGATGCCAGGCTGCTCGCGCGGGACGCGGCGCGCGGGAACCCGATCGCTCGGCTGGCCTTCCAACGGGCGGCGGACGCGCTCGGCACGGCGATACTCAGCGCGGCGGCCCTCTTCGATCTTGACAACGTTGTCATCGGGGGCGGGGTGTCCGCGGCCGGGCCAACGCTGCTCGACCCCGTGCGGCAGGCGATCGCGCGGGAGGCCGGGCTCGGCTTCCTGCGCCGCCTGCGTGTCGCGCCGACCACACTCGCCAGGGACGCCGGCCTGTACGGCGCCGCCGCGCTGGCGCTGCCGCCGTGACAGTGCCGCTGTGACAGTGCCGCTGTGACAGTGCCGCTGTGACAGTGCCGCTGTGACGCTGCCCGTGCCGCCGTCCCGCGTACGCCGTGAAACGTGGGATCTCTCGGTAGCATGGGCCGTCCACGACGGTGCGGATCGACCTGACGAGCGAGGAATGCGCATGGGGTTCAACCCGGGTTCATTCGTCGTTGAGCGTGTCCGGGCAGAGTGAGCCCGGCCTCCCCCACCACCGAGGAAGTCGAGATGGATCTGCTGACCAACCCGATCAAGCCCTATGACTGGGGTTCCCGTACCGCCATCGCGGGGCTGACCGGGAGGACCGCGTCGGGTCCCGAGGCCGAGATGTGGTTCGGCGCCCACCCTTCCGGCCCGTCGCGGCTCACGCGGGACGGGACCGAGGTGACCCTCGTCGAGACGATCACCGCCGACCCGGTGTCCGAGCTGGGACGGCCGTCGGTCGAGCGGTTCGGCGAACGCCTGCCGTACCTGCTGAAGCTGATCGCGGTGGACCGCCCGCTCTCCCTCCAGGTGCATCCCACCGCGGAGCAGGCGGCCGAGGGCTACGCCAGGGGAGACCGGAACTACTGCGACCCCTGGCCGAAGCCGGAGCTGATCTGCGCGCTCACGCCGTTCTCCGCGCTCGCCGGCCTGCGCACCCCCGAGCAGGCCGCGATGCTCGTCGAGCGGCTCGGCGTGGCGGCGTTGAAGCCCGTCGTCGCGCGGCTGGCCGACGGTGACATGCTCGGCGGGTTACGCGTGCTGCTCGACCTGCCCTGCTCCCGGGCGGACCTGGTCCAGTCGATCGTCTGGGCCGCCTCGGCCGTCCACCAGCCGGACTACGAGCTGATCAAGCGGCTGTCGCGGCTGTTCCCCGAGGACCCCCTCGTCCTGGCGCCGCTGCTGATGCGCAGGCACGAGCTCGAACCCGGCCAGGCGATGTACCTCGGGGCGGGCGTGCTGCACTGCTACCTCTCCGGGTTCGGCGTCGAGATCATGGGCAGCTCCGACAACGTCCTGCGCGCCGGGCTGACCGGCAAGCCGATCGACGTGGACGAGCTGCTGCGGATCACCGACGCGTCCGCCGTGCCGCTGCCCGTCGAGCCGGACGATGACGCCTACGTGCCGCCGTGTCCCGAATTCCTGCTCCGCAGGATCACGCCGGGTGACGGCCGCACGCTCCCCGGTTCCCTGCCGAGGATCCTGCTCTGCACCGACGGCGTGGTGCGGGCAGGAGACGAGGTGAAGCTGCGTCCAGGGGACTCGGCGTACGTCCCCGCGTCCGAGGGGCCGGTCACCATCTCCGGCGAGGGCACCGTCTTCTGCGCGGAACCCCAGATCTCATAGGAGATGTACGGCCAGGCCGTACCCGGCGAACGCGGCCAGGATCCCGGCCAGCAGGCTGCCGACGGCGTTCAGGGCCGCTTCCGCGAACGACCCCTCCTCCAGCAGCCGTACGGTCTCGAACCCCAGCGTGCTGAACGTGGTCAGCGCGCCGCAGAAGCCGGTCGCGGCCAGGGTCATGATCACGCCGCCGGGCTGGGCTCCGACGATGAACCCGAGGACGAACGAGCCGGCGATGTTGACCGCGAACGTCCCCCAGGGGAACACGGTGTCGTGCCACCGCTGGACCATCCGGTCGATCAGATATCGGGTCGGTGCGCCCACCGCGCCGCCGAGAAAGATCAGCAGAAGGGTCACGCCCGGCGCCCGACGTATCGGTAGACCTCGACCGGCTCCACGGTGACCAGGCCTTCGGTGACCAGCTCGTCCAGCTCCGAGACGAAATCGGTGATCCGTTCCTCGGTATCCACGATGACGATCGCGAGCGGCAGGTCCTCGCCCATGGAGAGCAGCCTGCTGGTGTGGATGAGCGACGACGCGCCGAACCCCTCGATGCCCCGGAACACGCTCGCCCCGGCCAGGCCCTTCCGGTGCGCGCGATGCACGATCTCGGTGTAGAGCGGCCGGTGGTGGTACTGGTCGGTCTCGCCGATGTAGATCGTCAACCGGCAGGCTTCGCCGTGCAGTCTCATCACGCCTCCTCCTGGGCGTTCCGCCGTACCGGGAGGCGGGTGGCGAGGCGGGCGATCGTCATGCCGCACCAGACCGCGGCCAGCCCGGCGGCGAGGCTGGCCGCCGCGTAGGTCACCGCCGTCGCCGCGGACAGCCGCGTGATCTCGACCATGACGGTGGAGAAGGTGGTGTACCCGCCGAGGAAGCCCACGCCGAGGAACGGCCGGACGTACCGGCGCGGCGGCCATACCTGGAGTACGAACACCATCAGCACGCCCAGCACGAAGCAACCGGTCACGTTGACGACCAGCGTCCCCCACGGGAAGCCACTCGCTCCGGCCGGTATCGCGGAGCCGACGAGGTAGCGCGCGATGCTGCCCAGCCCCCCGCCGACCGCGATCATGCCCAGCACGCCGAATGTGCGCGATCGTGCTCTGGCGGGCCGTGCGCGGAACACGTCGGCCTCGTGCGGCGTCATGGCTCCGATGGTATCGACCGGGTCAGGTCATGGCCCGCGCCCGGCGGCGGGCCAGGCGGTACGCGAGACGCCGGGTCAGATGCTGGGCGAGCCGCCCGTGGGCGACGACCAGCGCGCCGAAGGCGACGGCGAGCGCGGCGAGCAGCGGCAGCCGCCCGTCGTCGGCGAGGAGAAGCGCCTGGGCGTCCGCGAAGCCGGTCCGTGCCGCGGCCCACCCCGTGACCGCCGCCGTCACCCACCGGCCCGCCCGCTGTACGGCCGGGCGTGCGAGCGCGGTCGCGGCGGCAGGTACGGCAAGCACGACGAAGACGAGGAGGATCCCGGCCGTCCCGGCGGGCGAGAACCTGCTCTCGGTGCCGATGGCGAGCGCGATGGCCCGCATGAGCAGGCGGGCGACGGCACCTGCCGACAATCCCGCACACAGCGCGGCGACCAGCGCGGCGGCAACCGCCGCCCCCGCTGTCACCCGGACCGCGATGCCCGCTGCCGTGCCCGCTGCCGTTCCTGCCGCCCCTTGGAGCGTTCCGGCCTCGCGGCTGCGTGATTCCTGCTCCATGTCCCGCCTCCACGCCCGCGTCCACGTCGTCCGACGAGAGGCTTTATAGGAGGGGGCGACCCCGCGCGGCAATGACGGAAGGGAACCGGAACCGGCTCGTTATCGACAGCGCTTGGGCCACGGCGCCAGCCGGGTCGTGGAGACGATCTCCGCCCGGTCGCCGGGGAGGACGCACTCGGCCACCTCGACCACGCGCCCCATGGTGTCGATCGACGTCTTGCGCAGCACCAGCACGGGAACGCCGACGGCCACGTCGAGGATCTCGGTCTCCTCCGACCGCGGGAGCCGTACGGTGACCTCGTCCACGACGCGGTCGATCTCGATGCCGATCGTGGAGAGCTGGTGTGGCGTCCCGCCCGGCCAGGGCTCGTTCTCCGGAGAGAGGAGAGCGGGATTGGCGGCCACCATGTCGTACACGAGCCAGGATCTGACCAGGCTCAGCGGCGCGCTCTCCCCGCGGGCCCAGGTCCGGTACGAGCGGCACAACATCCGCGTGCCCTCGGGCACGCCGAACCACCGGGCCAGCTCGGCATCGGCCGGGGCCGAGCCGAACTCCGTGGAGAACTCCAGCTCTTCACGGGGCAGCCCGGTGTCCCGTTCGGCCGCGCCGGCCCGGCGACGCTCGTCCTCCGGCAGGAGCGCGCGGTCCTTCTCCCACTGGTAGCGGTCCGTCGTCCGCCGGAGCCGCCGGCGACTTGCGGTCACACGGGTTCCCTTCCCCGTGAGAGCGTTCTACGCCCGGCGCCCTGCCGGGGGCCTGTGGCGCCCGGGCTTACGGGGGCTGGCTTGCGATGTCCGGGCGTGCGTCGCCTGGGCTGTGGGGCCCGGGCCCGCGGTGTCCGGACCGACGTCGCCGGGGCCTACGGCACCGTCAACGCGGAGATGATCTTGTCGATGGTCTTCTGGCCGGGCTTGTGCTTGGCCAGGTTCTTGCGCAGCGAGCTGAGCTTGGTGTCGTCCGCGGCGTAGGGCCGGTATTCCATCACTTCCTTCGCCCACCGGTCGGGGTTGGACACCCCGGCTGCCTGGAGCGCCGCGGTGATCTCGTTCTCGGCCGCGTTGTTCGCCGAGACCTTGCCGGTCTTGCCGGACCCGTTCGTCGCCGCGGCAGGAGAGGCCGCCGTGTCCGACGCCCCGCCGGAGGAGCTCCCGCCGCAGGCGACGAGCGACGCCGAGGCCGCGATCGACACCAGGGCCAACGTCAGCTTGGCTGATCTCACTGTGTCCGTCCTTCATGTTCGTGGTCATGCACCTGAAGGCTGGGGGGACACGCCTTGTCTGGATCTCTGCCGACCATGAATATCAGCTCGGAAACGCCGGATCCGGACCTTAACCTCGGTGTCTGGTCATTCCACGGTCAGGGGACGACATTGGTGATCTCCCCGTAGATGGTGCGCGGCCTTGACGACGTTCGTGAGCGCCGCCTCGACCTCCCCATAAGTGCGGGTCTTCAGCCCGCAGTCGGGGTTGACCCAGACCCGATCCGCGGGCAGCACCCGCAGCGCCGCCCGTAGCGACTCCTCGATCTCGGCGGCCTCCGGTACGCGGGGCGAGTGGATGTCGTACACGCCAGCTCCGAGCCCGCGCTCGAAGCCGCCGACCGCGGGCTCGCGCAGCAGCCGCGCGTGCGACCTGGCCGACTCGACGCTGGTCACGTCGGCGTCGAGGGCGTCGACCGCCGCGATGATCTGGTCGGCGTCGGAATAGCACAGGTGCGTGTGGATCTGCGTCCTGTCGCCCGCGCCCGACGTCGCCCGCCGGTACGCGTCCACCGCCCACGCAAGGTAGGCGTCCTGCGAGGCGCGGCGCAGCGGCAGCAGCTCGCGCAGTGCGGGCTCGTCCACCTGGATGATGGCGACGCCGGCGTCCTCCAGATCCCGCACCTCGTCGCGTACGGCGTCCGCCACCTGGAAGACGACGTCGCGCAACGGCAGGTCGTCGCGGACGAACGACCACGCGACGATGGTGACCGGCCCGGTGAGCATGCCCTTGACCGGCCGGTCCGTCAGCGACCCGGCGTACCGGGACCACCGTACGGTGATCGGTTCCGGGCGCCGGACGTCGCCGTGCAGGATCGGCGGCCGGGTGCAGCGGGAGCCGTACGACTGCACCCAGCCGTGGCGGGTGACCGCGAAGCCGTCGAGGTGCTCGGCGAAGTACTGGACCATGTCGTTGCGCTCGGGTTCGCCGTGTACGAGCACGTCCAGGCCGAGCCGTTCCTGGAGCGCGATGACCCGCGCGATCTCGGCCCGGACCAGGGACTCGTAGCCGTCCTCGTCCAGCCGCCCGGCCCCCAGCGCGGCGCGGGCCTCCCGGAGCTCGCCGGTCTGCGGGAACGAGCCGATGGTCGTGACGGGCAGCACCGGCAGGCGCAGGTGTTCCGCCTGCGCCGCCGCTCGCACCGCGTACGGACTGCGGCCCTCGCGCGAGGCCGGTACAGAGGTGGCCGGTACAGAGGAGGGCGGCACGGGGGAGGAGGGAGCGGGTTCGCCGCCGGAAAGCGGCGGTGGCGTGGGCGGCTCCGAGCCCCGGCGCGAGGCCGGGCTCACAGGCCGGGGCGGGGCCGGGCTCGCGGCGAGCAGGGCGGCCAGCTCGACCACCTCGGCGACCTTCTGCTCGGCGAACGCCATCCGGTGCCGCAGCGCCGGATCGAGGTCCGTCTCCCGCTCGACGTCGTACGGCACGTGCAGGAGGGAGCAGGAGGTGCTCACGACGACCCGCGCGGCGCGCTCCCGCACGGCCAGGAGGGCGGACAGTGCCCTGTCGGGGCGGGTGCGCCAGACGTCGCGGCCGGACACCACACCGGCGACGACGGTCTTGCCCGAGAGATCGGCGTTCTCCGGGATCCTGCCGCGGACCAGGTCCAGCCCGATCGCCTCGACCGGCGTGTCCGCGAGGGCCGGGAGCGCGTCGCCCGGATCCCCGAAGTACGACGCGACGAGCAGCGCCGGCCTGGAGGTCAGCGCGCCGAGTCGCCGGTAGGCGGTCCGGACGGCGGCGAGCTCCTCCTCCGTGCGGTCCGCCACGAGCGCGGGCTCGTCGAGCTGCACCCAGCCGACGCCTTCGGCGGCGAGCGCCTCCAGCAGCCGCTCGTACGCGGGCAGCAGGTCGGGCAGCCGGTCCAGCGGGGCGAACCCGGACGGCCCGCCCGGCGCCGGTTGCGACAGCAGCAGGAACGTCACCGGGCCGAGCAGCACGGGACGCGTGTCGACGCCCAGCGCGCGGGCCTCCCGTACCTCGGCGAGGGGTTTGTCACCGGCCAGCCGGAACGCGGTGTCGATCCCGATCTCCGGCACGATGTAGTGATAGTTCGTGTCGAACCACTTGGTCATGCGTAGCGGTGCGAGACCGTCGGCGCCACGGGCCATCGCGAAGTACGCGTCCTCCGGGGACCGGTCCCGGTAACGCTCGGGCACCGCGTCGAACAGCACGGCCGTGTCGAGCACGTGGTCGTAGTACGAGAACGTGTTTGACGGCGCCGCGCCCAGGCCGAGCGCGCCGAGCCGTCGCCAGGTCTCCTCCCGTAGGCGGGCGCCGGTGGCCTCCAGTTCCTCCCAGGTGCCGTGGCCGCTCCAGTACGACTCGAGCGCGCGTTTCAGCTCGCGGTGGGGCCCGATTCTCGGATATCCGAGGACCGTGGAAGCGGGAAAGGGCGACGGGCGCACAGCGGTCATGACGACTCCGTGGTGGGGACCGCTCGTGAGCGGCCGGGCGGATCGGACCAGCGCATCGTGCCCGCGTCCCGGACCCGCGCAGCCGATCCATCATCGCCGCTTATGGACGAGCGTCGCGGAAAGCGGGGATGCGCACCGTGGATCTATCAACAGCACTTATAGAGGCCGGTGATACTGGAGCGTGGAACCCAGTCCGCCGGTACGCGACATCCGCTGTTTCGCGCTCGTCGCGCGTCATCGCAGCTTCTCCCGTGCCGCGGCGGAGATGGGCATGTCGCAGCCGGCGATGAGTCAGGCCATCGGCCGTCTCGAACGCGCGCTGCGGCTCCGGCTGTTCGAGCGGACCAGCCGTGAGGTACGGCTGTCGCAGGCCGGCGCGGCCCTCCTGCCGCAGGCCGAGGCGCTGCTGGAGACGGCGGACGCCTTCGCGGCCGAGGCGGCCCGGCTGGCGGAGGCCGCGCGACCGGTCATCCGGCTGGCCTACGCGCCGGTCGTCGGGGCACTCGCGGCGCGGGTCGCCCGGCGGTTGTCCCGGCGCAGGCCGGCGATCGGCGTTGATCTCCGGGCCGCCGGGTGGAACGCCGCCACCGCCGCCCTGACCGAGGGTGACGTGTCGGCCGCCATCCTCAGCGCGCCGTTCCCGCTGGGGCTGACGACCGCGGCCCGGTTCCACGTGCCGGTCGGACACCTGGCGGTGCCGGCGGGCGACCCGCTCGCCACCCTGGCGAGGATCGGGCCGGAACGGCTCGCGGGGCATCGGATCATCGTGCCGCGCAACCGCCCGCCGGGCGGCATGTGGGCGCGGCTGGCCGGCCGGCTGCGCGGGCCGCACCAGCTACACGCCGTGGCGGACGAGATCGACGACTTCACGGCGGTGCTGGACCTCGTCGCGGCCGGCATCGGGCTGTTGCCCGTGCCCCATCTGGTCGTCAGCTCGATCCGCCGCCATGATGTGCGGTTCGTGCCGTTCGACGCCGGTGACCTGCGCATGACGTACGGCCTCGCCTGGCGTCCCGAGCGGGTGTCCGGCGAGCTGATGGCCCTCGCCCAGACCGTTCAGGAGTCCCTGTGGACCAGGTAGCGGGCCAGCCGTTCAGGGAAGCGGGAGCTCCAGTGTGATGGTCATGCTTCCCGTCCCCGCCAGACCGGTGGAATAGACTCCGCGCCGCGCCTTGACCTGGGTGTGCAGCACGCTCATGCCGGCGTCGTCGCCGGAGGCGTTCCTGTCAGCGGTGCCCTTGCCGTGGGGATCCGTACGGCCTTCGCAGGAGACCGTCAGCCGCAGCGTCTTCCCCGTGGTCATCGCCACCGACACCTCCCGCGCACCCTCCACGCGGGCCAGCGCGTCCACCAGGACCCGGTAGGCGAGCCGGGCGAGCTCGTCCGGCACCTCCTTCGTCGGCAGTGCCCACACCTCGACGGGAACGGCCACGCGCTCCGCCCACCCGGCCAGGAGGGATTCCACCGCCTGCCCGAGGTCGCGTCCGCTGACGTCGCCTTCCGACGCGGACACATCGAAGATCGAGGTCATGTCGTTCCCCTTCATGAGCACACCGCTGTGGGTCGGCACGGGTCGTGTGCCTGGGCCGTCACCGCCCCGTGGTCCGGTATGCCGGAAGTAGGCGATTACGCCGAATAGTAATGATCTCGCCTGTGTGGTCCCGTTCCATAGGGGCCGGTGTCCTGCTCTACCGGGACATTGTCAGAACCGCCGCATGGCGTGAGGACAGGGCGGGGGAGCTCATGACTCGATGGGGAACGCCACCACCGTGGCTGCGAGGTGCACCGTGTCGGGAGTGCGCGGGGCCTGCGCCGCGTCGTGCAGGTCGAACAGTGCGGTGATCATCCGCTCGCGGACGTCGTCCCACACCTCGGCCCGTACCCAGAGCTCCGCGTCGGCGGTTACGCCGGACCGCGCGGGGTCCCTGCGCGCGGCGCGCTCGCGCAGGGTCTGTACGAGCGTCTCGACGATCAGCGGGAACTCGTCGCGCTGATCGGTGAGCGGCGTTCCCCGCACCGCGCGGTAGCGGCGTTCTCGGCCCCCGCGCCGGGACCGGATCTCGACGAGTTCGGCCAGCCCCGCGGTGCGCAGGCGTCGCAGGTGCTGGCTGGAGAGGGCGTGCGAGATCTCCAGCTCGCGGGCGAGTTCGGCGGCGGACATGGGGGCGGCCCAGAGCAGCGACAGCATGCGCAGCCGTACCGGATGCGCCAGCGCCTTGAGCCGGGGATCCGCTTCTGCCATGCCGGTCAGTAAACACCACACCAATGCCCAAGCATTGACTTGGGGATTGGCCGAACGGATCACTGGATCCGTGGCGGTGGCATCGGTGCTCGGGCAACGCGGCGCGGGCCTGTTCGCCGTGGCCGGCTACGAGGTGATCCTGCTGGTCGCGGCGGCGCTGGGCGCCATCTCGGTCCTTTACGGCCTGGCCCGGCCGGTGGCGCACCGGACGCGCCAGGCGGGCCGATCCGCCCCGAGTCCGGTCCCTTCGCCTTGATCATTCGCGAGTCCGTCAATAGCCTGCCGTGCGGGTTCGGCGGACGACCTCCGATTGGCGGAACACGTGAAGACGACGATGACGATGGGCCTGTCGGTGACGGCGGCCGCCCTCACCGCGGGCGCATTGGTGAACGTGTCGCCCGCGGCCGCCTCCGGCGCGCGTACCGCGGCGGCCGTCCTGCCGTCCTGCCCGCAGGTCTTCGGACACGGCGGCTACCCCGAGGGCGCGAACGGCTGGGCGAAGGACCAGGTGCGCCAGCCCAACAACTATCGCGCCGTCGATGCCCAGAAGGCATGGGGGGCCGACGGTGTCGAGGCCGACGTCCAGCTCACCCGGCAGGGGACCAAGGCGGTGATGTGGCACAACACCTCCACCAACGGCCTGACCGGCGGCAAGCAGAACATCACCGACATCTGGTGGGCGGCGGGCACGGGAAACCTGAAGGGCCGTCGCATCACGCGTGGTCCGTACAAGGGCGAGCGGGTCTACTCGCTCCGGGAGTGGCTGGACCACGTGAGATCCCAGGGCCTGATCGCCCTGCTGGAGATCAAGCCGGAGACGAGGAGCATCCTCAGCGATCCCGCGTACGCGGCGAAGGCGTGGAAGGAGATCTCGGACCCGATCAAGGAGCGGCAGGGCTCGCAGCGGATCCTGGTCTACTCGCAGGACTCCTGGATCCAGGGGGAGCTGGCGAAGCGCCACCCTGGGCTCATCAAGGGATCCGCCGCCAGGTGGACCGACAGCGTGGCCTGGAACGAGCCGGTCCCCGCCTGGAGCGGCAACATGGTCCAGTGGCAGGCCGTACTCAAGCAGGCCCCGCGTAGCGTGATGACGAACTACACCAAGGACTACCGGGCCTGGCTGAAGGGCAAGTGCCAGTGATCGCACGCCGGGGCCGCGCCCGACCGGCCCCGGGTGGATGTGAAACCGTGCGCCAAGGGTGCCCTGGGTGACCGGCCGTGCTGATTCGCCCACGCGTCGCGCCTCGCGATAGACACGCCATTCATCGCCATTCTTGGACATCTGGGGATAAGAGTTCTATTTCCCGCTTAATGCCGTACAGGTGACGCGGTTTTCTGGGAGTTATCTATAAAAGACGCCAGAAAACATGACATCTCGACATGACAGGCTAATAGGATCACCGTTGATCGGTCAGCGCGCGATCGAGCGGGAGGAATGACTGTGTCCGAAGATTGGGACTCGGCCGAAGGCGGGCAGGAGCGGGCGCCGGCCGGCATCGAGATCGGCAAGCCGAGTGTCGCGCGGGTCTATGACTTCATGCTGGGCGGCAAGGACAACTTCGCGTCCGACCGCAAGGTGGCCGAGTTGGCCCTCCAGATCGCACCGGACGCCCCTGAGGCGGCGCGGGCCAACCGCGAGTTCCTGCGCCGGGTCGTGCACCACCTGGCCGCCGAGGCCGGGATCCGGCAGTTCGTCGACATCGGCTCCGGCCTCCCCACCCAGGGAAACGTCCACGAGATCGCGCACGCGGTGGACCGAGGGGCGCGGGTGGTCTATGTGGACAACGACCCGATCGTCCTGGTGCACGGCCGCGCGCTGCTGGCCAAGAACGACACCACGACGGTCATCCAGGCCGACATCAGGCGCCCCCAAGAGATCGTGGACCACCCGGACCTGCGGCGGCTCATCGATCCTTCCCGGCCCGTCGCCCTGCTTCTGTTCGGGATCCTGCACCACCTGAACGACGACGAGGACCCCGAGGGCATCGCCGCCCTGCTCAGGGACGCCCTGCCTCCGGGCAGCTTCGTCGCGATCTCGCACTTCCACAACCCCGGAGCGGCCCGGCCCGAGGTCGCCGAGCAGGCCGCCGCGGCCGAGAAGCTGTTCAACGAGAACCTCGGCACCGGCCGCTGGCGCACACACGACGAGATCCGCGCCTACTTCGGGGACTTCGAGATGCTCGACCCCGGCCTGGTACCGCTCGCCGAGTGGCGGCCCGGTCCCGACGACCACGCCGAGCAGGGGATCACTTACTACACCTTCGTGGGAGGCGTCGCCAGGAAGCCGGACGCCGATCCGGCGTAGGGAACCCGGGGAACGTGACGGAAAGCCGGCACACCGAACCCGCCCGAGGGCGGTCGCACCAGGGATTGCCTCCGGGACCTCCGCCGTCCGGGCGAGCGCAGTGGGCCAAGAAGATCCACGAAACAACCCAGTGCCCGTGACCGGCAAGGTTCGCCCGGAAGGAGCGGTGCACTAGATGTGGCGGATGACCCGGGCGGGGTTGCCGACGGCGACGACCCCGGCCGGGATGTCCCTGGTGACGACGGCGCCCGCGCCGATCACGCTGTTCTCGCCGATGGTGACACCGGCCAGCACGATCGCGCCGCCACCGATCCACACGTTGTCGCCGATCACGATCGGCTCGGCCGCCTCCAGCTTCGCGCGGCGCGCGTCCGGATCGACGGGATGCGTGGGCGTGAGAAGCTGCACGTTCGGGCCGATCTGGACGTCCGCGCCGATCGTGATGGGAGCGACGTCGAGCGCGGTCAGTCCGTAGTTGGCGAACGTGCCGGAGCCGATGGTGATGTACGTCCCGTAGTCCACGTACAGCGGCGGCCGGATGTGGGCGTCCGGCGCGATCGAGCCGATCAGCTCGTCGAGGAGGGGCCGGGCGGCCTCCAGGTCGGTCGGATAGAGCTCGCCGTACCGGTGGGCGAGGAGAAGGGCGCGCTTCGACGCGGCGGCCATCTCCGGATCGTCGGCGATGTAGAGGTCACCGGCCAGCATCCGCTCCCAGTTGGTACGGCTGTCGCCCGCGAAGTTGTCAGTCACGCGTACGAACGTACCGACGAGGGGCGGATCCTCTGGAACTCGTGTGCCTGATCCTGGCTAGGATCAGATCATCTGTGCCTGTTCTGATGGGGGATGGTGACCGAGCGCACGCATCCGGACGGCCGCCCGCGCAGTTCTCTGGCGGCGGCCGCGTCGGCGCTGTCCCAACTGGGACGGCTGCGTGACCTGCCGGTCGTCCTCATGCTGGCGTGGGTGGGCTGGCTGGCCATCCCATGGCCGTTCGGCGGTCCAGGCCAGGCTCGTGGTACGGCCGATCAACGCCTGAGTACGGGCGACCAACGCCTGAGCGCGCAGGATCGGCAACTGACCGCGGACTTCTCCCCGGATGCGACGCTCGGCACCGACCTCGACACCGTCTCCGATCCGGACGCGGCTGTCGCGGTGGGCTGGTCGTTGCCCGCGACGCCGGCCCAGCCCGTGCTTCTGGTCAAGCCGGAACGGCGCCCCACCGCGCCTTCGGGCGCTCAGGAGGCGAGTGCGCGGGAATCGATCGCCGAGGAGCGGGCGCGCATCGCCGGAGAGGTGCACGATGCGGCCGGGCACGGCCTCGCCACCATCGCCATGCAGGCCGGAGTCGCCCTGCTCATGCTGGACGAGCGGCCGGACAAGGTCCGCGAGTCGCTTGAGGCGATCCGCGCGACCAGTACGCGGGCACTCGACCAGCTCCGGTCCGCGCTCGATCTCATCGATCCCGTCACGGAGGATCATGACCTGTCCCGGTTGGTCGGCGGGGTGCGCGCGGCGGGGCTACGCGTGGATCTGGAACCGGCCGAGCCGAACGTGCCCGTTCACCTCCAGGACACGGTCTATCGCGTCGTACGCGAGTCGCTGACCAACGTCATGCGCCATGCCGGTCCGACCACCGCCCTGGTCCGCGCCGCCACCGGCCCGGCCGCGTTCGTCGTCGAGATCGTCGACGGGGGAGGCGGTCCTGACACCCTCGCCGAGGGCGCATCGGCCGACGCCCGGACCAGCGAGGCCCGAATGGCCGGCGGCGGAGTGCCCGAAGGCCGTGGGCTGGCCGGGATGCGGGCACGCGTGACGGACGCCGGAGGCGCGTTCAGCGCCGGCCCCCGTGAAGGCGGCGGTTTCCACGTCGTGGCCCGCTTCCCCCTGAACCTGGACACCGTATGAGGAGGGGCGTCGCGTGATCCCGCCGACGGACCGGATCCGGGTGGCGTTGGCCGATGATCAGGCGGTCGTACGCATGGGGCTGAGGGCGCTCATCGAGCGTGAGCCCGACCTGGAGTTCGCGGGAGAGGCGGCGGAGGGAGCCGAGGCGCTTCGGCTGCTGCGCGACACCCGCCCCGACGTGCTCCTGCTCGACATCCGGATGACCGGCATGGACGGCATCGACACGCTTCGGGCCATCGCCGCCGACCCCGCGCTCAACACCACCCGGGTCGTCATCGTCACCACCTTCGCGGTCGATCAGTACGTGTTCGCCGCGCTCCAGGCCGGAGCGAGCGGGTTCGTCCTCAAGGACAGCGCTCCGGAGGAGCTCGCCCACGCGATCAGGGTGGTGGCCTCGGGCGAGGCGCTGCTCTCCCCGTCCATCACCAGGAAGGTCATCGGCCTGTTCGGCCGCCACGACGTGGCACCGGTCATGGGCCTCGACACGCTCACTCCCAGAGAGCGTGAGATGGTCGCGTGGGTCGCCACCGGCCGGTCGAACGACGAGATCGCCAAGGAACTGGTCATCAGCCCCGACACGGTGCGCACCCACGTCAGCCGTGCCATGGTCAAACTCCACGCCCGAGACCGCGCCCAACTGGTCGTCTTCGCGGTCAGGTCCGGGCTGACGATTCCTTGAGGAAACCCGCGTAGGTGCGCTGCTCCACCTGCGCCTCGATCTGCTTCACCGTGTCGAGCCCCACTCCGACCATGATGAGCACGGTCGTACCGCCGAACGGGAAGCTCTGCTGGGTCGCCGGATCGCGCAGCATCACGAACGCGACGATCGGGATCAGGGAGAGCGTGCCGAGGTAGAGCGCTCCCGGCGCGGTCAGCCGCGAGAGCGTGTACCGCAGATACTCCGCGGTGGGCCGGCCGGGCCGTACGCCGGGGACGAACCCGCCGAACCGCTTCATGGTGTCGGCCACCTCCACCGGGTTGAAGGTGATCGACACGTAGAAGTAGGTGAACGCCACGACGAGCAGGAGGTACGCCGTCATGTAGACCGGGTCGTCACCCGAGACAAGGTGACGCGCGATCCACTCCGCCACGGGGCCAGTGCCGCCCGTGAACTGCGCGGCCAACTGCGGGAGGAAGAGCAGGGACGAGGTGAAGATGACGGGGACGATGCCGGCCTGGTTGACCTTCAGCGGAAGGTAGGTCGAGGTACCGCCGTACATCCTGCGGCCGACCATCCGCTTGGCGTACTGGACCGGGACGCGCCGCTGCGCCTGTTCCATGAACACCACCGCCGCCACCAGGAAGACGCCCGCGAGCAGCATCGCCGCCAGCGCGACCGGGCTGAGCAGGAAGATGTTCGACATGTACGAGGGAAACGCGGCCACGACCTGAGTGAAGATCAGGATGGACATGCCGTTCCCGATCCCGCGATCGGTGATCAGCTCGCCCAGCCACATGATCACTGATGTGCCCGCCACCATGGTGGTCACGATCACGACGACCGTCAGCGGGCTCTGGTCGTGCAGCAGCCGCCGGTCGCAGGTCGGGAAGATCTGGCCCGCGCGGGCCAGGGACACCACCGTGCCGGCCTGGAGGAGGGCCAGCGCCACCGTCAGGTAGCGGGTGTACTGGGTGATCTTCGCCTGTCCCTGCCGCCCCTCCTTCCTGAGCGCCTCCAGCCGCGGGATCACCACGGTGAGGAGCTGGATCACGATGCCGGCGGTGATGTACGGCACGACCCCGAGGGCGAACACCGACAACTTCAGCATCGCTCCGCCGCTGAACAGTTGCAGCATGTCGACGAGCCCGTTGCGACTGCCGCGCAGGCACTCCTGTACCGCGACGAGGTTCACGCCGGGAGCGGGAAGGATCTGCCCGAACCGGAAGAGCACGATCAGCGCCAGGGTGAAGAGGATCTTCTTCCGGATGTCGGGCACGCGGAAGGCACGTATGAGCACGGTCAGCATGCGCCGAGTGTGGTCGCGTGGCTCCGGCTGGACATCCGCTCGCCGGAGGCTTCGCCGTACGCAGATCCGCGTAGCTTCGCAGGCCGCGCCGGGGCCGCCGGGGGATCGGGGCGGCCGGCTGTGGCCGGGGAGGGGGCGGGATGCGCTCAGTTACCGGCCGTGGCCTGTACCTGCGCCGACGTCCGGCGGATCTCGGCGAGCGCGCGAGCGAGGTCCCGGGACGAGAGCCAGAGCTTGTACATGATCGCGACTTCGAAGACGAGCAGCAGCGCGGCCGCGCCGACCGTGACCGGGACGATGTACCCGAGCACCGGGCCGATGATGAACACCGCCATCTGGAACTCGATGCCGCTGATCAGGTGGGTGCGGACCCGATGGTCACGCAGCCACTCGCGTACGCCGATGTACCAGGCGAAGCGCGAACGGAACTCCTCCTGCAGGTCGACGACGCCCATCGTGCGGATCCTGATCTCGTCGGAGTCGAGGTCAGGGTCGAGTTCGGGATCGAGATCGGGGTCCTCGCGCAGCCGGTCCGGCAGGGCGGACGGGTCCGCGATGGTGGACTCGTCGTACGCCTTCTTCAGCGTGCGGCGCATCTGGCGTCGGACCTTCGCGATCTGGAGGGCGTCGACATAGCGCAGCATGTCGAGGAAGACGACCCCGATGCCGAGGATCAGGTAGAGCTCCTGCCCGGTCGCCTGGAACTGACCCCACATCAGGGCGAGAGCGCAGGTGAGCACCCGGATCCGGTCGAAGACGTAGTCGAGCCAGCCGCCCAGGACGGTCCCCGTCCCCTTGAGGCGGGCGATCTTGCCGTCCATGCAGTCGAGCACGAAGCTCAGGTGATAGAGGGCGGCTCCGACGATCAGCCAGGTCCGGTCCGCCGTCAGGAAGCAGCCGGCCGAGCCCAGGCCGAGGAGGAAGGCGCCCCAGGTGATCTGGTTGGGGGTGATGGAGGTACGGTTCGCGGTTCCGAGCACGAGGCGGCCGGCCAGGGGATCCACCAGGAACACCGTCCACCAGGCGTCCCGTGCCTTGTATGTCTGTGACCGTACGTCGTCCAATGTGAACTTCATGCAGAAAAACCCTCTTGATGTGGTTTCTGACTCAGAGCCGTTGTGACCCAGGCGATGCGCGCACGTTTCTGTCGCGACGGAATGCCGATTAATTATGCCAATTCCCGTAATGGTGGGATGGGTCGGGAATGTCAGAATTCATCGTCATCCAGGTCGTCCTCCTCGTCGAGGTATTCGTCCAGGTCACGCGCGTGCGAGTCGTCCCCCATGTGCGGGTCGTCGTCGGCTCCGAACAGTATCGCCATTTGCCGAAAAATCATCTTAAGCATCCAACTCGGCCTCTTGTGTGGCGTTTCATCGGACTCTTCGCCATCCATTCATTAGCTCACGGAATTTCGCCGCCCGCACGACGTTTCCGTGCGAACTCCCCCGCTTTTCCGGTGAACGCCTGCCGTACCGGTCCCACCGCGTCTGCCACGTAAAGCCGCGGACGGCTGCGGGAAGCCATGGCGAGATCATGGCGTGTCATAGCGGGGACGACGGGGCGGGGCGAGCCGACTGTGGACAGTCCACAACCTGTGGACAGCCCGAAGACGTCGCCAGCGCCGTTCCCGCCGTTCCCGCGGTTCCCGCGGTTCCGGCCGGTCCGGCGGCTCCGCAGTGCCTGCAGTGCCTGCAATTCCCGCCGGTCCGGCTGTTCTCGCAGTGCGTGCCGTTCCGACCGTTCCCGCTGTTCCGCTTTCGGAGACGCCCCCGGCCGGTCAGTCGTGCTGAGCGGGTATCTCCGGCTCCTCGTCGGTCCAGCCGACCTCCTCGTAGGCCGTGACATTCTCGATGTCCACGGATCGGCCGTCCTTGAGCCGACCGACGCTCTTCGACCCGATGGCCAGGGGAAGCCCGCTCTTCGGGTCGATCACCAGTCGCACGTCGATGCCATCCTGGGGGCCGAGAGGCGAGTCCACGTGGTAGCTGAGCGCCTGACCGGTACGGCCGAGCAGGTCGGTGACCTCCCCTTCCGCTCTCATACCGGGCAGCGAGGCCAGGATCCGGTACGCGGAGGCGCGTACCTTGGGTGAGACCGGCAGGCCCTCGAGGATCTCCGTACAGCTCGACTGGAGCCGTCGCTCCATCTCCTGCTCCATGTCGATCACGGGGTACTTCTTCGCGAGCCGCGTGATGCGCGCTTCGAGATAGGCCCGGAGCTCTTGGGTGCCGCTCGGGATCGCGCGCAGTTCGGCCCAGGTCATCGACTCCTTCGTCAGGTGTCCGCCCGTGCCCTTCCAACCGCCGCGCAGCCGGGTCGCCACCGGCTCACCCGGCAGGCTCTCCACCTTCTCTCCCGAGTTGACGATGGCGACATCGTGGAGGTCGGCGAGGTTCACCGGATACTGCCAACTGCTGGGCGAGCCCGCCTCACGCCAGGCCGTCTCGTCCTGAGGGGTCGCGGGCCGCGCGCCGAGGTATTGGTCGATCCACCAGCTCTGCGCGCCCGGCCGTTGCGCCAACCACTGCTCATGGGAGGTGCTGCGCCGGATGAGGTAGCGACGGCCGGGTTCGGAGAACGTCGTCCCCCAGACCGTACGGGTCCGCCAGTAGGCGCCTTCGGCGGGGGTCTTGGCCACCGCAGCGGCGGCGGCCGCTCCGACCAGCCCGACCCCCACGGCCAGCCACCGCCTCGGCGCTCTTCTCCGTCGCTCCACCTGGGCCTCCGGAGAGGACATCGCGGCGAGGAGCCGAGACCGGCCCGCGACGACCGCTTCCAGTGAGGGCTTCGGCACCGCGAGCAGGTCGCGCACCGCCGCCAGTTCGTCCAGGCCCGTCGACTCGTTCAGTTCGCGCATGTCCGCCAGGTCGCCCCGAAGCCATCGCGGTCCGGGACCGCGAGGGGACCGCTCGTCGGGAAAATGTCGGTGCCGGAAGCCAGACTGGGCGCCATGAGTGTCGATGTGCGGCTGAGGGATGTCCACGAGGCCGATCTGGAGCTGTTCTTCGAGCAGGAGCACGATCCCGAGACGGTCCGGCGGTCAAAGTTCACTCCACGGGCGCGGGAAACCTTCATGACTCACTGGGCCACGAAGGTCCTCGGCGATCCCACCGTCCTGGTGCGGACGGTCACCGTGGACGGCGAGGCAGTCGGCAGCGTCGTGGCCTGGTGGGAGGACGGCAGGCGCTTCATCGGGTACGGCTTCGACCGCCGATACTGGGGCCAGGGCATCGGCACCAGGGCGCTGACGCTCTTCCTGGATATGGAGAAGGCCCGCCCTCTCTTCGCCGATCCCTTCGCCGGGAACACAGGCTCGGTGCGGCTGCTGGAGAAATGCGGCTTCCGCCGCACTGGTACGGTCCGGCACGGTGAGTACGAGCACATCATGCTCGTTCTCGGAGAAGACCGGCCTCGGCCCTCCGATCCGCGGCACACCCCATAGCGGCCCCACCGCCGACCCGAATGCCCGGTTCAGCCGGGGTGAAAGAAACGACCCCCCACCAGCCCCAGATCGACGCCCGCAGGACCCAGGCCCCGGACGCAGGACCCAAGCCCCGGATTCCGGCCCACCGTCGTCCACCGCGGAAATCATGGGAACGCGCATCCTCGACAGGTCGCTTCTGGTCGGCGCCATCAGGCAGTGATCACGGACGTTGGCCGTCTGGGCGTCCCCGGAATTCGGTCGACTTTCCGATGCCACCTCGGCGTGCTCGTATCACGACCCGCATTGTCCGCTTGATGACTTTTTCCGGCATTAGCGAGAAAGGCAGAGAAATGTCGAGGCAACCGCTCTCTGACAGTCAGCTCGCCGCGTTGATCGCCTGGGACGAAGAGTCTCACACCGAGCATTTCGACGCGATGAACCGGCTGTTTGAATCGTTTTCCTCCCCAGAGGAGATCACAGCTCTGGCGCGAAGCTGGTGGGCTGATCCGGATGAGCGGGTGCGAGCACTCGGATTCGACCTGCTCGCGGTTCAGGCGGTCGACTTCTCCTGGCACGTTCCGCCCCTGATCGAAGCGGCGAACGCTCTCCCCCTGGACACAACCCATGAGGACGTACGATGGTCCGCCGCACACGCGCTCGCCACGATCTGCGACGACGACCGTGTGCTCTTCCCGCTCCTGCGTTTCGCGGCCGACCCGGACTCCGATGTCCGCTGGCATGTGGCACGTGGGATTCCCGTCGGCGTCGATCCACTTCCCGAAGACGCGGTCCGGGTGCTGCTGGGATTGATGCGCGATCCAGATGACCACGTGCGGGACTGGGCCACCATGGCGCTGGGCGGCTGTGAGGAGAACGACACGCAGGAGATCCGAGACGCCTTCTTCGTACGCCTGGAAGATCAGGGAGCGGACACGGCAGGCGAGGCCGCGGTGGCACTCGCCAAGCGACACGACGCCCGGCTTCTGCCCGTACTGAAACGCCGGCTCGCTGATCCGGACGTGGGCAACCTCTACGTCGAGGCAGCGGCGGCGCTGGGTGACCCACAACTCCTGCCGCTCCTGCGAAAGCTCAAGGCCGACGGTTGGCAGGATGACGAACCGCGGCCGCAACTCCTTGACGAAGCCCTGGAAGCATGCGCGCCGCGCACACCCCCGATCACCTGAGCATCCCGGAGCCGGGCCCCGGAGCGGGGCGCTGCCGGAGGCGTCTTGCCTGAAATGCGGCCCATGACAGGGGAGAGCCATGTCGATCACGCGTAGGGGTTGTGCCGCGTAGACGCCCGGCACATATCCGCGCTGATGTTCCGCGCCGTTCGCGGACGACCGGCACACAGAGCGAGGTCATCCCTGGCTTGTCCCTACGGGGGCGGCTTGGCGCTGTCCGGCGATCTTCAAAAGTCGCCCGGCGGTACCATCGAGAGGCCCTATGATTCCCGAATGTCTCTTAGATCCGCTATGCCGTTCCTGCTTCTCGGCCTTGTCGCCGGTTGCGGAATGCCCTTTGGGAGCGGCACGAACGGAATCGCCGCGCCGTCGGCAGACGCGATTCAGGGACGCTGGTGGACCTGGGCGGCCTCGGAAGGCGAGAGCACGAACCCCGTGATGGACACGACGGGGGAGTTCTGCGATCGAAACCAGCCAGAGGACATGTGGTTTCTCGCCGGGACATTCGGCGGCACCACGCAGCGGACGTGCAAGGTGCCCGCAGAGCGGCCGGTGGTGTTCCCGCTGGTGAACCTCATCGGCTCTGAGAGTTCGTGCATGGAGTTCATGGCGGACGCGGAGGGCAAGGCCACTCTTGACGGTAAGTCGGTCACGTCCGAACGGTTGGAAGAGGACGACGTTGTCGTGACCGGCGTGGCCGATAACCCGCTGACCGGCGAGGAGGAAACGGGCCTGACCTACGCTTGCGGCCTCTGGGTGCGGCTCCAGTCGCTGCGGCCCGGCCGCCACACGCTGACCATCCGCGGATCTTCCGGCGACTTTCGCGTGGGCGTTGACTACACGCTCATTGTCGGGACTGGGCGGCAAGCATGAGCGCACGCTGCGATTTCGGCTGCCGATCCCCTCGAACCGAGTGTTGGCCACGTACGAGGGAACGCACACGAGGGTCAAAACCGTCGGCGAATTCGTGGACTTCCTCCGCTGCCTGAGCGGCGACAATTCTCTGAAACCAGACAGAATCGGCGATGGAATAAGCGCGGGACGCGATCGAACCAAACGCATCACTGGTTCAGGTCGCACGTCGGATGAGAGCGGGCGACGGGAACCGAACCCCGCCGCCAGCTTGGGAATCGCATAGATCGTGCCCTGTAGAGATGTTGACCTCGTGGCCGCCGCGGAGGCGAGGCGCTCCGCCGTATGCGCCGGCGGGCCGGTATCCGCCCCGCACCCGGCGGCCAACAGCCGAGCGAGGAGAGACCAGCCACACGTCGGCTGAACACACGATCTCCGGACGAACTGACTACGAGCAGATCGCGGTGTCGAAGGCCTGGAAGATGTGCTTGTCGTCCTTCGGAGTACCGGTGACGTAGAGGGTGACCGCGCGCCCGGCGCGGTTACGGCCGCTCAGCACCCGGGTGCCGGGCAGGCCGCCGTCGTGCATCCAGGCGGATCCGCAGGTCAGAGGGTAGGAGTAGAGGCCAAGCCCATAGCGGGAGCGGGGCGGGTCGTAGGCGGCGACCGCTCCGTCGAGCATCTTGGTGATCGTCGAGTTGGGGAGCGCCTGCCAGAAGCGGTTCAGGTCGTCGGGGGTGGAGATCAGCCCACCCGAGGCGCCGAACAGGTATCCGGGCTCCTGGGTGGTGTCGACCAGCTTGTCTTGCGCCTTGGGGTTGAAGGGGTCGATGCCGTAGGTGTGCGCGTGCGCGCCCCGGATGCCCATCTCGCCCTTGCGAGGCCAGTAGGTGTGTGTGAGCGGTCGGAGCACGCCCTGCCGGGTGACCGTGCGGAAGTCCTTGCCCGTGACCGTCTCGATCAGCATGCCGGCGACCAGGTAGTTGGTGTTGGAGTAGAACCACTTCTCGCCGGGCGCGCCGACGGGCTCGGCGTCCAAGGCCAGGCGCAGGAAGTCGGCGTCGCCGCCGGGATTCGCGGGGTCGACCAGGTGCCAGTATTCGGGTAGGCCGCTGGTCTGGCGGAGCAGTTGCCTGACGGTGATCTGCCGGCCGTCGAGCAAACCGGGCGCGTACTGCTCGATGAGCGCGTCCAGGTCGATCTTGCCCTGGTCCACCAGGCGCATCACGGTGGCGGCGATCACCGGCTTGGTCACACTGGCGATCCGGAAGTGGGCGTCGGCGCCGACCATGGGTGTTCCGGTGCCCCGCTCGGCGGTGCCCGACGTCCAGGTGGTGACCCGGCCATTGGGCTCACGTACGGAAACCACGACCCCCGCCAACCCGTCCTGGGTGGTCAGCCGGGTCAGTTGCTGCTGGAGCGTCAAGGGCGGCGCAGTCGCTGCCGCCAGAGCAGGGGAGGCGGCACCAAGGAGAACGGCTGCGGCTGCGGCTGCGGCAAGAAGCTTGCGCATATTGAGGACAACTCCCTGTCGGTAAGAAGGATGTCCTCATTTTCTGGCGCAGAGGAAGGCGTGATCAGTCAAGCTGTCCGGCCTCTTGACGGTGGTGCCTGCCCTACTGGCGCGTGCGCGGCAGATCTTGTACAGGGATCTCGCGACAAGGTCGTGATCGCCGGAGAGCAGGACCGAGTGTCTGGCGAGGGATCCGGCCCGGGATGAACGGTGACCATCGGCTGCTCTGGCGGAGTACGCGGTAGCCGACCTGCCCTTCCGCGTCGGCGGCCGACATCTCTTCGCCAAGGCGGTCGCGTTCGTTGAGGCCCATCGGGGAGGAGGAAGGATCGCAACACCCAGTGCGACTCCGTAGGCCCGCTATGGCGTTTCGCCCAGCGGGTCTGCCGCTGCCCGGTGCCGTCTCAGCGAGATGTCGATCGCTGATCTTCTGTACGTTTCCTCATCCCAGTAGTTGCGGTCAGGCCGTTCTCAGTGTGGTTCCGCCGCGGTCTCGTGAAGACGCATGGGTGTTTTTTTCGGTGATAGGCCGGTGTATTTTCCGGCGAAGGCCAGGATATCCGCGGCCAGGGCGCGTTCTTTACTCGCGGGAGAGGCGGCGTGGGCGGTGTCGGGTTCTCGGCGCATGAGGATCGGGCGGTCACTGCCGGTGGCGTTTTGGAGGGCCGCGCACATTTTGGTGACGTGGGCCTCTCCGGTCTGCAGATCGGTTACCGCGCCGGCGAGGAGGAATGCGGGATAGGAGGCTCCGGGCGTGATGTTGTGATAGGGGGAGTATGTGAGTAGCCATTGGAGCTGTTCGGGTCGGGAGGCGGTACCGAATTCATCCGTCCATGTGCATCCCAGGCCGAAGTGTTCGTAGCGCACCATGTCACATAGCGGGCCTTCGGCGATAACCGCGGCGTACAGGTCTGGTCGCTGTGTGGCGGCGGCGGTGACCAGTAGTCCGCCGGCGGACTGGCCATAGATCGCCAGTTGGTCGCGCGTGGTTCGACCGGTGTCGATGAGCCAGGTCGCGGCGTCGTTGAAGTCGCTGATCGCGCGGTGTTTGTGTGGTCCACGGCCGGCGTCGTGCCAGGACTGGCCTTCTTCGCCGCCTCCGCGTACACAGGCGACCGCGTAGGTGCCGCCGGCGCTGACCCATGCGGCCGCCGTAGGGAAGAACCATGGGCGCATCGGCATGCCGAAGCTGCCATAGCCGTAAAGGAGGGTGGGGCGGGGGCCCTCATGTTCTTCCGCCGGGGTGAACAGGAACAGTGTGATCTCGGTGCCGTCGCCGGCGCGATAGCGAACGCTGCGGCTGCGGATCTCTGCGGTATGTCCGGCAAGTGTGGTGCCGGTTTCCTGTTCCGTCCTCCCGCTGGTGGCGTCGTAGCGATAGATGGTGGGGGGAGTGGTCGCGTCGCAGTAGCTGAACCACGCGTGACGTCCGTGCGGGATGTTCGTGCGCAGGGATGACACGACGCCCGCGCCGGGAAGGGGCAGACCGGTGAGCGGCCGGCCACCGGCCAGGTCGTGCAAGGTCAGGGTGGAGGTGCCGTGGCGGTCGCGTGCCACCAGCAGGAGGGGCCGCGGAAGTGCCGGGTCGTCCAGGACCAGACACTCGTCCAAGGGGGCCTGGCGATCTTCGGCTACCAGCGTGCGCCATGCAGCCGGGTCGGTATCGTGCCGGTGCGCCAGACAGATGCGGCCACACGGGGCCTGGTAGTCGGTGACCAGCAGCAGATTGTTGTCCGCGAGGAAGCGTGGGAGAACACGGGCCTGTGTGGTGCTTCCGTCCACGACCTTGACGAAATGCGGGGCTTCCTGGTCGATGAGCTCGGCCACGTACACATCGTTGTGTGAGGCGGGCCCAGCTATCGCAGTGATCGCCAGATAACGGCCGTCGGCGCTGACTGTGAGCCCGTAATAGTGGTCTGGGGCATCGTCGCCGCCGAACACCACCGCGTCTGTCTGCCAGGGCGAACCGATCCGATGCAACCTCACCCGCCGATGCAAACGCATGTCGTCGGGCGCAAGTTCCTCATCAGGAACACGGCTGACGTAGTAGAACGCATCCCCTCCCGGCAGCCAGGCGAGCGAGGTGTTGCGGGCGCGTGGCAACGGCCCGTCCACCGCCTCCCCGATACGCACGTCCAGCACGATGATGTCGCTGCCGGGCTGCTCGGCGACCTCCATCTGGACAGCCACGCGTTCACCCTCGCGCGACGGCCACCAGGCGTACAGCCCGGTGTGGCCGGACGGATCGATCTCTGCCGGATCGACGAGCACCCGCCTGTTCCCCTCGGCGTCAACGACGAGCAGGCGCCGTTGCTCATCCCCACGGAGTTGCTCGGCAAGGAACATGACCGAACCACGCACCATCGGAGGCTCAGACACACCGAAGGATGACACCTGATCCAGCAAAGACGCCCACGATTGTTTCTCATGCCATTCGGCGCGATACCCGTGGAAGAGACGATCCTGGGCCGCAGCCCAGTCCCGTACGCGCGCATCATTTCCGTCTTCCAGCCATCGGTAGGGATCCGAAATCGGGAACCCGAACAGATCCTCCACCGTATCGCTGCGCCAAGCGTCAGGGTAAAAGAATCGCGCCACAAACGCCCCCCGATAAAACGCCCCGCCTGCCATAGGTCGAGGTACTGCGGCCTATGCGTACCGCAGTACCTCGCCTCAATCAGCTATGACTCGCCGCGGAGAATGTCCGCCTGCCAGCCGCGTACGCCTCCAATTCGAGCAGCCGGGCTGGTCTGAGCATACGGCAGGAATCCGTTCATGTGAACCTCCCGGATCTGTCGATTCGCCCGTGGTGGGCGATATCCGACAACAACTATCCCCGCGCCCGGGATCGATAAACACAGGCGTCAGTTCTCGACAGTGAGCGCCAATTCTGGATCATCGGTACGTGCAGATCGGAAAAGCGGTCGGCCATATTGGCTGTCCTCCTTGCTAAGATTTCGCACAAGAGAAGAAGGCGTGCCGGAATGCCATGTAAAGGTCGATCTCGCGTAAAAGTAATTCGCAGCCTTTCGAGATGAATCCCAGGGTTGACGGAGTTCTTGCATCCTGAGACCGATAATGCGGACCGGGCGGCCAGCCGCAAGAGGCCTCGCCACGGCCACCGCGTCCGGGCGGGTACGCGGACGGCCGACCCGAACGCGGACTTGATACGGGCCAGGACGGCGCGAAACTGCTCGCTTCTGCACAGCACATCGGAGTTCCAGATACCCCGCGGCCGACGCTAGGTAGTTGGAAGCACTCGTGACCCATCCGTCATTCTGCTCCGGTTGAGAAACATCGCTGCTCAGCCGAGTGCGGTTGCGACGCCGGGGACGGGTTCGAGGCGGCCGCACTCGGCCGCGAGACGGGCTGACCGGCAAGGGCCACCTCTCTGCTGACCGGTGCTGCCGTCCGCTGACCTTCGTCGTGACTCCCGGCAGGCCGCCGACAGGCTGCGCCGGAGAATCCCGTCAGCCGGGCGGCGTGCCCGCGGCCATGGCCTTCACGTCCGCGGTCGTCACCGGCTTCCCGCCGACTCCCCAGTCGCCGCTCTTGACCTCCTCGAGGATGACCAAGGTCAGAGAGCGCATGTTCTCGCCCTCGATCCTGACCATCGCCTCGGTCAGCTTCTGCACGATCTCGGCCTTCTGCGCCTCGGTGAACACCCCTTCGATGACCTTCACATTGATGAGCGGCATGAGTCGCCTCCATTCGACGCGGTACGCCGGCCGCATCCAGACGCCCGGGACGTGAGCTGAACGGTCTCTTCCGGAAGACCCTCGGCGTGCGGTGCTCGCTCGGGAGCCGAGTTGTAGGTGTACGAGATCAGGCTGGGTCTGGCCCTCGAGGAGCTGGTCATCGCGGTTCCCCCGTACAAGCCCCGCACCCGCTCGCCGACCGTTCCAGCCACCCGGGACCTTGTCTCTCAAGGCCAACATGCTCGCGGACGCCTCCGGCAAACGTGGCCGTTCGTGGCGCTCTTCAGCAGGCTGGGCAAGTCAAGAACGCCCGCCCGCCGTACAGAGAGCTCCCGCAGAGACCACTCGCGGTCGAACCCCTGCACCTGGATGATCTGCGTCCGGTCCGCCGTCAGCCGACCGGCCCAGACGATCCCCGCGTCACCCTCGGCGGGCGTCTCGCACAGAATGTCCGTCCAGGCGCACTCGACCGAGTCGTCTCCCTCCGCGACCGACGTCCCCAACCGACGGGCGGCCGGCACGGCCCTCGTGGGCGACGAGCAAAGCCGCTCGGACGGCAGATCCAGACTGGTGAGGTGTGACCACGTGAGGCGCTGTTGCTGTACGCGTTGCTGTACAGCAACCATCGTCCGATGGCCCGCCCCCACCCGTTCCCGGCCTGGCACGGGTTGTGCGCACGATGGAAAAGGACGGGAAGGCTGCTCATTGCGTCCAACACCACGCGATCGCCCAACGGCTCGTCGAGCCTGATGACGTCCTGGCCACGCTCCGTTATCGCGCGTCGCGTAGCTTGAGAATGTATGTCGCAGTAAGCGCAACGGCACGGTCTTCGTCATGTGACAGATCCGCCAGGGCACGTGACGCCGTGATTCCCGGGATATCCGCGAGCGCCTGTGTCAGCCGTCGACGTGCGGACGATTCAATGGTGCCGTGGGCGAGGCAGCCAACGAGCCTGGTAGCGATCTGATCCGCCAACGCGGGATCACTCGCCAGCGCGCTCAGTGCATCGGCTGCGTCGGCGTCGTTCGCCCCCTCGACGATCATGTCGATGAGCGTCGGGACCGCGTCGGCTACTCCACGTGCCGCGAGCGCCAGAGCCGCATACCTGCGAACCACGATGTCGGAGTCCGTGAGGGCGTCATGCAGCAGTGCGGTCGCCTCACCGTTCGGGATCTCGGCGATGGACTGGACGGCACGTTTCCGCACCTCGGCTGCCGGCGAGCCGAGGCCCTCCGCCAGCAGCGCCAATCCGCCGTCGCCCGATCGCGCCAGAGCCCATCGAAGGGCTCCGGCGACGTTCGGGTCCGTCTCGCTCAACGCTGCCTCGACCAGAGCTTCCACTGGCACCGGAGCCTCTTCGCCTGAGGACAAGGCCGCGCGCTGGCGCTTCCCAGCGCTCTCCGACCCCAAGGCCTGGAGGAGTGCAACGGTCCGGAGGACGTCCTCCCAGTCGGCGGGTTCCGCGGCACCGATCCGACGGAGTCGGGTGAGCAGCTCCGTCTCACTCGCAATGCGTTCTCGCGTCTGGCGGATGAGGTCGTCGACGAGCTCCGAGGGCGTGAAGCCGGGATCATCCAGCGCGCGCCCGACTTCATGCAGCGACAGCCCCAATGAGCGCAGACTCTCGACATGGAAGATTCGCCGGATGTCCTCGCTGGAGTACTCTCGGTAGCCGGCCTCGGTACGACCCGTTGGCCGCACCAGGCCGAGCGAGTCGTAATGCCTGAGCATCCGGGCGCTGACCCCGGACCGTCGCGCCACATCACCGATCAACACTGCCTTCACCCCTCCTGGCTGGTCGTGCCGAGGGCTACGACGCGCTTCGCCTCCTCGATCGCGAACTCGAATCCGGCGTCCGGGTTGCGCGACAGCCTCTCCGTGGCGATCGCGTGCTGACGCACGCGAGGGTCGAGATCCGTCATCGCGGCGCGCAGGGTCGGCATGATCACCTTACCGAGCGCGATCAGCGCCCGGCTGAGGCTCAACTGCGTCTCACGCTCTCCGCGCCCGAGCTGTGTCGCCAACACTCCGGCCAACTCGGGTTTTTTACCCTCGGGCACGAGTACAACCGCTGCTCGCCAGGCGCTCCGCGCGACCTCGTCGTCGGCGTCGGTCAGAAGCGCCCGTGTGATCGCCGGCCACGCTTGCCGATCTCCGATCTTGGACAGCGTGTGCAACGCCTGGCTTCGTGCCTGCGCGCGCTCCGAGCCGAGTTCGTCGACGAGCTTTGGGACCGTCATTGATGATGAGTGGCGGGTGAGTGCCCACGTAAGTATTTCACGCACGTAAAAGTCGGGCTCGATCGTGCATCGTTCGATGAGCTTGTCGATGAACCGAGGGTCTGGGGTCGTGCCGACCGCCAGTGCTGCCTGCAGCCGCATCGACGAGCTGCTGTTCTCCAGCCCCTGGAGAGCGCGCATCGTGTTCGTGTCCTCTTTCGGCATGGTCATCGGGACCACCTCCTTGGCTGCAGTGAAGACCTTGTCACCGTGTCAAGGTCAAGCGGGGCCGCGCCGTGAGATGGCCAGGCACCCTCTGCCCACCAAGTCCGGTACTTCAGGACAAGGGGATGCCGAGCCCTTCGAAATCGGGGTGAAGGCCATGGAAGCGATGGAAAGCCTGGAAGCGCAGCAAGAGCTCCCCGGCGTATGGGGCGCGGAACGTATCGGCAGTGGCGACGGGAACTCGGGAGGCCCTCCCCGGCCGGTCCGGCATGACCTCGATGATGCGTGCCGTTCCGCAGGGTGACCGCCGCGGGGTCATCCCCCCTCCTTGATCACCCATGGCAAAGAAGCCCACTTGTCCATATGATCGCCCAATGTCTGATGGAAAGTGCACCCACTGCGGCCACCAGGGCCTGGAGCCGGGCTTCCTAGCCGACCATCAACAGCCCGGCTTCGGGGTCTGGGTGGAAGGTGAACTGCAACGGGGAATATTCGGCGGAGCCAAGCTGATGGGCCGCCCCAAATGGCCGGTGGAGGCCCATCGCTGCCCGCAGTGCTACCACTTGGAGCTCTTCACCAGCCGCGAACTGTAACCCGTAGCGGACGCGGAAAACCGACGAGAAGCCCAGAAAGATCAAGCCAGGCCGGGAAGCGATCCCAGCCTGGCGTTTCTTCGCTGGAGCAGTGACGAAAGAACCCGCACTGTCAGCTTGGGAATCGCATGGATCACAGGTTGTAGGGTTCCTGATCTGGGCTTCGGGGCGGTCATGAGCGACCGTGATTGAACCCTCGTCGCCCCGATTAATGGCCCGCTAACGGCCCGGCGGTCACTCGTCCCACTCATCGTGATCTAGCACATCGGACTCGGAGAGCGTGAGAAGGAGTTCAGCAAGAGCGCGAAATGCGATCTTGTCTCCCTCGATCACGACCTCGTTGTCGTATGTCCGGACGGTCAGTTGGTGATCCATGGGCCATGATCGTGGGGCTCTGTAGTCGCGGCATACGGGGGTGCGAGTGGTGGGAGGTTCAGCCATGTGGGGACGATCGTTCACGCCGTCAGTGTCCACGGTTATGCGTCCACACATACGACCGCCGACTGATCATCCCGTATGCCGTCGACCCGCCCGCAGGGGAAGCAGGGCGAACCCGGCTTGGTCGGCACAAGCTGACCGGTCTCACCTTGGCCCAGGTCGATGCCCTCTGGCAGGCCAAGCGGGAGAAGGGCTACAGCGCGGACAGTGTCCGGATCACGCGCGCCGTTCCACAAGGCGCTAGGCAAGCGGAGCGGGAAGTACTGGTTGCTCGGAACACCGCCCAACGCACCCGGGGTTCCGTCCTTCTCTTCGAGTAGCACGTCATGGTTACCGACTCCGCCGCATGCCCCTGTTTCCCCGTGCGCGCTGCACCGGCCAGCGGCCCCGTCCGTGTCGTTGGGAAACCGGTTCGGGTCGTGGTCCCGGAAGATCTTGACGATGGTGGATTCCATCTATCCACGGCCTGCCGGGGGATGTTGTCCGTCAATGGGCTGAGTGGCCGCGACCGTCCGCTTTTCAGGCGGACCAATCACCTGTCCGGCTGCTTCGACACGAGGTCAGAGTGCTGCATGGCCGTTGGCGTGTGCTTGTGGTGGCTGACGTTGTCGTCACGGTTGTCGTCAAGTACACCACCGTTGTCTCCCGCAAGAGGTGGCACGCGGGGGATCGCGCCATGGATCTCCGCTCCTCACTCACCATCAGCCGACCGACCTCGGGCGCTCAGGAGTCTGCAGGGAGCAGTTCGATGCGGACCCGCAGGAGGGTTCCGTCTTCGGTTCTTTCGGCGTAGACCGGGAAGAATCCGTCGCCCCAACCAGTCATGAAGGTCAGCACTTGGGCGCCGCCGACCTCGATCTGTCCGGCCTCGTGGGGCGAACGGTCGATCTGGCGCATGATCTGCCAGTGGTGAGAGTGGGGGCGGAAATCCCACGCCAGCCTCCGGTCGGGTCGGGCCTGCTTCCACCCCTCGATCTCGTGAATACGCGCAATCGCCTCATGGATCGGAAGGTCCAGCCATCCGTATTTGGACGGCTCATCGGCCACTGCCGACACCTGAAGGTCGACAGCGGCGAAGGGCCCGCTTGCTCCCCAGAAGACCGCGTCCGCCAACCCGTCCAGAGGCTCTTCATGGACCCATGAACTCAACCCGTCAGCATCGGCGAGCATGATGCGAGCCCAGTCGACCCCGACCTTCCCCAGCAAGTGCCGCTGGGCGACGGCGCCGTCGTTCACCTCGACGGTCACGCTCTCCCACCCGGCGCCAAAGTCGAAGGCTTTCTCATGGCCGACGACCGGCAGCGCACGTGCACGTGGGAGACCGCCCAACACGACCACGGGAACTCCCAGCATGAGGAAGGAGTCGCCGGCAACGCACCGCCGTACTCGCTCACGATGGGGAACCGCGGGCTCCACCAGGACGAGATCGGCACGGAGACCGTGAGATCGGCAATGCTCCGCGAACAAGGCAGTGAATTCGGCAACCCCATGCTCGGGAATGTCATACAACCAGCGACCTGGTTGCCGATCAAACGATGTCGCGGCCACGGTCGCATCAGGACCCACGATCTCGAGGTCCACACAGAGAAGCAGTTCGCCCTCGTCATTCGTGTATGACGGGCTGGAATCGCCGGACCACATCCCGAGATATCCCGTGTCCACGATCACCAACTCCCCTGAGGGGAGGGTGACGGCCCCAAGCTCGACCTGCTTTGCAGTCATGACAGCGACCGGTGGCGTCGAGACGTGAGGAGGGAAGGCCTGGGGAGAGGCCCGCCGTACATGACGTTCTCGCGTGGGTCATGTAGTCGCACAGCGGGAGTATGGCAGGGCGTGCCGACAGGGATGCTGCGGCGACTGTTCGAGGGCACGCAACGGGCACGGCATGGCCGTCAAGACATGTGCTCAGTCCCACCAGTCGGCACCGGTCTGCCAGCGCTGAACCTGTCCCGCGTCAAGAAGTTGGCTCACGAAACCCGGTCTGAATGTTGGGGATGCAGACCTGGGTCGATGTAGACCTCGATCGGGCGATGCCCGCCGAGGGCCTCATGCGGACGGATATCTCGCCGGCCAGGACCGACAACACGATCCGGATCTTGTCTTCGACAGGGAGCTGCGGGGGACGACTCACGATGCGTCTCACTTCCAGGCTCAGGAGACCCAACTAACTCCTGCGCCACTAAGTCTGACGCGCGACAGCACGACCCCGGTGCACATGGGTCGTGGCGTGCGATGCATCCACGATCATCCGTCTCGTTGCCGCCCACCTACGCGAAAGCGCACCCATCTCCTGGATCGGAGCCGACCTGGATTTCACCGGGGTCGTCTTCGACAATGGCACCGACTTCACCGGTGCGGTGTTCTCCGATGGCCGGGTCTGGTTCGGCGGTGCGGTGTTCTCTGGTGGCCGGGTCTCGTTCAACGACGCGGAGTTTTCCGGCGGTCAGGTCGACTTCACCCGGGTAGCCGACTGGTCCCATCCTCCCATCGATCTTCCAGCTCAGGCTCCTGGGCTAGATCTGCCACCCCAGCCCGTCGCCAGATCGGTCGAAGAGGACACCGAGCAGACCAAGACAGGGGATGGAGCGGGGAGCCCGGAGCCGATGCCGTAGACCGTCTTCGACGCCTGTAGTGCCTCGGGGCCGTTGTTGGGTCCAGATAAGAAGCGTCATTCCCACGAACTACGATTCGGGCGCCCGCGCCTCGGTCAGGTTCGAGGAAACACATACGTCTGCCATTCGGCTTGCAAGGACCTGAGCAGTAGGCCTCGGCTGCTGAGAGCTTTACCGAGGGGACCGGGGCGGAGTGGAGCTGCGGAGTCACCCTGTTAGCAAGGGGCCTGGGTGATCTAGAAAGCAAGAAGGCCCGTTCCCAGGTTTTCCCTGGTGACGGGCCTTCTTCGTCTGGCGCGGCCGGGAGGACTCGAACCCCCAACCTTCTGATCCGTAGGTCCACAAACGATCTTCAGGACCGTTCAGGATCGTTCGCCGCGCTGGTCGGCGGCGGCCCCGCTGTTCAGGTTCGTACGGCTCAGTTCGCGATCGTCCGCTCGGGTGGCTCCCAACCTGGCTCCCAAACCGGGGCGGTGACCGCTTCCTATCAGGACCGTCCAAGCCGTGATCAGGAGCCCCCGACCCGGTCCTGAGTGGTACTAGACGGACGTGGCTGTGAGCCGTTGTGTGCCTCTGTTGCAGTACTCGTTGCAGTACCGATGTTCCGTGATCATCCAGGACAACTCGAAAATCAGATGAGCATCAGACGCAGGAAGTGGGACGATCCGGAACCATGGCTAAGGGGACGATTCTCACGGACCTGAAGAAGGCAAGGCGTTCCGGTGAACCCGTAAGGGTCAGCCGTGAGATCGACTGTGCGGATCGACTTAATGCTTACGTGGTGGGCATAGGCCGCAAATGGGCACTGCTGCACACGATCTCTGACCAACTTCATCTCGACGGCTACTCGGCTGTACGCCTCCGCGACATCGAGCACGCCACACGCTCAGGCTGGAAGGGCTCGACCATGACCCATCACGCCCTTATCTTGCGCGGGGAGCACCCCCAGCCTTTGGCAGGGATCGACCTGGATTCCACCACGGGCCTGATCACAACGTTGACCAAGGCGTTTCCTCTCATGGCTGTCTACATCGAGAGGATCGACCCAGATGTCTGCTATATCGGTCGTGCTCGCGGGATCACTCGGAAGAAGCGACTGCGTCTCCAGGAGATCGGACCGGCGGCGGACTGGGCACTCACATGCTCCTCGGACAAGACGACGGACATCACGCGGATCGACGTCGGTGGCGGGTACATCGATGCGCTCCACGCAGTCGGCGGAGATCCACCAGAGTGTTGATTCTCGACGGTGCAGCGTCTCTTACCCGGAACGCACACCACCAGTTTGGAAGATTTCGGCTCATGATCCCCTGACGTGCTCCGGCTCTGGTCAGATGCCGTATGGCCCTGCCGGCGAGTCTCCGTGATTCCCCCTTGATCACCGCCCCATCGGACGCGGCGGGCACGCGCGCCCGCCGACGACGGTTTTACAGGGCGTCGCGGTTGAGACCTCGAAAAGCTTGCTGACCTGCGGCCGAGCGGCGCCCCGGCCTTCTTCCAAGGAAGCGCGTTCCGGGCATATTCCGGATGTTGCAACCTACGCCTCCCACGCCGGAACCTGCGGATTAAAAGAAGTCGATTCGATCGAGGTCGAAAGCTCTGAGCTGGCAGTGTGGCGTTCTTGGACGTCCGCCGATTTCCGCCGTCGTTCGGCTTCTTGGCTGTACGCGTGGCTGCAAATCCCGCGAATCGCCATCCTGGGTTACTCGGGCCACGAAGACCATATCCGCCATAGATCGGCCGGAGATGTATCCAAGTCGCTCAGGAGCGTAATCAGGACAGCAGTGAGCCGCGAGAAGATCGCCACAGACGATCCCAGCTCGCCGTGGCAGGCGGCAGTGAGTCTTAAGGGCACTCCGAGCAAGTTCGCAGTTCTGATGACGACTTCCTCGTACTCGGGCACCAAGCCGTGAACGATCGTGTCGCATCCCGTACCCACATCAGGAAGATAAGGAAGCGTCGCCAGATCGAGCACAACGCCTCCCGTCGCCCGAATCTCGCCAGCCAAGAGCCCGTAGGAACTGGGGTGGCCAAGTCGACCGCGGAACTCGACGGCCAAGCAGCCGCCTGAGACAGGGAACGAGTCTGAGCCGCCAGACCAGACGGTCAAGCGGGTGAGACTCGGCTGCTTGTAGATAACGCGCAGCAACCCGGTGCTCATACGGACAGTCTCCGGAATCTTGGCGGGGACCCGCATGCCTTTCCCTCCTGATCTTCCCGTCTGCCTCGACCCACCGCGAAGCGGCAGCGGGCCAGCGACGGAGGGGCAAGCCCGTCTTCGCGTGTACGCGAGCCGGTCGCCGTTCCTCGGTCATGGGATGCCAACGGTCACAGACGGGCTTGAGCCGTAGGAGCCGGTCTGCTGGGCTTGCCTGGGTCGTGGCGGGCGGGACGATCAGGCTTCCACCTCAGCCAGCTACGGACATGGCTCATGCGCGTGCGCTCATCCCGGAGCCGAGGCCCCCGCCGGAGGCAAGGGCTCGTGAATGCAGAATCGCCCTATGCGCTGCGATGGATTGCGTCAGTAGGTGCTGTGGTGACTGCGGAACGCGGCGGCGGCCGGACCGTTCTGGCTGGAGATCCACTCGTCGAAGTCTTCGCGGCGATGGTGGGGGTCGGCGGGTAGCAGGCGGATCTGTGGATATTCGTCTATCCACCAGATGTAGAACTCCATCTGGGTTCCTTCGAGGGGCCAGTGGGTGGTGTCGCGGGGCAGTAGAAGGACGTCGACGAAGCCGCCGATTGGGAGGTCGACATCCACGCCGATGCCTATCGCGCCGGGGTGGGGAACCCAGACGACGGTGCCGCTGAGTCGTTGGGCGAGCTGCAGCCGGGCCCGTAACTGGTTCCAGACGTCTTGACTGGCCGGAAGGTAGAGGAGGCGCCCGTCTACGTGTCGCCATGGCCGCATGATGCAGCAGGATAGCGGCCCGCTATCCCGCCGCTGGCGGCCCGAGCTGCTGGCGGCCGGGACCGGCCCCCAGGCCGCATGCCCGGCCGCCGAGCGGGCGTAGGGCCGCGAGGCGGCGCGGAGCGCCGCCGTCTTGACGTCCAAGGCGTGTTGGCCGGGACCACCGATGCGGATACCTGCATCCGGTACCTGTCGAAGTACCTGACCAAGTCCATCGGGGATGCGATCGACCCGGACGACTCCGCGCAACGGGAGCACGCGGAACACCTCGGCAACGCCCTCCGCTATGAACCATGCTCGCCTACCTGCCCGAACTGGCTTCGATACGGCGTCCAGCCCAAGGGCGCCAAACCGGGCATGGCCCCAGGCCGCTGCCGCGGCAAAGCACACAAGCCCGAACACCTCGGCTACGCCGGACGCCGCGTTCTCGTCTCCCGGAAGTGGTCGAACAAGACCCTTACCGAGCACAAGCACGACCGCCGTACCTGGGTCCTGGAAGCCCTCGGCCTCCCAGACGAACCCGTCGATCCGCACCGCTACGTCTGGCGGCCGGTCAAGCCCGGTGACCCCGGCCTCGACCCCATAGGCGTCCGGCTCCTGCGCTCGGTCCACGAACGCCAGCGCTGGCGCAACCACATGAATTAGCTCCAAGCCCAAGCAGACGGACAAGAACTTTCGGCAATCAGAGAGGAGGCAGCGTGACAGGTGATCTTTCTCCCTTGCTCGTCCGGCCGGAGAGGGCGGCGGAACTCCTCGGCATCGGCCGGACCAAGGTCTACGAGCTGATCCGCTCGGGGGCTCTCCGTTCTGTTCGCATCGGAGGTCTCCGCAGAGTTTCGGCAACTGCCCTCGCCGAGTTCGTCGTCCATCTGGAAGAGGAGGAAGCAGCGTGAGCAGCAGGAAACGCGGCCAGAACGAGGATTCGATCCACAAGGACGGCGACCGGTGGCGCGGTGCTGTCTCGCTCGGCTACGGCCCAGACGGGAAGCGACGCCGGAAGAAGGTGTCCGGCAAGACACGGGCCGAGGTCGTCGAGAAGATTCGCAAGATCAAGGAGCTCATGGCCAAGGGCCTGCCGGTCCCGGATGACAAGCTCTCGGTGGGTGACTTCCTCGATCGTTGGTTGGCGAACCTGCCCGGTCATGTCGCCGATTCGACCCTGGACGACTATGAGGACACTGTCCGGCTGCATCTCAAGCCGGGGCTTGGCCGGCACAAGCTGACCGGCCTCACCGTCGCCCAGGTGGATGCCTTGTGGCAGGCCAAACGGGAGAAGGGCTACAGCGCGAACAGCATCCGGATCATGCGCGCCGTACTCCGCAAGGCGCTTGGGCAGGCAGAGCGGGAGGGGCTGTTGGCTCGGAACGTCGCGGCGCTCTCAATGCCGCCGCGCATCCGGACGGAAGAGGGCCGGACGCTGACCGTGGACCAGGCGCGCATGCTTCTCGATGAGGTGGCAGAGCATCGAATGGGCGTGCTCGTCCTCCTGTCGCTCGTGTTCGGCCTTCGCCGTGGGGAAGCGCTCGGGCTGATGTGGAGCGGGTTCGACCCGGACGCCCGTACTCTCCGGATCACGCACGCGGTCAAGCGGATCAAGAACCGGGACCCCGACGCGTCCCGCAAGACCAAGCTCGTGATCAACGAGCTTAGGGAAGTCACGCCGGACGCTGTCCCTGACGCCCGAACTCGTCGATGCACTCAAGAGACACCGGAGCGCGCACAACAAGGAACGCCTTCAGGCGGGCGAGGAGTGGACCGAACGCGGGTTGATCTTCCCCACAGCTTTCGGCAACCCGTCCGACCCGGACACCTTCTCGCACCTGTTCTCCAAGCTGGCCAAGAAGGCGGGGCTCGGGCACCGGCACCCGCACGAACTCCGGCACTCGGGGGCCTCACTCATGCTCGCCCAGGGGACCCCGTTGCACGTCGTCTCCGACGTCCTCGGCCACGCGAGCATCGCGATCACCAAGGACGTGTACGGGCACCTCATGGAGGGCGACAAGCGGGCGGCGACTGAGGCCATTTCAAGCGCCCTGCTGGGCAAACCGAAGCGGGTGGCTCCCAGGGTGGCTCCCAACGAGGGGGAAGAGATCGGGTGAGCCGGGAATACAAGAAGGTCCCTGGAGGCGTAATGCCTGCTCAGGGACCTTCTTTGTCTGGCGCGGCCGAGAGGACTCGAACCCCTAACCTTCTGATCCGTAGTCAGATGCTCTATCCATTGAGCTACGGCCGCTTGCGACGTCAGTAATCATAGCGGCTTCTGCGGCATGCTCCGAACTGGATTTGCGGCGTGCCGTCGCGGGATCGCTCCCGTACGCCGCCTCCCGGCCTTCCTTCGCCGTGCTGGCGGGGGTTCCGTACCTGGTCAGGCGTTGTACGGCGGGCTCAGGGCGGCGGGGCGAGGCCGGGAAAACGGGACCGACGAGCCGCGGATCAGAAATCCTCGGCGGGGACGTAGAGGGAGAGAGCCTCGGCGACGCAGGAGGGCCGGTCCGCTCCCTCGACCTCGATCGTGACCCGCAGGGTCGAGAGGGTGCCGGAGGGCGTGCCCTTCACGTCGAGGATCTCGGCGCCGGCGCGGATGCGCGCCCCCACCGGCACGGGGCGTGGGAAGCGGACCTTGTTCAGCCCGTAGTTGATGGCCATGCGCAGGCCATCGACCCGGTAGAGCTGCTGCATGAGGGACGGCAGCAGGGACAGCGAGAGGTACCCGTGGGCGATTGTGCCACCGAACGGGCCGTCCTTGGCCCGAGCAGCGTCCACGTGGATCCACTGGTGGTCGTCGGTGGCGTCGGCGAACAGGTTCACCTGGTTCTGGGTGATCTCACGCCATTCGGTGTAGCCGAGGTGCTCGCCCTTGGCCGCCTTCAGCTCGGCAAGGCTGGTGAAGATACGCATAAGCCAGCACTTTACGGTTTCCGAGCCAGGCCGCCCAAGGCGCCGTGGCGCATGACGCCCTGCTCGGCCCGGTCCATCGGCGACGGACGCCACTCGGTGAGCGGCACCAGGCCGGGCTCGACGAGCTCCAGTTCACCGAAGTACGTGAGGATCTCCTGGTGGGTCCGCCATCGGCCGCTTCCCAGCTTCTCGTGCAACAGCTTCTGGACCATCGCGGCCCGCCGGGCGGCACCAGGGTGCGCGGGGCCGGGGTTGTGGAGATGGGAGATGGCGAGGTGACTGCCCGGGGGCAGCGCGTCGCGCAGCCGGGCGGTCACGCCCGCGGGATCGTCCTGGTCCCCGAGATGGTGCAGGACCGCGAAGAGCAGCAGCCCGACGGGTTCACTGAAGTCGATGAGCCTTCGTACGCCGGGGTGGTCGATGATCTCGCTCGGACGGCGGAGGTCGGCCGCGACGACGGAGGTCGTACGGGTGGTGGCGAGGACAGCCCTGGAGTGGGCCAGCACCATGGGGTCGTTGTCCACGTAGACCACCCGGGCCTTGGGCGCGATGGTCTGGGCGATCTGGTGGACGTTCTCCCGAGCGGGCAGGCCAGAGCCGATGTCGAGGAACTGGCGGATGCCCGCCTCTCCGGCCAGGTAGTGCACCACGCGCCGGATGAACTCCCGGTTGGACCGGACCACCTGACGGGCGTCGGAGGCGATCCGCAGTGTCATCTCGGCCACCTGGCGGTCAGCGGCGAAGTTGTCCTTGCCCCCGAGCATGTAGTCGTAGACGCGCGCGACGTTCGGCCTGGACGTGTCGATGTCGGGCGGCGCGTGATCCTGGTCCCAGTCAGCCACGGCTCGTCCCTCAGAGACATCGATCAGTAACAGATCACCGCAAAGCGTAACGTGCCGGTGGCGAAATGTCCCGACTGAATATCGGCTGTCAATGGGACCCCGTGTCCGGCCGGCTCCGACGTCCCGAAGCTGTCCCCGGCCGCGCCTCGGCCGGGGTTCAGCCATGCCTGCCCTGCCACGGCCGGTGAGCCTCCCGTGCGGCCCGTGCGGCCCGGGCAGCCCGGACAGCCGAGGCGGCAGTGCGGGCCAAAACGGCGTGGTGGCCGGGAGAGCCGACCACCGTGATCGACCTGTACGGCCGGAGCGGTCACGCGGGGACGGAGACTCCGACGCCGCCCCGCGTCTCCGCGCCGTACCGCTCCAGCTCCTTGGCGAGGTCCAGTGGCCTGACGCGCGCGCGGCCCGCGAGGGTCTCGTCGTCGATCAGGGCGAGCGGGACCAGCCAGGACACCTCGAACTCGAGCCCGTCGGGGTCCCTGGCGTACAGGGCCTTGGTCGTGGAGTGGTCCGAAGCGCCGACGAGCGCGCCCATCTCGCTCAGCTTCACCGCGACGCGCTGCAGCTCGGCCAGCGTGTCCACCTCCCACGCGAGGTGGTAGAGCCCGACGGCCGACCGGCCGGCGGGGGACGGCGCCGCCTGCGGGCCCAGCTCGAAGAGCCCGAGGTCGTGGTCGTTCGCCGAACCGGAGGCCTGCAGGAACGCCGCCCCGGGGCCGCCCATGACGACGCGGAAGCCGAGGGCCTCCTGGTAGAACGCGACGCTCGCCGAGACGTCCCTTACGTACAGCACCGCGTGGTTGAGTCGCTGAACCGGCATGGCCCCTCCCGAAAATAATTGAACTCTCAATTATTCTACGCGACGCGGCGGTCACGGAAACTGTCGGTGGCAGGCCGTACGGTTGCCAGCGGACTGGAGCCGACGGAGGGGGCGCTTTCATGATCGCTGACCGGGTCACCCAGGAGCACGAGGCCAATCTGACCCTGTTCCGGGTCGTCCACGAGGTGGCGGTGCGCCATGCCGGACGGCCGTTTCACGAGGTGCTGCCCATCCTCCAGGGGAGCCTTCCGCCCGTTCCTGGCCTGGACGAGCCGGAGGTTCGCCGCATCGCCGAGCAGATCAGCGTGGGCCGCGATCCCTCGGGCCTCTGAGCCGCCGAGTTCCGGTGCTCAGCCCGAGGTCAGGTGACGCGGGAGTGCGCGACGGAGTGTCCGGCGCGGGCGTGACATGCCGGGCTCGGCGTGGGGCTGGCGCGCGGAGCCGGGTCAGGCGTTCAGGAGCGCGGCGGGGTCGGCGATGACCTGCTGGATCACCTGCCCGGCCGCGCCCAGGGTCGCTGCCTCCGTGCCGAGCCGGGAGACCTCGACGGACGGCACGACCTCCCGCATCTGGCCGAGCCTGGCGGCCAGCGTCTCGGTCACCACGCCGCCGATCCACGGGAAGAGTGGCGCGTAGATCCCGCCGAGCACGATCGTGCCCGGGTCCACGAGATTGACGGCTGAGGAGAGGGCGACGCCGAGGGCCCACCCCGCACGCTCGCAGGCGGCCAGCGCGTCCCGGTTGCCCGCGTCGAGCTCTGCCAGAAGCCCGGCGATCCCCGCACCGAGTTCGGCGTTGGCGGCGGCCAGCAGGACGTCCTGCCCGGCGTACGTCTCAAGGCATCCGTGTCCCCCGCAGCGGCAGGGCGGGCCACCGGGGGAGACCACCACGTGCCCGAGCTCTCCGGCGAATCCGTGGAAGCCCCGGAACAGCTCGCCGCGTACGATCAGGCCCGCGCCGACGCCGATCTCTCCGGATACGTGCAGGAAGTCCGGATGTCCGGCGCCGAACCACAGCTCGCCCAGCGCCGCGAGGTTGGCCTCGTTGTCCACGCGCAACGGGAACGGCGTCCGCAGCGGCGAGAGCAGCGGCACGTCCCGCCATCCCAGGTTCGGCGCGCTGTGGACGGTGCCGGTCGCCAGGTCGACCGTCCCGGGAACGGCGAGCACCCCGCCGACCACGCGAAGCCCGCTGTCCACAGCTTCGTCCACAACCGAAAGCGCCAGATCCTGCAGTATCGCTATGACATCCCCAGGCGAGGTCATCCGGTTGTCCACAGGCTGTGTACGGCGGATCCGTACCGAACGGGAGAGATCGACGACGCGCGCGGCCAGGTAGTCGACGTTGATCTCCAGGCCGATCGCGGCGACCCGCCGGCCGCTGACCCGCACCTCCATGCCGGGGCGCCCGCGCTCACCAACCCTGACGACGCCGGTCTCGATCACCAGCCCGGCCTCGATCAGGTCGCCGACCAGTTTCGACACCGTGGTCTTGGCCAGTCCGGTGATCTCGGCGAGCGCGGCACGCGTCACCGAGCCCCGCGCGCTGACCTCGCCGAGGACGAGCGCCAGATTGCGCGCGCGCATCGCGTCGTGCCGGACCGCCTGTGCCATCGCACCCACTTGACCTGTCGCGCGGCGGACGGCCCTCTTGACCTGCCGCCGGTGACGCCGGATATTTAGTCCATAACTTAGACTAATTCGGAGGCGCCACGTGTACACACCTACCCCCGACGACCGTTTCACGTTCGGCCTGTGGACGGTCGGCTGGCAGGCGCGCGACCCGTTCGGCGACGCCACCAGGGCCCCGCTCGACCCGGTGGAGAGCGTCCACCGGCTGGCCGAGCTCGGTGCGTACGGTGTGACCTTCCATGACGACGACCTGCTGGCCGTCGAGCCGGACCGGGACCGGGCCATCGCGAACTTCAAGGGCGCCCTGGCCGAGACCGGACTCAAGGTTCCGATGGCCACGACGAACCTCTTCACCCACCCGGTGTTCAAGGACGGTGCCTTCACCAGCAACGACCGCGACATCCGCAGGTACGCCCTCAGGAAGGTCATCCGCAACATCGATCTCGCCGCCGAACTCGGCGCCACGACGTACGTGTGCTGGGGTGGCCGTGAAGGAGCGGAGTCCGAGGCCGCGAAGGACATCAGGGCCGCGCTCGACCGCTACAAGGAGGGCCTGGACCTCCTCTGCCAGTACGTCGTCGACAAGGGCTACGACATCAGGTTCGCGATCGAGCCCAAGCCCAACGAGCCGCGCGGCGACATCCTGCTGCCCACGATCGGCCACGCCCTCGCCTTCATCAACGAGCTGGAGCACTCCGAGCGGGTCGGCCTCAACCCCGAGGTGGGCCACGAGCAGATGGCCGGGATGAACTTCGCGCACGGCATCGCCCAGGCGTTGTGGCACGGCAAGCTCTTCCACATCGACCTGAACGGCCAGCACGGGCCGAAGTACGACCAGGACCTGATCTTCGGCCACGGCGACGTCAAGAACGCGTTCTTCCTCGTGGACCTCCTGGAGCACGGCGGTTACGACGGCCCACGGCACTTCGACTACAAGCCGCTGCGCACAGAGGACGCGGCGGACGTGTGGGACTCCGCCGCGGCCAACATGCGCACCTACCTCATCTTCAAGGAGAAAGCCGTGGCGTTCCGGGCCGACCCCGAGGTCCAGGAGGCCCTGGCCGGCTCCCGCGTGACCGAGCTGGCGCAGCCGACCCTGGCGCCCGGCGAGACCTACGAGGACCTGGCCCGGGACGACTTCGACCTGGACAAGGCGGCCGAGCGCGGCTTCCACTTCACCCGGCTCAACCAGCTCGCGCTGGAGCACATCCTCGGAGTGCGTGGGTGAGAACCCTCGTCGCCGGCGTCGACTCGTCGACGCAGAGCTGCAAGGTCGTGATCAGGGACGCCGAGTCCGGAGCCCTGGTCCGCCAGGGCCGCGCTGCGCACCCGCAGGGCACCGAGGTCCACCCGGACCACTGGTGGGCGGCGCTCCAGGAGGCGATCGAGCGGGCCGGTGGCCTCGACGGCGTCGCCGCCGTGAGCGTCGCGGCGCAGCAGCACGGCATGGTCTGCCTGGACGAGCGGGGAGACGTCGTACGGCCCGCGCTGCTCTGGAACGACACCCGCTCCGCGCGGGCCGCCCGGGACCTCGTCGAGGAACTGGGCGGCCCGGAGCGGTGGGCGGAGGCCGTGGGCAGCGTCCCGGTCGCCTCGTTCACGGTGAGCAAGCTGCGCTGGATGGCCGAGCACGAGCCGGAGAACGCGCGCCGCACCGCGCAGGTGTGCCTGCCGCACGACTGGCTCACCTGGCGGCTCGCGGGCTCCCCGGACACGATCACGACGGACCGCGGCGACGCGTCCGGGACCGGCTACTGGTCACCCGCGACCGGCGCGTACCGCACCGACCTGCTGGAGCTGGCGTTCGGCGCGGTCCCGGCCCTGCCCCGCGTCCTCGGTCCCGCCGACGACGCGGGAACCATCGCGGACGCCGGAATCGTCGAGGACGCGGCGACCGTCGCACGAGCCGGAACCCGCGCTCCCGTACGGCTCGCGCCCGGCACGGGGGACAACATGGCGGCGGCCCTCGGCGTGGGAGCGCGGCCGGGCGACGTCGTGGTGTCCGTCGGCACGTCCGGTACGGCCTTCGCGGTCGCGGATGCTCCGTCGAGCGACCCGAGCGGCGCGGTCGCGGGCTTCGCGGACGCCACGGGCAGGTTCCTGCCACTGGTCTGCACGTTGAACGCGGCGCGGGTGCTCGACGCGGCCGCCCGCCTGCTGCGGGTCGGCCCCGCGGAGCTCGACGAACTCGCCCTGCAGGGTCCTCCGGGCGCCGGCGGCCTGGTGCTGGTGCCGTACCTGGAAGGCGAGCGCACGCCGAACCTGCCGGAGGCGACCGGCTCGCTGCGGGGGCTCACGCTCGCCACGGCGACACCGGCGCACCTGGCCCGCGCGGCGGTGGAGGGCATGCTGTGCGGGCTGGCCGACGCCCTCGACGCGCTCGGCCTGGATCCGCGACGGGTGCTGCTGATCGGCGGAGGCGCCCGCTCGGAGGCGGTACGGCGGATCGCCCCCACGGTCTTCGGCCGTCCGGTGCTGGTGCCGGAGCCGGGGGAGTACGTGGCCGACGGGGCCGCGCGGCAGGCCGCCTGGTCGCTGGCGGGCGGGACGGAACCACCCGAGTGGGCGGCGGGGAGGACGGCGGTCTACGAGGCCGCGCCGACCCCCGGCCTCCGCGAGCGCTACGCGGACGCGGCGGCCCGCCCCTGAGGTGACCCTGATGCCGTCTCGGGGGGCGGCATCAGGGGCGGGTAGGGAGTTCTCCGGATGGTCGGCGCCGATCTTTCGCGAGATTCTCAAATCATGGTCAAGAGGCTCTATCCGATGATTGCCTGCGGCGGCATCGTGACCGCCGTCGTCGCGGCCGTCGTGGGACAGATCGATCCGGATCCGTACCTGGATCCGATCAACCTGACGCTGAGCGACTACGCCGTGCTCGATCGCAGCGGCGCGACCGAGGTCGCCATGGTCGTCCTGGGCCTGAGCTCGCTCGCGCTGCTCGCCGGGATGCGTGCCGTACGGGCGCCGGTCTCGGGCTGGCCGGAGCGGCTCATGCTCGTGTGGAGCCTCGCGCTCGTGGTCGCGGCGATCGTTCCCACGTCGGCGATCGCCGAGGGGATGACCTGGGCGGCGCAGGTGCACCGGTACGTCTCGGTGGCCGCCTTCGTCAGCCTGCCCGCCGCGACCGCCCTGCTCGTCGGCAGATTCGCCGCGGACGATCGCTGGAAGGCGGTCGCCCGCCCGGTCGAGTGGCTGACGCTGGCCTCGGGCATCGGGCTCGCCGCGATGACCTATCTCGCCCTGCCCGGTCACGGGCTCATGATCGGGCTCGTGGAGCGGGTGTTTCTGACCGTCGAGGTGACCGTTCTCGGGGTGCTCGCCGTACAGCTGGCACGGCTCGCGTGGAAGGATGCCTTTCTCGATCAGGCCGCGGCCGTCGGAAATATCGCCCGACGTGCTGACCAGGTGCTTCACCGGCTTCGTGGCATATAAGAGGTATATAGAAATTGGATCGGTTCACTGCTAGCCTTTCCGTCGATCTTTTAAAGATCGAGAAGAGGGCGTATGGCGGCGAGCAGGTCCATTGGATTCAAGATCACCCTATTGCTGGTGATCCCGTTGGTCTCGCTTGTCGCGCTGTGGATCTTCTCCGCCTCCCTGACCGTCGGTGACGCGTTCCGGCTGCTCAACGCCTCAACGGTCTACAGCAGCGTCGGCGAGCCCGCCCACGCGCTGGCCACGGAGATCGAACGCGAGTACCTGCTCTCCGCCCAATATCTGGCCTCCCGCTCGGACGTCGACCGGAGCGACATGTTCGCCCAGCGGGCCGTCGTGGACCGGGCGCGCACGCGGATGCGTGAGCTCGTCGCGGACGGCGACGCGGAGTCGATGCTCATCGACGCGAGCAGGAAGCCCTACGAGGACATGAAGAACGCGGCGGCCCGGCTCGACACCGTGCGGATGGAGTTCGACGCCGGTCAGCTCGACCTCGCGAACCTGGGCGAGAACTACGAGACCTTCCCCGACGCCTCGCAGCGCTTCTCCGTCGTCGCCGCCATGGGCACCGTCGTCACGACCGCACAGCAGGGCCGCAGCCTCGTCTCGATCGCGGGCGCCCAGCACGTGCTGGCCAAGGAGCGGGCGCTCGTGGCCGGCGTGCTCGGGCAGTCGAGAACGTTCACCGACGCGGAGAAGCTGAGGTTCGCCCAGCACGTCACGACCCGCAGGGTGCTCTTCGACCAGGGGATGAACGAGCTCGACGACGAGCTGCGCGCGCCGCTCGATGTCCTCGCCAAGTCGGAGGCGTACCGGCAGGTGACGAACCTGGAGGACCGCCTCCTCCAGGGCGAGGTCACCGGCCAGGTCTCGCCCGTCCTGTGGCGGTCCGTCGTCGACCGGGTGGACAACGCGTACACCAACGCGCTCAGCAAGGCCGGGGCGGTGTACAACGCGCGCAACGAGCCCGCCGCGATCGGCGTCTTCGTCCGCGCCGGCGCCGCCGGACTGCTCGGCCTCGTCGCGGTCATCGCCTCGCTGATCATCTCCATCCGGATGGGCCGCGGCCTCACCCGCGAACTCGTCGGGCTGAAGGAGGCCGCCACCGAGCTCTCGGACGTACGGTTGCCGCGGCTGGTCCAGCGCCTGCGGCGCGGCGAGAAGGTGCGCGACGTCGAGGCGGAGGCGCCCCCGCTGGAGCCGATCGGCAGCACCGGGGAGGTGCGCGACGTGGCCGCCGCGTTCAGCGCCGTCCAGCACACCGCGGTGGAGGCGGCGGTGGACCAGGCACGCACGCGCGAGAGCGTCGGCCAGGCGCTGCGCAACCTCGCCCGCCGCAGCCAGGGACTGCTCCAGCGCCAGCTCCGGCTGCTCGACGCCATGCAACGCCGCACCACGGACCCGAGCACGATGGAGGACCTCTTCCGGCTCGACCACCTGACGACCCGGATGCGCCGCCAGGCGGAAGGACTGATCGTCCTCGCCGGAGGGTCGCCCGGCCGCACGTGGCGCAGGCCCGTGCCCGTCGCGGACATGCTTCAGGGCGCGGTCGCCGAGGTGGAGGACTACACGCGGGTCCGGGTGTACCCCATGTCCGAGGCCGCGGTCTCCGGGAGCGCGGTGGCCGACATCATCCACCTTTTCGCCGAGCTGATCGAGAACGCCGCGGCCTACTCGCCGCCGCACACCGAGGTCTCCCTGCGCGGAGAGTCGGTGGCCAGGGGGTACGCGGTCGAGGTCGAGGACCGGGGGCTCGGGCTCTCCGACGAGGAGATCGACGCGATCAACCACATGCTCGCGAGCCCGCCCGAGCTCGACCTCGCCGACACCGACCGGCTCGGCCTCGTGGTGGTCGCCCGGCTCGCCTCCCGGCACGGGGTCCGCGTGGAGCTGCGTCCCTCGCCGTTCGGCGGAACCACCGCGATCGTGCTGCTGCCGGCGACTCTGCTGGCCGCCACGGGCGACGACGACCCGGAGCCCGTACGGCTCGGCATCCCGGAAGGAGCGGGCACGTGACCGATCACGAGCACTGGGACGAGGACCTGGTCGAGGACGGACCGGTCGTCCGGGCCTACGCCCTGACCAAGGGGCGGGTACAGCCCACGTCCGCGGCCACGCTCGATCTGGTCGCCGTGGTCGTCGCGACCGGCGCGGCCGTGCCGTACCACGCGGACCTCGGGCGCGAGCATCTGCGGCTGCTGGACCTGGTGCGGCGGGCCCGGCCGCTCGCCGACGTGGCGTCGGACGCGGGGTTGCCGCTCGGCGTCGTCCGCGTGCTGGTCGGCGACCTGCTGGACCACGGGCTGATCCTGGTACGGCCGCCGGCGCCGGAGGCGTCCCGACCCATGGAGAGCATCCTGCTGGAAGTGATCAACGGCCTGCGCGCCCTGTAGGCGCGCGGGCCGTCGCACGCGGCCTACTTGCTCTGCGCGGCCGTCAGCGTCTTGAGGGCGTGCTCGACGAGCGTGACGAGGACGACCTTGGCCGAGGCGCGCCGCCGTACGTCACAGAGAAGCACGGGCACCTCGGGGTCGAGGTCCAGGGCCACCCGGACGTCGTCGGGCTCGTGCTTGTCCGCGCCGTCGAAGCAGTTCACCGCGACGATGAACGGCGTCCCGCGCTGCTCGAAGTAGTCGATCGACGGGAAGCAGTCCGTGAGCCGGCGGGTGTCCGCGAGGACGACCGCTCCCAGGGCGCCGTAGGACAGCTCGTCCCACATGAACCAGAAGCGTTCCTGGCCGGGCGTGCCGAACAGGTAGACCACGAGGCCCTCGCGGATCGTGATCCGGCCGAAGTCCATCGCCACGGTGGTGGTGGTCTTGCCTTCCACCCCGTCGACGTCGTCGACGCCGACCCCGCGGTCCGACAGGACCTCCTCGGTGCGGAGGGGACGGATCTCGCTGATCGCGCCGACCAGCGTGGTCTTTCCGACGCCGAAGCCGCCGGCGACGAGGATCTTGAGGGCGACCGGCTCCTCAGAGGGCGCGAAGGCCATTGATCACTTCCTTGAGAATGTGCGCGCTGGGCAGCGGCGCCACTTGGGCGGGTGGTCGCACGCTGATCAGCTCATGGTCGTGCAGATCCCCGAGAAGGACGCGGACCACACCGAGAGGCAGATCGATCTCGGACGCGATGTCCGCGACGGACATGGGTTCCCTGGTGATCGCGAGGATCCGGCGTTGCTCCGGACCGACGCCGCTGTCGTCCTTCACCTGCCCGTCGGTGGCTGTCACCAACGCGATGAGGTCGAAGTCGTCACCGGACGACCGCGTACGGCCTCCTGTCAGCGCGTATGGCCGGACGATGGGACCGGCCTCCTCGTCAAGCCATTGCGGTTCCGTCACGCCTCCTCCTCGGGGCCCTCGATATCGGCGGGTTACCGGCGGGGGTTGGTCGAGATGTGCTGGCCGACACGCTTGACCAGCATGGCCATCTCGTAGGCGATGTGGCCGACGTCCGCGTCGGAGGCGGCCAGCACGGCGAGGCAGGTGCCCTGCCCGGCGGCGGTGACGAACAGGAACGCCGACTCCATCTCGACGATGGTCTGGCGCACCTCGCCTCCGCCGAAGTGCCGTCCCGCGCCGCGTGCCAGGCTCTGGAAGCCCGCGGCGACGGCGGACAGGTGCTCGGCGTCCTCGCGGCTGAGTCCCTGCGAGGCTCCGACGACGAGGCCGTCAGTGGAGAGGATCACCGCCTGGCGGACGGCGCCGACCCTGCTGATGAGATCGTCCAGCAGCCAGTTCAGTTCGCCGGCCGATGCCACTTTGCTGGTCATTCGTCACCCTTCTCGCCTTGCGTGTTACCGGAATTGTCGTCCGCGTCCTCACGGCCTCGTTGCGCCCCCTGCTGGAAGGCGGCGAACGTCGCCCTGACCTGCTCCGGCGAGCGTTCCTCTGTGACCGGGACAGGCGCGGACAGCGGCTGGGACCGCTCGCGGAGCTGGGGGGCGATGTTGGCCTGCCGGACCCGCCGGGGGAGGCCGGCGTGCGTGCCGCTCGCACCGGAGGCCCGGCGGCTGGGCAGCCCCGAGTCCTTGCCTCGGCTCGGCAACCCCGAGTCCTTGCCTCGGCTCGGCAGCCCCGGCTCGGAGCCGTTCTGCACGATGCTGAGGTTGCGCACCCGGCTCTCCTCGTGGCCGTCCTCGCGCGCCGCGGACGGTACGGGCTCGCCGCGCTGCGCGGCCGGAGTGAAGAACGGCGACCGGTCCGACGCCGGCGGGTTCGTCCCCAGACCCAGACTCGGACCCGGGTCCGTCGGGGCCGGAGCTGCGGCCATCGGAGTGGCAGGAACGACCGGGGCGTCCGGGTGTGTGGTCGCGGGGCCGCCCATGATGGCGGCCGCGGACATCGACCCGGTGACCGGGCCAGGCGTCACCGTGCCGGTGATGGCCTCCGACGCCACCGAGCCGGTGATGGCGGGGGGCACGCCGTCCTTGGCCACCAGCTCGCGTGGGATGAGGATGATCGCCGTCGTGCCGCCGTACGGCGAGGCGCGGAGCACCACGCTGATCCCGTAGCGCGAGGCGAGCTGGCTGACCACGAACAGGCCGAGGCGGTCGCTGTCGGCCAGGTCGAACTCCGGCGGGGTGGCCAGCCGCTCGTTGATCGTGGCGTACTCCTCGGGGGCGAGCCCGAGACCGCGGTCCTCGACCTCGATCGCGAGGCCGTTGGCCACCAGTTCGCCGCGTACCTGCACCCGGGTCTGCGGGGGAGAGAAGATCGTCGCGTTCTCGAGCAGCTCGGCGACCAGGTGGATCAGGTCGGTCACCGCCGAGCCGGCCAACGACGCGTTCGGCATCGGCATCAGCGTGATGCGGGTGTAGTCCTCCACCTCGGCGATCGCGGCGCGTACCACGTCGACCACGGCCACCGGCTTGCGCCAGGAACGGCCGGGAGTGGCGCCGGACAGGATGATCAGACCCTCGGCGTGCCGCCGCATGCGCGTGGTGAGGTGGTCGAGCCGGAACAGGTCCTCCAGGCTCTCCGGGTCGCCCGCCCGGCGCTGCATCGTGTCGAGCAGCGTGAGCTGGCGGTGCAGCAGGCCCTGCTTGCGCCGGGCCAGGTTGAGGAAGACCTGGTTGACGCCGCGCCGCAGGGCGGCCTGGCCGACCGCCGCCTCGACCGCGGTGCGCTGCACCGAGCTGAAGGCGTGCGCGAGGTCCTCGACCTCGGACGACCCGTGCGCCTCGATCGGCGGCGCCTCGGTGTCGACGTCGACCTCCTCGCCCTTGCGCAGCCGCTCGACCACGTTCGGGAGGCGGATGTCGGCGAGTTCGAGTGCGGCGTGCTGGAGCCCGGCGAGGTCGCGCACCAGACGGCGGCCGAACCGGACGGAGAAGATGATAGTCGCGATCACCGCGATCAGGCCGACGCCGCCCGCGACGGCGATCCGGATCATGATGCCGCCCGCCACGGACGCCGCGCGCTCGCTGAGCGCGTCGGACGCCTTGATCCGGGCGGTGTCCAGGCTGGTGAAGAGCGCGTTCGTGGTGGACTTCCACCGGGCCGCGTCGGTCGGGAGCGGCCCGCCGGAGCGCACCTGGTCGACGATCCGATCCTCCAGGCCGGTGAACTTGTCGAACAGCTCGGAGGTCAGCACCTCCTCGTACGGCCGGCGCATGCCGCCTTCGAGGATCGGCCGGTTCTTCTGGTACAGGAAGCGGCGGGTGGCCACCCACTCGCTGAAGGCGTTGTGCTCCTGCTGGCTCATCTGGCCCCGGGCGAGCGCACCGCGGATCAGGGCGTCCTCGCGGGCGATCATCTCGTACGCGTTGCCCATCGCCTGCATGGCGCTGCCCTGCTCGTGGATCCCGAGATCGGGGACCGAGACCATCCGCGCGTAGACGGCGAACAACTCGTCCACGATCTGGTTGTACGCGGTGAGCGCGTCGAGCCGGGTGTACTTGCCGAGCGCCACGGACTCGCGGACGGAGGTCAGGCGGCCGAGCGCCTCCACCAGGCTGTCGACCGGGACCCGCAGCTCCTCGCCCATGGAGTCACGGGCTTCGTCGTCGTTCGCGGCCTTGATGAACTTGTCCACGGAGGCGCTCGTCTTGAGCTGCTGCGCGCTGAGCGCGGTGGACGTGGTCTGGCCGGAGCTGAGCGTGTCGGCGGCGACGGCGCGCTCGGCCTGGAGCTGGAGGCCGAGGTCGGTGGAGGTCACGCCGACGGTGTCGTAGAGCTTTCCGGAGCGTACGAGGGCCAGGCCGTCGCTGACGGTCAGATTAAGGACAAACCCCCACAAAGCGCTCAGAGTGAGCAGTGGCAAGAGCAGCAATAAGAAGATCTTGAACCGAATCGACCGGTTTCTCGAACCCATGGCCACTCCTGCAGTGCGTGGAGGTCGCGCCGCATTTATGGGGAAATGCACCTCCGGAAGATCGCACAGGAGACTAGCACCGATACAGTTCGAGCGCATTGGAGGACCTGATGAATACTGTCATTACCGGGGCAAGCGACGGAATTGGGGCAGCGTCCGCGCTGGAGCTCGCCCGCAAGGGACACCAGCTCATCCTGGTGGGTCGAACCCCGTCCAAGCTGTCAGCGGTCGCGGACCAGGTGGCCGCGATCACGGGCAGCCGGCCCGGCACGCTGACCGGGGATTTCACCTCGTTCGAGGACGTGCGCCGGCTGGCCGCGGAGCTGCTCGACCGATGTGAGCGCATCGACGTTCTGATCAACAACGCCGGGGTCATGTCCACCAAGCGGCAGCACACCGCCGACGGACACGAGTTGATGATCCAGGTGAACCACCTGTCGCCGTTCCTGCTGACGAACCTGCTGCTCGACCGGATCAGGGAGTCCTCCGGCCGGGTTGTCACGACCTGCTCGCGCGCCGCCAAGACCGGCCGGCTCGACCCGGCCGACCTGTCGCGGGAGCGGCGCCGGTGGAGCGGATGGCTGCAGTACGGCGACTCCAAGCAGGCGAACGCCCTCTTCACGGTCTCCCTCGCCGAGCGCGGGATCGCCGCCACCTGCCTGCATCCCGGAGTCATCCGGACCGGGTTCGCGCCGGGAACGTTCCTCATGAAGTTGGTGCTCCATGTGCCGGGGATGGGGGAGTCGGTCGAGGCGGGTGCCGCCAGGATCACCCACCTCGCCACGCACCGGGACGGCGTCGACCATCCGGGCCGCTACTTCGCCGGGAACGTCCCCGTCACCGTGCCCGGCCAGATGGCCGACCCGGAACTCGCCGCGGCCCTCTGGTCCGCCAGCCTCGCCGCGACAGGGTCGGCGAACGACAGGTCCTCGGCCTCCGGGTGACGGAAGTGTTCGGGCAATGTTCGGCCGTCGTTGCCTGCCCGTGTGCGGGGGCCGTCGCTAGCGTCCGGCTCCGTGACCGTCCCCGCCGCTCCTCCTGACGCTCCCGACGCTCCCGCCGAAGCCTCCGGCACGCCCGCCGTCGCTCCCGACGCCTCGGCGGGCACCGAAGTCTCGGCCCGCACCGAGGCCCCGGTATGCATCGACGCCTCGGCCCGCAGCGAAGCCGCCGCCCGTGCCGGCTCGTCGGCCGTCCCCACCGGCTCTTCCCCGCCGGTCGCCGCCCCGGCCGCCCCGGCCGGTACGGCCCGCGTGCGGGACCCGTTCCTGGACAACGCCAAGTTCCTGGCCATGGTCCTGGTGGTCTCCGGGCACCTGATCGAGGACCTGCGTGACGTGGAGGTCGCGCATGCCCTGTACTTCTTCGGCTACCTGTTCCACATGCCGCTGTTCATCATGGTCAGCGGCTATCTGTCGGGAAATTTCGCCTTCTCGCCGGGCAAGGCGAGAAAGCTGATCAGCGGGCTGGCCGTGCCGTACGTGATCTTCGAGGTCGCCTACTCGCTGCCCAGGTTCTTCCTGTACGGCAAGCTGGAGATCAGCCTGCTCGATCCGTACTACCTGACCTGGTTCCTGATGGCGTTGTTCCTCTGGCGGTTGTCCACGCCGGTGTGGCAGCAGCTCCGGTGGCCGCTGGCGGTGGCGGTGGGGGTGTCGCTCCTCTCCGGGACGAGCGCGCTGCCGGACGAGCTGTCCATGAACCGCACGCTCGGGCTGCTGCCGTTCTACGTGCTCGGGCTGATGCTCAGGCCGCGGCATCTGGAGTCGCTCAGGAGGCCCTGGGCGCGGGCCTGCGGGGCGCTGGTCCTCGCCACGGGGGTGGGCGTGGCCCTGGCCGTCCATCGCGCCGTGCCGACCGAGTGGATCCGCTGGAGGCACGCCAACACGGTGATCGGCGTGGACGATCTGACCGGAACCCTGATCAGGCTCGCCATGCTGGCGACGGGAGCGCTTCTGGTCATGGCGTTCCTCGCGGTCACCCCGGCCGGCCGTACCTGGTTCACCGGACTCGGTGCCGCCACCATGTACGCGTACCTGCTGCACGGGTTCGTGGTGAAGGTGACCGAACGGTACAACGATGTTCTCGTCGCCCCGCTGGGTGTCGCCGTCATGATCCTTTTCGGGGTGGTCCTCTCGGCGGTCCTGTGCACGGCCCCGGTGCGGCGGCTCTTCCGGTGGGCCGTGGAGCCGGACGTGTCCTGGGCCTTCACCCGGCTCCGGCGCCCGGGGCGGGGCGGTCCCGGCCGGTCGGCGGGCGCGGTGTGACGCCATATTCCGCCGGAATCCCGATCGGCCGCGAAAATCGGGTGGTTTTCCGCGAGAATCCGCCGTTAAATCAGCGGGAAACGGTAAGCGCCGCAGAAATTCGCAGAACATAACGCTCACATCTCGATGTAAGCGGTTGTGTTGCGATATCGGAACGTTTCACGAGTGGTGTTCGTTGTCCGGGTCGATGGCATGTGGCCGTGGACGTCGTATGTCATCCGGGGCGGCCGTCGGTGGACGCGTCGCCGCGTGATGACGTACTGCACGAATTCGGGGTAACGTGCGCATTCGCGGTGCAAGTGAAGACGACGGGGTGACGCGGTGGTCGGCAGGCAGGGCAGGGTGACGGGCAAGATCGGTCCGGGCCTTGTCGGTGAAGTGATGGTGCCGATCCGCGGGGGTGTCGAAGCGTTCTACGCACATCCGAACCTTCCGGAGGAGGAGATCCCGGTCGGGTCGCTCGTTGTCATTGTCGAGTATTCGCCACCGCGTACGGTCTACGTCACGCGCGCGATCGCCTGACCCCCTGTTCCCCCCTGGAAGTGGAGGCGTAGATGCCCACGGAATTCCTGGTTTTCGGCGGCGTGATCGTTGTCGCCCTCATCGTCATCATCCTGTTGTTCAAAGCCGTCTGGCGGGTGGCCGAGCCCAACGAGGCGCTCATCATCTCGGGCCTCGGCGCCCATACGAAGAACGAACTGGCCGACAGCCTCGGCTTCAAGATCATCACAGGTAAGGGAACCGCCGTGCTTCCGGGGTTCCAGACCGCCCGCCGGCTCCGCCTGGACAGCCGGGCGACCAACCTCCAGGTGTCCTGCGTGACCCAGCAGGGCATCCCCGTCCAGGTGCGCGGCGTGGTGATCTACAAGGTCGGTGACGACTTCAGCAGCATCGCGAACGCCGCCCGCCGCTTCCTCGACCAGCAGGACTCGATGAACGGCGCGATCCACGAGCTGTTCACCGGTCACCTGCGCTCGATCACCGGCAACCTCACCGTCGAGGACCTCATCCTCAACCGCGAGCGGCTGACCAGCGAGACGCGCAGCTCCGCGGCCGACGAGATGAGCAAGCTTGGCCTGGTCGTCGACTCGCTGCAGATCCAGGAGATCGACGACGAGACCGGTTACATCGTCAACCTCGGCAAGCCGCACGCCGCGAGGATCGCCGCCTCGGCCCGCATCGCCGAGGCGCAACGCGACCAGGAGGCCACCGAGGCCGAGCAGGTCGCCGCGGCGAGGAAGGCCGCCGCGATCCGGGAGTCCCAGATCCAGCAGGCCGGTTACCAGGCCGAGGTGGACCAGGCGGCGGCGAAGGCCCGGCAGGCCGGCCCGCTGTCGGAGGCCACCGCCCGCCAGGAGGTCGTCGTCCAGGAGACGAGGGCGGCCGAGCTGGAGGCCCAGCTCTCCGAGCAGCGGCTCCAGTCCCAGGTCCGCAAGCCCGCGGACGCCAAGGCGTACGAGACGGTGACGCTCTCGCAGGCCGATCGTGACGCCCGCATCGCCCAGGCCGAGGCCGAGGCCCGCGAGACGGAGCTGCGCGCCGCCGCCCAGGCGTCCCAGGTGAAGCAGGCCGCGGCGGCCGACGCCGAGTCCGTACGGCTCCGCGGCGAGGCGGCCGCGGCCGCGACCAGGGCGACGGGTCTCGGTGAGGCCGAGGCGGCGAAGGCGAGAGGTCTGGCCGAGGCCGAGGCGGCCAAGGCGAAGGGCCTCGCGGAAGCTGAGGCGGCCAAGGCGAAGGGTCTGGCCGAGGCCGAGGCGATCCGCGCCAGGTCCGAGGCGCTGGCCGAGAACCAGGAGGCCGTCATCGCCCAGCAGCTCGCCGAGAACTGGCCGCAGATCGTCGAGGCGGGCTCCAAGGCGTTCGGCAACGTCGACCACATGGTCGTGCTGAACGGCGCCCAGGGCATCGAGGAGATGCTCGCCAAGGCCCTCACGCTCGGCGGCACCGGTCTGGGCCTGGCCCGCACCCTGCTCGCCGGCGGCACCCCCGCGAGTCTCAACGGCGCCGAGCCCAAGAACTCCGCGGACACCGCCTCCTGACCTCGCACGTTCACTGAAGGCACACGGCCGCCCCGCTATCAGCGGGGCGGCCGCTTTCGTTTTCCCGCCTCAGGTTCCGTTGCCGGTCTCGGCGCGGACACGGGGCATGAGCAGCACCGCGCCCACGATGAGCACGGCCACGACGAGCGCCGTGAGGAAGGCGTTGTGGACGGCGTCGTTGAGCGCTCCGCGGACGAAGGACGTCACGGCCGAGCTCGCGCCGCCCACACCTCCCGCGCCCTGCCCGGTCAGCACGTCGCTCGTGGCGTCGACGCTCTTCGGCAGGTGATCGCCGCTGACCGAGGCCGGAGGGTGGGCGAAGCGGTCCGACAGCGTCGCGTTGGAGACCGCGCCCAGGACCGCGGCCCCGACGGTGCTGCCGATGGAGCGGAAGAACATGTTGGTCGCCGTGACCACGCCGCGGTGCTCCCACCCGACGACGGACTGCACGGCGACCATCGTCGGGCTCGATGTGAGGCCCAGGCCGACGCCGACGATCAGGCACGCGGTCGCGACCTGCCAGATGTGTGATTCCTGGCCGAGCACGGCGCACAGTACGGCCCCGGCCACGGTGACGGCGCCGCCGATCAGCGCGGTGTCGCGGAAGCCGATGCGCATGTAGACGCGGCCGGAGAGCGCCGCGGCGAGGGGCCAGCCGATGCTGAGCGCGGCCAGCGTGAAACCCGCCACCAGGGCGCCGGTGCCGAGCACGCCCTGCGCGTACGTGGGCACATAGGAGCTCAGGCCGATGGTGAGTGTGCCGATCCCCAGCGCGGCGAGGTTGGCGCCGGTCAGCACACGGTGGCGGAACACCCACAGCGGCAGGATGGGCTCGGCCGCACGGCGTTCCACGAGGACGAACGCGATCATCATGGCGGCGCCGCCCGCGAAGATGGCCAGGCTGACCGGCGACCCCCAGCTCCAGGCGACCCCTCCTTCGAGCAGGCCGAGGATGAGCAGGGAGGAACCGGCGGTGAGCAGCACGGCGCCCAGGTAGTCGATCCGGTGTGAGCCTCGGGTCACCCGCTCCTTGAACCGCCGGGCCAGCGTCCAGGCGGCCACAGCCCCGAGGGGCAGGTTGATGAAGAAGATCCACCGCCAGGACACGTACTCGGAGAAGACGCCGCCCAGCGTCGGTCCGACGACGGCCGAGACGCCCCAGACGCTGGCGAGGTAGCCCTGCACCCGGGCACGTTCCTCCACCGAGTACAGGTCCCCGACCATGGTGATGCTGATGGGCTGGACGGCTCCGGCGCCGATGCCCTGGATCGCACGGCAGAGGATGAGCGCCGGCATGCTCCAGGCGACGCCACACAGCACGGAACCGAGGAGGAATGCGGCGATGCCGAAGAACATCACCGGCTTGCGCCCGAAGACGTCGGCGAGCTTGCCGTAGATGGGCACGGTCACGGCCTGCGTGAGCAGGTAGATCGAGAACAGCCACGGGAACTGCGAGAACCCGCCGAGATCGCCGACGACGGACGGCACCGCCGTCGCGATGATCGTGCTGTCCAGGGCCACGAGACCGGTGCACAGCATGATGGCGGCGAGCACCGGGCCACGCTCGGACCTGAACCCGATGCCGTCCTGTTTCTCGCCTGTCTTCGTGCTCACGTGGCCAAGCTCCCCTGGGCATGCTGCCGTTACGGGAGTGGCCAACCGTTGTCCGCTCCCGTACATTCCGAGGAACGCGATCTAGATCAGGACGTGCTGCTCCGGGTTGCCGGCGAAGCAGAACTGGGCGTTGCGGGTCAGCTTGTAGTCCGCCGCCTGCCAGGTGTGGGCGGTGGCGTCGGAGCCGCGCATGTAGATGAAGTTGAAGCGGTCGGCCGAGTAGATCCGGACGCCCTCCTCCTTGCAGCGCCGCACGAGGCGGGTGTCCTCGCCCGCGTTGACCGGCTCGAACGGCATCGACCGCAGCAGGTCCGCCTTGGCGACGATCGTGGCTCCCTGGATGAGGTGGGCGTAGCGGTTCTCCAGGCCGGGCAGGCGGAACACGGTGACGTTCTGGTCGGGGAAGTACGTGTAGTGCGCGCCCTTGCCCACCATCTCCGCGTCGGCGTAGTCGAACGCCCGCAGCAGGTCGGACAGGTAATGCTCGCCGTAGATGTTGTCGTCGTCCATCTTGGCGATCAGCTCGCCGTCCGCGTGCGCGATGCCGTGGTTGAGCACCTCTCCGAGCGTCCAGGACGGGTCGGCGGTCAGCACCTTGACGCCGGGGATCCCGGCCGCGAGTGCCTTGTCGCGGACCACGCCGGGGTCCTCGGAGAGGCCGTGCAGCACGAGGATGAGCTCGACGTCGCGGTGCCGCTGCCTGGCGACCTGCGCGATGGCGTGTTCGAGCTGGCCGGCCCGGTTGGTCGGCAGCACCACCGACACCGAGCGGGACCGGGACGCCACCGGCCGGCCGAGGTCGGTGAGGATCTGGTCGACGCGGTGCGAGAAGAGGTGCTTGTCGAACACCTCGCGCATGGCCAGGTGCGCCTGGCGGGCGCGCAGCTCGGGGCTGTTGATGAAGTACAGCGCCCGGTTGTACGCCTCCTCCTGCGAGTGGGCGATCGGGATCAGCGGGCCGAAGGTCTCCTCGATGGCGCGTGACCACGCCGACAGCACGGTGGTCGAGCAGGCCGACAGCTCGAAGACGCGCCGCGCGCACATCGTCGGGGAGTCGATCACCGAGTTCACGTTCAGGAAGACCTTGTACATCTTGTACGCGGCCAGCATCTGCTCGTACGGCAGCTCGCCCACGATGTGCGGGCGGTACTCCTCGGGCCAGGCGTACTTGTCGTCCACCGTGCCGTTGCGGGCGAAGATGTGCAGGCCGAGTTCGCGTACGGGGGCGAGCAGCGTCTCCATCTGCTCGCGCCGCTCGGGGTGCTTGTCCCGGAAGTACATGCCGCCGAAGACGATGTCGTACGGCCGGCCCTGCTTGGTCTGGATGGGGTTGTGGATCCGGGGTTGGGCGGCGAACTGCAGCACGCCGACGCGGTCATGCCCCAGAATTTCCCGATATTTCGGGATCATGTCGCCGTCGCACGTGTACACGTAGTCGAACAGCTTGGCCGTGTCGATGAAGAAGTCGAAGTTCGGCGGGTCCTCCTTGTTCCAGAAGACCGTGGGAATGCCCTCCGACCGGCACCACGCGATGAGGTCGCGCAGCTCCTGCTTGGGGGCCTTCGTCCCGGTCATCTGGTAACGCCAGCGCCCCTGGTTGCCGTGCCAGGCCGACTCGCAGAACAGCACGTCGGGCCGGTTCTCCGCGAAGATCTCCGGCCAGTCCGTGAGCCCGAACTCGATCTGGTCCCACTCGTACTTGAACGCGAGCCGGGAGAAGTCGTCCAGGATGACGGCCACCTTGAGGTCGGGGCGCACCACCGGACCGTCCGGCCACTGCAACGTGGGGATCTTGACCTCGGGACCCTTGGCCTCGGCCTGCTCGGCGGCCTCGATCACCGACATCGGGGCCTTCGGGCTCTTCCCGGTCTTCATGGCCTTGCTCAGGTCGCGCGGCAGCCGCGCGAACCTGGCGGGCTTGGTGGCACCGGTGAGCGCCTGGGCGACGCGGTACGGCCGCTGCGTCTGGGTGGCCTTGAGCTTCCAGATGGCGTAGTCGGCCCGCGCCTCCTGGGTGGCCAGCTTCTTCTCCAGCTCGCGGATCCGCTGCTCGTAGCGCTCGACGACCTTGCGCTCCTCCGGCAGCCAGTTCACCGGCCCGAGGCGCTGGAATTTCGGCTCATCTGAAGGGTTCTGGTCAGACATGTCGCCCCCATCGCGTCCAGGAATGTGCCATCGTACGGCTTTTGCCGGGTCTATGACTGGCGATTGCGCCCCTGAGCGGCGGGGGAGAGGTTGTCCCCGCGCAGCCAGGCGGCGATGACCCGGGCGATCCTGGGCCCCGCCGCGCCATCCCAGAGCGGGGGAAGCTCGCCGCTGGGCGTGGCCGAGCCGTCCGCCAGCGCCTTCTCCGCGGCGGCGGGCAGTCCGGCCGGCGTGACCAGGCGGTTCGTGCCGTGCGTGACGGTGATCGGCCGCTCGGTGTTGGGCCGCACGGTCAGGCAGGGGACCCCCAGCATGGTGGTCTCCTCCTGCACACCGCCGGAGTCGGTGACGACCAGCGCGGCGCCCCGGACCAGGGAGAGGAAGTCCACATATCCCAGCGGGTCGATGATCTTCAGGTTCTCGCGGTCGACCAGCCCGGCGTCGGCCAGGCGCTGCCGTCCGCGCGGGTGCAGCGGGACGACGACCGGCACCTGCTCGGCGACCGCGAGGACCGCCTCGACCAGCTCGCGGGCCGACTCCGGGTCGTCCACGTTCGCCGGCCGGTGCAGCGTCGCGACCGCGTACCTTCCGGACACGCCGAGGCGCTCCTGGACCGGCGCGGGGTCGAGCTTGGGGAGCGCGGAGAAGAGGCTGTCGATCATGGGGTTGCCGACGAGGTGCACCCGCTCCGGGTCGGCGCCCTCGCGGGCGAGGTGCGACAGGGCGTCCGGCGAGGTGGCGAACAGGATGTCCGACAGCGAGTCGGTGACGACCCGGTTCACCTCCTCGGGCATCTCCCGGTCGAAGGAACGCAGGCCCGCCTCCACGTGCGCGGTCGGCACGTGCAGCTTGGCGCACACGAGGATCGCGGCCAGCGTGGAGTTCACGTCGCCGTACACGACGACCAGCGAGGGCCGGTGTTCGAGCACCACGTCCTCCAGGCCGGTCAGCAGCGCCGCCGTCTGCCGCGCGTGCGACCCGGAGCCGACGCCGAGGTTGGCGACCGGCTCGGGCAGGCCGAGGTCGGCGAAGAAGACGTCCGACATCAACGCGTCGTAGTGCTGGCCCGTGTGCACGATGCCCTGCCGCACGCCGATCTCGTCGAGCGCCCGCACGACGGGGGCGGCCTTGACGAAGTTGGGCCGGGCGCCCAGCACGTGCAGGACGAGGGGGTTGTCCCTCATTGACCTCGCCTTTCATGGTGGGACTGGGGCAAACGTTGCCTATGGTACGGTCACGCCGTGGTATCCGAGGCCAAGAAACCGTCCGTGTCAGCCAAGTCGGCGAGGGCCGGGATGGGCGGTCTGCTCCGCGGTTTCGTGAAGAATCCGGTGGTCGTCTCCCGCATCGTTGTGAGCAAGGTGAAGTCCGATCCCGTGCGGGTCGCGCAGGCCGCCGCCGAGGCGATGCCGAGCGGGATGCGCCCGATCATCGGCCGTGTCGCCTGGCCCGCCGCGCGGTACGCCAGGGTGACCGTGCGCAAGATAGTCCGGAGGATGGCCGACGGGCCGCTGGAGGCGGCGAAGGTCCACTTCGAGGCCGGGCGCATGACCCAGGCGATCAAGGTGCTGCAGCCGCACACCCGGTGGCCGTTCATCCGGCGCAGGATCGCCTACTACGAGGGTGAGATGGCCGCGATCGGCCCCGCCCCGATCCCGCCGAAGCCCAAGGTGATCATGGGTTCGCGCGAGGAGGGCCGGGTCCTCCACCTCGTCACCAACGCCCTGCCGTACACGCAGGCGGGGTACACCGTGCGGACGCACCGCATCGTCACCGCGCAGCGCAACGCCGGCCTCGACCCGCACGTCGTGACGAGCTGGGGCTGGCCGATGCTCCAGGGCCACACCGACGCCACGTCGTACGAGGAGATCGACGAGATCCCCTACCACCGGCTGCTGCCGAACGGGGGCGACCTGCCCTTCGAGAGCCGCGGGCGGATGATCCGCGGCGCCGCCCAGGTGACCGAGCTGGTCAGGAGGCTGCGCCCGCAGGTGCTGCACGCCGCGACCGACCACCGGAACGGCTCCGTGGCGCTCGCCGTACGGGAGCGGACGAACACGCCGTTCGTCTACGAGGTGCGCGGCTTCCTAGAGGAGACCTGGACGTCCAGGGACCCCAAGCGGATCGGCAGCGAGCGGCACATCATGCAGCGTGACCGCGAGGCGCACATCATGCGCGAGGCGGACGCGGTCGTGACGCTGGCCGAGACCATGGCGGCCGAGATCGTCGAGCGCGGCGTGCCCCGCGAGCGGATCCACCTCGCGCCGAACGCCGTGGACGACGCGCTGCTGACCGCCGACTACGACGGCGCGGCCTTCCGCCGGCAGTACGGCATCGGCGACCGCGAGGTGGTCATCGGCTCCGTGTCGAGCATCGTGGGCTACGAGGGCTTCGCCACCCTGCTGAACGCCGCGGCGCTGCTCAGGGACGCGGGAACGCCGGTCAGGGTGCTGCTCGTCGGCGACGGCGCGGAACGGCCGAACCTGCTCCAGCAGGTCGAGCGGCTCCGCCTCGGCGACATCGCGATCCTGCCGGGCCGCGTGGGCCCGGACGAGGCGCTCCAGGCGCAGGCGGCGATCGACATCTTCGCGTGCCCGCGCGAGGACCTCCGGGTTTGCCGACTTGTTACGCCATTGAAACCCGTCGAGGCGATGGCGCTCGGCAAGCCGGTCGTTCTCAGCGACCTGCCCGCGCTTTCCGAGCTTGTGGGCGGTGAGGGGGCCGGGATGCTGGTGCCGGCCGGAGACCCCGCCGCGCTCGCCGACGCGGTGGCCGCGCTCCGCGACGATCCCGAACGGCGCCGCGAGATGGGCGAGGCCGGAAAGGCCGAGGTGGCCGCGAAACGCACGTGGAGCAGCCTTGCCCGGACATACCGTGCGATCTACCAATCATTGACCTCATAATGGAAATGACGGGGAGTTCCGATCTACGGCATCAGGCACCGTTGGTGCTGACTTGAGATAGCCTTTGCCACCATGAAGTGTTGTTTCCGCCCCCAGGTCTCATCGTGAGCGAGCGAACCGGTTTCGATCTCACGGTCATCGGGCTGGGATACGTGGGTATGCCGCTGGCCAAAGAGGCCACGGCGGCGGGCCTGCGGGTGGCCGGTCTGGACGTCGATCCCCGCAAGGTCGACGCGTTGAACGCCGGTCGGTCCTACATCGACGACCTGACCGACGCCGACCTCGACGCGATGCTGGCCGGTGGCTTCACCGCCACGCTGGACGCCTCGGTGCTCGCCGAGTCGCGGACGATCGTCATCTGCGTACCGACGCCGCTGGACGAGGACCACCGTCCCGACCTGTCCGCCGTCGAAGGGGCGACGCGCACCGTCGCCCAGCACCTGCGGGCGGGCACGCTCGTCGTGCTGGAGTCCACCACCTGGCCCGGCACCACCGACGAGGTCGCGCGGCCGATCCTGGAGGGCGCCGGGCTCGTCGCGGGCACCGACTTCCACCTCGCCTTCTCGCCCGAGCGCATCGACCCGGGCAACACGAAGTACGGCCTGCGCAACACGCCCAAGGTGGTCGGCGGTTACACCGTCGCCTGCCGCGACCGCGCCGCCTCCTTCTACAGCCAGTTCGTCGAGCGGGTCGTCCCGGTCAGCGGCACCCGCGAGGCCGAGATGGCCAAGCTGCTGGAGAACACCTACCGGCACGTCAACATCGCCCTCGTCAACGAGATGGCGATCTTCTGCGACGAGCTCGGGATCAACCTGTGGGAGGCCATCGAGGCGGCCTCCACCAAGCCGTTCGGCTTCCAGAAGTTCCTGCCCGGCCCGGGTGTCGGCGGGCACTGCATCCCGGTCGATCCGTCCTACCTGTCCTACACGGTCCGCAAGCTCGGGTACCCGTTCCGTTTCGTGGAGCTGGCCCAGGAGATCAACGAGCGGATGCCGTCGTACGTCGTGGCCCGCGTGCAGCGGCTGCTGAACCGGGCGCGCAAGCCCGTGAACGGGTCCCGCGTGCTGCTGCTGGGCGTCACGTACAAGCCCGACATCGCCGACGAGCGTGAGACGCCCGCGATCCCGGTCGCCGAGGCGCTCCTGGAGCTCGGCGCCGAGCTGGTCTTCTGCGATCCGTATGTCAAGGAATGGACGGTCGAGGGCAGTCCGGTTCCGCGGGTGGACGACCTGGCCGCGGCGGTGGCCGACGCCGACGTGACCCTGCTCCTGCAGCAGCACTCGGCGTTCGACCTCGGTGTGGTGGAGGAACGGGCCCAGCTCGTGCTCGACACTCGCGGCGTTCTGGCCACGAGCGATCGCGTCGAGCGACTGTAGGAGGGGTCCGCGCGTGCACGTGCTCGTCATGACGGTGGTGCATCACCCCGAGGACGCCCGGATCCTGCACCGGCAGATCCGCGCGCTCGTCGACGCCGGTCATGAGGTCACGTACGCCGCGCCGTACTCCGCGCGCGGGGTGGTCCCACGATCCTGGGTCAACGGGGTGGATCTGCCGCGCGCCGCCGAGCGGCGCAGGTTCGCGGCGGTACGTGCCGCCCGCAAGCTGTTCAAGAGCATGCGGGGCAAGATCGACCTGGCCCTGATCCACGACCCGGAGCTGCTGCTCGCCGTCGTCGGCGTGCGCAAGCGTCCGCCGGTCGTCTGGGACGTCCACGAGGACACGCCGGCCACGCTCTCCCTGAAACCGTGGCTGCCCGCGTTCTTACGCCCGCCGACCCGGTTCCTCGCCCGGCTCCTGGAGGGCGCGGCCGAACGCCGCCTGCGCCTGCTGCTGGCCGAGACCGCGTACGCGGGACGGTTCAAGCAGGCACACCTGGTCGTACCGAACGAGACCTGGGTCCCGGACACCGTCAGCCCGCCCGGCGACGACCGCGTGGTCTACCTCGGCTGGCTGTCCGAGGCGCGGGGCGTCCGCGAGGCCGTCGAGGTGGCCCGGATCCTTCAGCCGTACCGGGTGGTCGTGGAGCTGATCGGGTACGCCGATCCGCAGACCCGGCCGCTGCTCAACCAGGCCGTCGCCGAGGGCGTGCTCGAATGGCGTGACTTCATGCCGAACGACGAGGCGCTCAAGCGGCTCGACGGCGCGCTCGCCGGGCTCTCGCTCCTGCACGACGAGCCCAACTACCGGCACTCCATGCCCACCAAGATCGTGGAGTACATGGCGCACGGCATCCCCGTGATCACCACGCCGTCCCCGAGGGCGGTCGAGCTCATCGAGCGCTACCGCTCCGGTTTCGTCGTCCCATGGCAGGACCCCCAGGCGGTCGCGCGAACCGTCCTGTTCCTCAGGGACAACCCTCAGGAGCGGCACGGGCACGGCTCTCGGGGCTACGCCGCCGCGCGGGCCAACCATCACTGGCCGAACTCCGCCCGGCGTTTCGTCACGCAGCTCGAAGAGTGGGCCGGCGTCAGGCGCTGACCGACCCCGTTGGGCGGGTTCGACTTATCTGGTCCTGAAACGATGGGCGGTAGTGTCCTGAAGGTGCGCTGGATCACTTTGTTTCTGGGCGTCGCGATACTCGCCGGTGTCGCCTCCGTGGTGATCGTCATGCGGCACGACCGGCCCGTGTCCCACGTCACCGGTGTCGGGAGCACCTCCTCGGCCCGCCCCTCCGGGCCGAGCTCCCCGACGGCCAGCGCGTTCACCGATCCGTGCGGAACGTTCGACACCACGACGCCCACGCCGTACGCGGTGACGGGCTACTGGCTCGTTCCCACGGCGGACCGGTGCACCTGGCGGCGCCAGCTCCAGGCGATCCACAAGGTGGGCGGTGACACCGTCGTCCGGCTCGGCTTCGGCCTGTCCCCCCGCCGGACGGACGAGGAGACCGGCCAGATCATGGACAAGGAGGGCGCCAAGGCTGACGCGCGGTACGGCGTCTGCAAGGAGAACGACCTCTCCTGCGTGCGGGCGGCCGAGAAGGACCTCGTCGCGGCCAACCCCGGCAATCGGATCACCTGGACGTACGTCTACCGGACCGACGAGCAGTTCGGCCAGGGGATCTTCCGCTGCCCGACGATGGAACGCAAGATCGTCGTCGGATCGGCGGTGTTCTACCGGCTGATCGCCCCCGAAGACGGATCGGACGACGCGACCTGCGACTTCTCGTCCAAGGGGCGCAACTACCATATGATCCTGATCTCCGCGGGAGCCACGGACAGCCTGACCGAGTTGCTGGACCTCGGCGACCGGTTCGGCATCAGGGTCTTCCCCGCGCTGCCGCTCGCGCCTCGCGACCCGGCCAACAGCACCCGCGCCGACCCGCGGCACATCGGCACCCTGACCACCCTGACCCGGCGCGTCCTGCAGGACTACGGCTCGCGCTTCGGTGGCAGGGAGTCCCTCGGAGGCGTCTACCAGCCGTTCGAGCTGCAACTCCGCGACTGGCCCGACCCGTCCAAGGTCCAGACGCTCCAGGTCTACGCCGAGCAGCACCTGATCGTCGAGCAGGAGCTACCCGGCAAGCCGATCCTGGTCAGCCCGTACCTCGACGCGCGCCGCAAGGTGAAGTTCACCGCCACGCCGAAGCAGGTCGCCCGGGGGTTCAAGGCCCTGGCCAAGACCGGCGTGGAGATCATCGCGCCGCAGGACGGCCGCGGCACCGGCAAGGTCGGGTTGTTCTGGCCGAACTGGAAGAACAAGGACGTGGACGACCGCCTGAAGATCGTGAACGGTGTGGGCGAGTCCACGTACGCCTCCGCGTACTACGGCGGCACCCGCGACTACTACCGGGAGATGGCGCAGGCGCGGCAGGAACTCGCCTCCGAAGGCGTGGAGGTCCAGCTCTGGGCCAACGTCGAGGCGTTCGAGCCGTCCACGCCCGAGGAGTCCAACACACCCAAGTGCGGCACGCAGGCCACCCGCAGCCGTACCGACAAGTCCCGCCTGGACACCCAGGTGACGCTGGCCGGCCCGTACGTCTCGAAGATCATTTCTTACATGTGGAGTGACTTCTTCACCTGCGGCTCGCCGTCGCTCTCCGGAGAGATCACCGAGGACTGGGACCGTCCGATCGCGATCCAGGCGGTCAGGCAGGCGAGGCAGATCCAGGAGGGCCTCGAAGTCCGCGGCTACCACCTCGGATCGGCCAAGGTCACGCTGAACTGGACCGGCCTGGACACCCCGCGCGTCGTCGACTCGGCGTCGGTCGGCTGGCACGACGCCACCCCGAACGAGGGCCTTCCGCATGGCGTCGAGAAGATCTGGATCCCGGTCGACTGGGCCACGGTGCCCTCGGACGTGTGGGTCCGGATCGAGATCAGCTCGCCCGACGGCCGCAAGGCCGCGGAGCCGGTGTACTACAAGAACACCGGCTGAGCGCCGTCTCAGTGATCGAATGGAGGGACCCCGGGATGTGCGGGTTCCGGTAGCGTTCTGTACATGATCCCGCGTATTCCCGTCAGCGTGGATCTCGTCGTTCTCACGGTGAGGTCGCAGGCGCTCTGCGCGCTGGTCTGGCGGCGGGACAGACCTCCATATGAGGGGTGCTGGGCGCTTTCCGGAGGCTTCATCCAGCTCGAGGAGGACCTTCCGGCCGCCGCCGCCCGGGTGCTCGCGGAGCGGGCCGGTCTTCCCGGGGCTCCCGTCCACCTGGAGCAGCTCCAGACGTACGGGTACCCCGACCGTGACCCCCGGCAACGGGTGGTCAGCGTGGCCTATCTCGGGCTCGCTCCGGACCTTCCGGCCTCGACCGAGGCGCACATGAGCTGGCAGCCGGTCGACTCGCTGACCCGCATGGCGTTCGACCACCGCCGCATCATGCTCGACGGCATCGAGCGGGCCAGGGCCAAGCTGGAGTACAGCCCGCTGGGCGCGGCGTTCTGCCGTCCGCAGTTCACCGTGGCGGAGCTGCGCCGGGTGTACGAGATCGTGTGGGGCAGGCCGCTGGATCCGCGCAACTTCCACCGGAAGGTCACCAAGACCGAGGGGTTCCTGATCCCGACCGGCGAGACCACCACCCGTGACGGCGGCCGCCCCGCCATGCTCTACCGCCGCGGCCCCGCCCTGGTCCTGCACCCCCCGATGCTCCGGGTGTAGGACGACCCGACGCCGCACACCGGCGATCCGATGTGCGGCGCGGTCGGGGTCCGTGCCCGCCCTTGTACGGGGCGGGATCAGGCCGACCTGGTCAGCCGGACCTCAAGGGTGATGCCCTCGGCCCGGATGGCGCAGGTGCGGAAGGCGCTCTCGGCGGCGAGGCGCTCGAACTGGGCGTGCGAGTAGGCCCGGCGTTTGAGCATCGTCAGCGGCACCCTGGTCAGGATGGAGTTCAGCGGGCTGAGCTCCATCCTCGTGACTTCCTGGCCGATGTCGGCGCGGGACGCGTTCCTGTTCAGGTCGTGGATCACCGCCGTACCGCCACCGCGGAGGACTCGGTACATCTCGTCCAGCGCGCGGACAGGCCGTCCGAAATTCTTGAAGGCCGCCTGGCAGACGACCAGATCGAAGGACTCGGCGTCGAAGGGCAGGTCGGCCGCGTCCCCCTGTTCGATCCGGACGGGCACGCCGGCCAGGCGCGCCTGCTCGGTCGCGAGTTCCACGAACGTGTGGCTGATATCCAGCCCGGTAACCGCGAACCCGAGCCGTGCCATCTCGACGGCCAGGTATCCGGGCCCCGGGGCCACCTCCAGTACGGCGGCTCCGCGGGGCAGGCCCGCGGTCAGCAGCGCGGCGTAGTGCCGGACGATCGCCAGTTGGGGGGCCGAGCCGCGCTGGCGGGCGTACCAGCGCGCCATCGCTCCCTCCATCATCGGAGCCTGGGAGCGGGTGGTGTGTGTCTTCTCCATGTTCCCTCCGGTTTCGGATGTTCTTCCGAACCGGCCCGGGAAAGAGCCCGACTATTCTTACCAGTGCCACCTCGTGGCCGGACTGCGTTCCGCGGGTTTCGGTTCGAGGTCTCCCCGGCGGTCGTGTTGGCGCACGCCGCCGGGGTCCTGCCTTACGGTTCGGCCGGTGTCGCCCCCCTCTCCGCGAGCTTCGCGATCTCGGACGGCTTCCGGCCCGTCTCGTGCCAGTCGCGCCACAGCGCGAGGTCGGGAAACGTCCCGGAGACGAGCTCGTCGAGGAGTGACCGGGTCCAGGCCAGCTCGGCGTCCCGGATGGCGAGGTCGTACTCCGCCTCCACGAGGAACAGCCGGGGGACGTCGCGGCGGGATTCGGCCAACGCCTCCCGCTGCTCGGCGATCTCCGTCTCCAGCAGGTCGAGCCGCCGCCGGAGCAGGCTCGTCACCTCGTCGGGCGGGAGAACCCCGCACACCGAGAGCGCGGCCTCGAACTTCGGCTGCTCCCGGTCGGGTGTCGCGAGGAGGTCGCGGATCCAGTCAGCGAGCTCCTCCCGCCCGGCGTCGGTGATGCGATAGATCGTGCGCTCGGGGTGCGCGCTGTCGCGGACGCTGTCGGTCACCTCAAGGAATCCGTGTTTCTCCAGGTTGCGCACGACCGTGTAGAGCGAGCCCCATTTGATCCGCATGTCCCGGTCCTTGCCGCGTGCGCGCATCAGGGAGGCCATCTCGTAGGGGTGCATCGGCCTGTCGATGACCGTCGAGAGCACAGCCAGACCGAGCATGTTGTTCACCTTGCGCCGTTCGGTCACACTGCCACCTCATTCTGATACTCGTATGCGAGTATACGCGTACGAGTATCAGCGGCAATGGGCCTGACCGCCGACCGCCGGCGGAGCGGAGCGGGCGGCGGCGTAGAGTCCACCCCCATGACCGTCGCGCGTTCCGTACTCCTGTTCGTTCTGGCCGCGATCCTGGAGATCGGCGGGGCCTGGCTGGTGTGGCAGGGCACGCGGGAGAGCCGCGGCTGGGCGTGGATCGGCGCGGGCGTCGTGGCGCTCGGCGCGTACGGCTTCGTCGCCACGCTCCAGCAGGACGCGCACTTCGGCCGCATCCTGGCCGCGTACGGCGGCGTGTTCGTGGCGGGTTCCCTGATCTGGGGCATGGTGATGGACGGCTACCGGCCCGACCGGTTCGACGTCATCGGCGCGCTGATCTGCCTGGCCGGAGTCGCCGTGATCATGTACGCGCCACGAGGGCACTGAGTCCCGGGACCCGCGCCCCCGCGTGCTCACCGCGCCGGAACATCCCGCGGCCGTTCGCGCTCGATGAGTACGGCCAGGCCGTCGAGCAGGGGCTGGAGACCGAACTCGAAGAACTCGTCGAGGTGGAGATCGTAGTCGTCGCCCAGCCCTTCGAGGATCCTCGCGACCGTGGGATAGGAGCCTGACCCGAGGAGCGCGCCGAACGTGGGCTCCTGGGCGTCCATCCACTGCTGCTCGGACATGCCGGTCTCGGCCGCCGACCGGGCCTCGCGTTCGAGGTTCGTCGCGATGCCCTGCACGTAGCTGTAGACGAGCACGTGCATGTGGAACGTGGTGAACGCGTCGAGCCCGAGGCCGTCGAGGACGCGCAGCACCCACTCGGAGTGCCGCATCTGGTTCGGGAGGATCACCGGTCTCGTGAGCGAGCTGGTGTCCGGCAGCCATGGGTGCCGCCGGTACAGCTCCCACAACATGCGCGCCCACAGCTCCAGGCAGGCCCGCCACTCTTCCGGCGCCTCCTCGGGATACTCCGGCTCGTCGAAGACGGCGTCGGCCATCAGCAGGATGAGGTCGTCCTTGCTGTTGACGTAGCGATAGGGCGACATGGTGGCCACGCCGAGACGAGCCGCGATCCCGCGCATGGACAGCGCGTCCAGACCTTCGGCGTCGGCGATCTCGACGGCGGCCCGCACGACGCGCTCACGGGTCAGCTCGTGGTCGGAATCGGCGGCCGGCCGCCGCCGGGAGGACGCCGGGTGCGCGCCGGCCGTGCCGGTGGCCGCCGGATCAGGGGTGACGACGGTGCCGACGCGCGGTTCGGCGCGGACGAGACCCTCCTGGCGCAGGGTGTTCAGCGCCTTGGTCGCGGTGGCGAGCGCGACGTTCCACTCCCGCGCGATCTGCCGGGTGGACAGCACCCGGTCGCCGGGGTTCAGCTCGCCGTCCGCGATGCGGCGCCGGATCTCGCTGACGATCAGCATGTAGGGCGGGTCGGTGGGCACCACGCACTCCCTTCTGTTCTAGTACAGAAGCATATCTGTACTAGCTCAAATGCTGCCAATGAAGTGCGTTTAAATGCTGTATGTACGATGTATATTCAGAAGCGCGTACAACGTACATGAACGGAGATCTCCCCATGAAGCACGTGCTCGTCTCCGGCGCGAGCGTCGCCGGCCCCGCGCTCGCGTACTGGCTGCACCGCCGCGGATTCGCGCCGACCGTGGTCGAGCGGGCCCCCGCGCCGCGCCTGGGAGGCCAGGCCGTCGATGTCCGCGGTGTCGCGCTCGGCGTCGTCGGCCGGATGAACCTCCTCGCGGAGATACGGCAGGCGCGCACGCGCATGCGCGGTATGTCCATGCTCGACGGCGACGGCAACGAGATCATGCGATCCACCGAGGAGACGGTCTCCGGCGGCCGGCTCGACGGCGACGACGTCGAACTGCTGCGCGAGGACCTCACCCGGCTCCTGTACGAGCGGACGCGCGACGACGTCGAGTACGTCTTCGGCGACTCGATCACGACCATCGACGAGGACGAGCACGGTGCCCGCGTGGTGTTCGAGCACGGAGAGTCCCGCACCTTCGACCTCGTGGTGGGCGCGGACGGTCTGCACTCGAACGTGCGAGGGCTCGCCTTCGGAGCGGAGAGACGCTTCATCCATCATCTCGGCACGCATCTGGCGATCTTCAGCATGGAGAACTTCCTGAACCTCGACAACTGGCAGGTCTGGCTCAGGGACGGGAACGCGGGCTTCGGCATCTACCCGGTGAAGGACAACACCGAGATCAGGGTCACGATCGGCTTCGAGTCGCCGTCATTCGACTACGACCACCGCGACATCGAGCGGCAGAAGGGGCTGGTCGCGGACGGATGCGCCGGCCTGCGCTGGGAGACGCCCCGACTGTTGAAGGCCATGGCGGAGGCGCCGGACTTCTACTTCGACTCGATGGCCCAGATCCGCATGGACCGCTGGACGAAGGGCCGGGTGGCGCTGCTCGGTGACGCGGGATACTGCGCCTCGCCCTTGTCGGGCCAGGGCACCAGCCTGGCGTTGGTCGGCGCCTACGTGCTGGCCGAGGAACTCGGCCGGGCGGGAGGCGACCACTCCATCGCGTTCGCCCGATACGAGGAGCGCATGCGCCCGTACGTCGGGCTCAACCAGGCGCTCGCCACGGAGAATCCTGGTGGCCCGGCCTCCACCGAGTCCGTCGAGCACGCCAAGAACGGGATCTCCCTGGACGCCTAGCCAGGACGCGGCGGAGCTGCCACGTGGCGGATCAGGAACCGCGTGTCCGGGCGCACCGGGGCTGCGGTTCATCGGCATGGAGAACGGGGAGGTGGACACATCTGTGAGCGCCTGCGTCACGACGCGACAGGGCGAAGATTGACGTGAGGGGCACTGGCCAGGACTCGGCGATGGGGGACATGCTCAGTTCTTCGCGGGGTCCGTGGTTCCGGTGTACGCGGGTATGGGCAGCGGACGGTCACGCAGGAAGGCCATGAGAAGGTCCCGGTAGAGGTCGGGGCGGCCGTTGGCGATGGAGTGGCCCGCTCCGGGGATGTAGACGAGGGTGGAGTTCGGCAGCGTGCGCCGGTAATCGTCGGTGACCTCCCATTTCAGATAGTCACACTGGCCGCGCATGATCAACGTGGGCACACGGACACCCCTGAGCCGAGGCCGGGGGTCGGGCACGGTGGAGGCGTCCGCCGAGGTGAGCTGGTTGGTGTAGAAGCCGGGGGGATTGTCGTGCACGGAGGCGGGTGCGGCATCCCGGCAGCCGGTGGCGTCCTTGGCGGTGAGCAGCAGCGCGCGCATCCGGGCGTCGGCTTCGGCGTCGGGAACCAGGGCGTGGGCCGCGGCCGGGTTGAGCTGCAGCAGCAGCGCCTGGGTGAGCATTCTGGGGTCGTCGGTCAACTCGTCGGCGCGGGCCTTTCGTTCGGCGGGCAGGTCGTCCCAAGGCCCGCCCGGTCCGTTCGGGTAGGCGGGTTCCCAGATGGCGCCGGGCGAGGTGAGTACGGCCTTGGCGACGTGGCCGGGATGAGCGGCGAGGTAGGCGGCCGACAGGGTGCCACCCCACGACCTGCCGACGAGAATGATCTTTTGGGCTCCGATGGTTTCGCGGATCGCGTCCAGGTCGGCGACATGACGGGCGACGGTGTAGCCGGTGAGGTCAGCCAGGCGGGTGGAGCGCCCGGCGCCGACCTGGTCGTAGGCGTAGACGTCGAATCCGGCGGCCGCCAGTTCCTTGCCTGCTTCGGGGACGCCCTCACCAGGGGTGCCGGGGCCGCCGTGCAGGAAGATCACCGGTGTCGGTCTGGGCGTGCCGGAGGCGGGGACCTTGACGTAGGCGATTCGCGAGCCGGTGGGCAGATCCCAATACGCGACGCCGGTGGGGACCGCGCCGGGTGTGGGCACGGGGAAGGGGCGGAAGACCGTGAAAGCCACGAGCGTCGCCACGGCAAGGGTGTTCACGACGACGTACGGCACCAGCGACCGGGGCAGGCCGAGGCGTCGGAACGCGGGCCTCCCGATGAGCAGGCTCATCGCCGCGACCGCGGCCGCTCCGGCCCCGGCGAACACCGGCACACTGGCGGTGACGACGGCTGTGAGGAAGAACACGGCGGCCCCGGCCACGAGTGCCGCGATCTCGGCGGCGATCAGCAAGGCGACGCCGTACAAGCGCTGAAATCTCATATCCATCACGCTAGGAATCGGTGTGCGGCCCCTCCTCCTGCGAGAGGCCGACCCGTACCCCCGCCGTGCGGCGGGGCTCAGCCGACCCCGGGACGGATCAGACCGGACTCGTAGGCGGAGATGGTCGCGTGCAGCCGGTCGCGGACACCCAGCTTGGCGAGGATCACGGCCACATGGTCCTTAACCGTCGCGGGGCTGATGCCGAGGCTGACGCCGATCTCCGCATTGGTCTGGCCCCTTGCGACGTGCCTGAGCACCTCGGTCTCCCGGGGCGTGAGCCGGCCGAGTTCCGCCGCCCTGCCGGGATCGGGGGCAGAGGCGAAGCGGTCCAGAAGCCGTCGGGTGATGGCGGGGTCGATGAGCGCGTCCCCACGTGCGATCACGCGGACGGCGTCGGTGATACGGGCGGGTTCGGCGTCTTTGAGGAGGAATCCCGACGCGCCCGCGCGCAACGCGGCGAACACGTATTCGTCGAGGCCGAAGGTCGTCAGCATGACGATCCTGGTGCCGGGAGCTTCCACGGCGATCCTGGCGGTGGCTTGGAGCCCGTCCAGGACAGGCATCCGGATGTCCATGAGGGCCACGTCGGGCGCGAGCGACGTGGCCAGCGCCACCGCCGTCTCGCCGTCGGCCGCCTGGCCCACCACCTGGAGGTCGGACTCGCCGCCCAGCACTGCGGCGATGCCCGCCCTGACCACCGCCTGGTCGTCGGCGACCATTACCCGGATCATTCGGGCAGCCATACCCACACCGTCCCATCCTCGACGGGTGACAGACTGCCGCCGCAGGCGTCGGCCAGTGTGCGCAACCGCTGTACTCCTGCCTGATCCGCGCGCCCGGTCACCGCGACACCGCCGGGCAGAAACGACACCGTGGTCACCGAGCCGGCCGCGGCGCCCACGAGCTCCCTGGCCACTGTGAAAACGCTCGCCTCGACGGCGGGGGCCAGGGGGCGACGGTCTCCGATGCAGCGCACGCCCGCGTCGGCGCGGGTCGCGAGGGCCGACAGCCCGACCAGGGTGGGTGGGAAATCCTCGCCGTTCATGGGGGCGCGCAGCTCGTCGAGCAGGTCCCTGAGCGCGCCGAGCCCTGCCCGGGCTTCGGCCAGTACCTGCGTCAGGCGGCCGGCGTCCGCCGCGGCGACGACGGCCTCGGCATGCCGCAGTGCCGTACGGCGCACGCCCGCGGTGACCCGCCCGCGCTCGGCGCGCACCATGGCCGAGGCACGGCCGCTGAGCAGGTCATGCTCCGCCTGCTCGGCCGCGCGCCGCCGGGTCCGTGCCGCGGCGACGGCCCGGCCCAGGGCCCACACCAGGACCGATGGGATCAGCAGGCCCAGCGCCAGTACCGCCCATGCGGCCGCCGGAGGCCCGGTGATCCCTGGCCCGAGGGCCAGTGCCAGGCCTCCGATCCCCGCCACGGCCGGCGGCGCGAGAAGTCCTCTGCCGCGCCCGCCGTACGCTCCGGCCGCGTAGACCAGCGCCAGCTCGACCCAGCACCCCCACAGGAAGAGATCGCCCGCCGGAGGTACGGACCAGCCGGCCGCCCGCGCCGCGAGCATCACCGGGTATGTCGACAGCGCCGCCGCGAGACTCCGGCCGGGCGTCCGCCTCCGCCACCACAGAGGTACGGCATGCACGGCGAACAAGGGCATCAACAGCGCGAGCTGCGCCTCGGAGGCCGCAGGGGTGTCGTCCGGCAACAGGTACGTCCCGATCGACAATGCGAGGGCGAGGGCCACCAGCGCCCCGTCCGAGGCCTGCCGGCCGCGCCAGACGGCTCGTCTCACCGGTGGGGCCTCGACGGCGTGGGGAAACTCCGCCACGACGGTCCATCCCGTACCGCTGGGGCCGGCGGTGAAGGTCCCGCCGCAGTCGGTTACGGCGGTGAGCAGCCCGACCAACCCGTGCCCGCCGCCCAGCCCGACCACCCCCTGCCCGTCGCCGACCCCCTGCCCGTCGCCGACCCCCTGCCCGTCGCCGACCCCGTGCCCGCCCCGCGGCATTTGCCCAGAATCGCTGACCTCGACGCGCAGGCGGTCGCCGTCGTTCTCGACGCTGACGCGAACGTCCGCGCCCCCGGCATACCGCATGGCGTTGGTCAGCGCCTCGCGGACCACCCGGTACGCCACCGCGGCGACCTGCGGCGCGGCGAACTCGGCACTCCTGCGATATCGCACAGCCGATTCGGGCCAGGAGTCGATCAGGGCGTCGATCCTGAGGAGCTCCGCGTTCCCCGCGCCCGCGGTGTCCGTGCCGACCGCTCCGATGGCGACCAGGCTGTCCAACTCCGAGGCGGCCAGGCGGCCCGCCTCGGCGGCGTGACGCAGCGCCTCGGCCCGCAGCGCCGGTTCCGTCACGTGCAGCGCCGAGGCCGCGCCGACTGCGATGCCGGTGAGCCGGTGCGCGGCGGTGTCGTGCAGCTCGGCCGCCAACCTGAGCCGTTCCGCGTCCGCCGCCGCGTCCGGCACCGCCGACCGGCCCGCTCGGTACGCGTCCATAGCGGAACGCCGGGCTCGTCCACGCCTGCGGGACCGGCCCGACGCCCAGATCGCCGCCGCCGTTCCACCGCACAGGAGCGCGAGCCCCGCGATGGTCCGCGGAGACTCCCCGAGCGCGGCCGCGACACCCGCCGCCGCGGCGACCATGACCACGGCGACGACGGCGGCGACCCCGGCGGTGCGCCGTACGGCGACCCAGTAGACGATCGCCGCCGCCACGGGCGGCAGGACCCAGGGCAAGCCCTCCATGCCGCTCAATGGTATGCGCGTGCCCGCCCTGTGAAATGGGCGACTTCGGCGCATCGTGGTTGCCCGGCGCCGGAGTCATGCGGGAGGTTGCTCAGTGGTCGAGGCCCTCCAGGAACCTGCGCCACAGCCGTGAGGTCCGGGCCTGACGGCTCAGGGACTCCGGGATCGTGGGCGGCGGGCAGTTGCCCTGGAGTTCGAGCCGGGTGAGCGCGGTGAGGTCGCCCAGCCATTCGGGGATCTCGGCCAACTGGTTGTTCCGCAGGTTGAGCGTGGTGAGGGCGGTGAGGTTCCGCAGCGAATCGGGAAGGCCCGTCAGCCGGTTCTGGTTCAGGTAGAGCTCCTTGAGGCCGGTCAGGTTCCCCAGCCATTCGGGGACCTCGGTCAGCCGGTTGAGCCCCAGCCACAGCTCGGTGAGGCCGGTGAGGTTCTCCACCCATCGGGGGACCTCGTCCAGTTGGGTCCTGATCAACCGGAGATCGGTGAGGGCGGTGAGGTTTCCCAGCGACTCCGGGATCGTGATCAGCGGGTTGCCGTTCAGGTTGAGCGCGGTCAGGCCGGTGAGGTCTCCCACCCATCGGGGGATCTCGGTCAGCCGGTTGCCGCCCCCCAGGTCGAGCGCGGTCAGTCCGGTGAGGTTCGCCAGCGACTCCGGTACCTCGGACAGGTCGTTGTCGTTGAGGTTGAGCGTGGTGAGAGCGGTGAGGTTCTTCAGCGACCCGGGCAGGCGGGTCAGCCGGTTGCGCCACAGGGTGAGCGTGGTCAGTCCGGTGAACTCGCCCAGCCATTCGGGGAGCTCGGTCAGGTTGGTGCTGGTCAGGTTGAGCTCACGCAGGTGGGTCAGCTCGCGCAGCCGTTCGGGCAACGTCGACATGGAACACAGAGACAGGTCGAGCCGGTCGGATCCGGTCCGCAGGCACCGGTTCATCCGCAGCACGGCGGCTCTCGGGACCTTCGTGTCCCCCATCGTGATCTCCTTTCGCCCTTCTTCCGCCGGGCGGGGCTCGGCCCCGGCGGCGATCACGCTAGGGGACGGCACTGGAGAGACACTTGCGACGGGGGAGTCGTTCCCCACGCGCCCGTGCTCTTCGACCGCACGTACGGCGTGGAGGCCGTAGAACGTGGCAATGCGCGCCCGGGGGCGGCGCTGACCGCTTTGGTAATTTCGTCTGCCATGGGGACCCCCGGATTGAGGATCCGATACGGAAAGCTCGACGACGTCGAGGCGGTGCTCCGGTTCTGGGCCGAGGCGGCCGAGGGCACCGATCGCCGCGACGACGCGGACAAGGTCGTCCAGCTCGTCGAACGTGACCCGGAGGCACTGCTGATCGCCGAGCTCGACGGGCGGATGGTCGGCACGCTCATCGCCGGGTGGGACGGCTGGCGGGCCCATCTCTACCGGCTCGCCGTGGACCCCGGTCAGCGGCGGAAGGGCATCGGCTCGCGTCTGATCGCGGCGGCGGAAGACCGGTTCATGAAGTTCGGCGCCTTCCGCGCGGACGCCATGGTCCTGCACGACAACGACCTCGCCCACCATGCCTGGTCGGCCTCGGGCTATGCCCCCCAACCCCAGTGGGGGCGCTGGGTGAAACCTCTGGCCTGAACGGTCATGTGGTCAGACCAGGCAGAACTCGTTTCCTTCCGGGTCGGCCATCACCACGTGATCGGGCTTGCCCTGCAGCTCGTCCTCGCGTATCACGGTCGCCCCGGCGGCGGTCCGCCAGGGCCCAGAACTCCGCCAGTTTCGCCGGGCTCGCACAGTCGATCGTCAGGCTCCATCGGGTCGCCATGGATTCTCCTCGCGTCGGGGGCCGAGCGGACCGTGCCGTGCCCCGGGATCCGGTCGCCGGGACGTCGATGATCAGGCTAGGCGCGATCCGCGGATTGTGGTCTTCCGCAGGGTCATAGTGAGGCAAGACCGGGCCAGGTCGGCGGGCTTCATCATGGTGACGGGCGGGCCCGGTTCCTAGCGTTGACCAGGTGATCGAGACGATGGACGGCATCGCCGGCTGGGCGATGGAAATCATGGAGAAGCTGGGCGGCCCCGGAGCCGGTCTGGCGATCGCGCTGGAGAACCTGTTCCCGCCGCTGCCGAGCGAGGTGATCCTGCCGCTGGCCGGGTTCACCGCGAGCCGTGGTGATCTCAGCCTGGGCGGGGCCATCTTCTGGACCACCTGCGGTTCCGTGGCGGGGGCCCTGGTGTTGTACCTCCTCGGCATGCTGCTCGGCGCGGACCGGATCCGCCTGATCGCCGACCGGGTGCCGCTGCTGAAGGTGTCCGACATCGACCGCACCGAGGCGTGGTTCTACCGGCACGGCGGCAAAGCCGTGTTCCTGGGCCGGATGATCCCGATCTTCCGCAGCCTGATCTCCATTCCCGCCGGGATCGAGCGGATGCGGCTGGTGACCTTCCTGGCGTACACCACGCTGGGCAGCCTGATCTGGAACTGCACGTTCGTCCTGGCCGGCTATCTGCTCGGCGAGAATTGGTGGATCGTCCAGGACTATGTGGACGTCTACTCCAAAGGCGTCCTCATCCTGGTCGTGGTGGTCATGGTGGTCTTCGTGGTGACCCGGCTCGTCAGCTCCCGCAAGGGACGGCACCGGCTCGAGGGCGACGACGGCGAGGGGAGACAGGAGTGGGACGGCCGCTGACCTCCGCGTTCGCCCGCTGGTGCCGTACGCTCGCGGGCTTGGTGACCGGCACGTTCACCGCGGCGGTCGCGGCGGGCTACCTCGCGGTCGCGGGAGTGGCGCTGCTCGTGGGGCGGCTGTGGCCGAGGCTCACGCCGTACGTGCCGGCCGGGGCGCGACGGCTCGCCGAGCTGGAGCGCCGCAGGGTGGCGGTGTTCCACGGGGTGGAGGTGCCGCCGGAGTACGAGGGTGCGCGGGCGACGCGCTATCTGGCCGCGCGGGTGCCTCTCGGGCTCCTCGGCGGGCTGGTGCTGGTTTTGCTGGCGTGGGGTCTCGTGACCGGGGTGCTGTTCGTCGGCGGCTGGCTGGCCGGTGAGCGGCCGGACGGCATCGCCCCGACCGCGCCGATCATCGCGTACCTGGTGGTCGCCGGTGCGGTCATGTTCTTCCTCGTCCTGCAGGGCATCGCGGGCGTCGGCGCTCTGGAACGGCGGCTGGCCCGCCGCCTGCTGGGCCCGAGTCCGGAGGAGCTGCTGCACAGGCGGATCGACGAGCTGGCCGCGAGCCGGGCCGGCATCGTCGAGGCGGTCGACGAGGAACGGCGCCGCATCGAGCGCGACCTGCACGACGGGGTCCAGCAACGCCTGGTCGCGCTGGCCGTACTGCTCGGCCGGGCCCGACGGGGACGGCGCCCGGAGCTTCTCGACGAGTTGCTGCGCCAGGCGCACGACCAGTCCAGGGAGGCGCTGCGGGAGCTACGCGACGTGGCCTGGCGGGTGTATCCGACGGCGCTGGACACGCTCGGGCTGGAGGAGGCGCTGTCCGGAGTGGCCGAGCGGTCGGCCGTGCCGGTCACGATGACCTGTGACCTGCCCGTACGGCTCCCGCCGAGTGTCGAGACCGCCGTCTACTTCGTGGTCTGCGAGGCGGTGACCAACGCGGCCAAGCACGCGAAGGCCGAGCGGATTACCGCGGATCTGATCGCAGGCGACAAAGTGGTGACTATGCGCATATGCGATGACGGCCGGGGCGGGGCCGATCCCTCCGGTACCGGCCTGGGCGGGCTGGCCCGCAGGGTGGCCGCACTCGACGGGCGGCTCCTGGTCGACAGCCCGCCCGGCGGGCCCACCGTGATCGAGGTGGCGCTCCCGTGCGGGTGATCCTGGCCGAGGACTCGGCGCTCCTGCGCGAGGGCCTGGTCCGGCTGCTCGCCGACGAGGGCCACGAGGTCCTCGCCGCGGTCGGGGACGGCGACGCGCTGGTCGCCGCGGTGGCGCAGGACCCGCCGGACGTGGTCGTCACCGATGTCCGGATGCCTCCCGGTCACGCCGACGAGGGCCTGCGGGCGGCGCTGGAGATCCGGCGGCGGCATCCGGGCGTCGGCGTGCTGGTCCTCTCGCAGTACGTCGAGAAGCGGTACGCCACCGAGCTGATCACCTCCGACACGGAGGGAGTGGGCTACCTCCTCAAGGACCGCGTGGCGCAGGTGGACGAGTTCCTCGACGCCCTCGAACGCGTCGGAGCCGGTGGGGCGGCCTTCGATCCCGAGGTCGTCAGGCAGCTCCTCGCCCGGACCACCCACGTCGACCCGCTGGCCGCGCTCACGTCCCGGGAGCGCGACGTGCTCGCGCACATGGCGGAGGGCCGCACCAACGCCTCGATCGGCGAGTCGCTGCACATCTCGCAGAGCGCGGTCGAGAAGCACATCAACTCGATCTTCGTGAAGCTGCGCATCGAGCACGTCAGCGGATACAGCCGCCGGATGCTCGCCGTGCTGCGCTACCTCGGGTCGTGACGCCGTCGGCCGTCCCCCTCAGTCCGCCATCATCAGTAGGGTATTTAGTGCATAAACAGACTGATTCGAGGAGGACGAGCATGTCGACGCCGCGTTTCAGGGCCGTACTCGACACCATGCCCCCGTACAAGCCGGGCAAGGCCGTCGTCGCCCCTGACGGCAGATCGTTCAAGCTGTCCTCCAACGAGAGCCCGTTCGGGCCGCTGCCGAGCGTCCGGGAGGCCATCGCCGAGGCCGCGACGCAGATCCACCGCTACCCCGACCCCGCCGCCGTCGCCCTCACCGAGGCCCTGGCCGAGCGGTTCGCCGTGCCGTACGAGCATGTCGCACTGGGCCCCGGCTCGGTCACGGTGGCGCAGCAGATCTTCGAGACCGTCGGCGAGCCGGGCGCCGAGGCGATCTACGCGTGGCGCTCCTTCGAGGCGTACCCCCTGCTCGCGGACCTGGCCGGCATGACCTCGGTCCAGGTGCCGCTCGACGACGAGACGCACGACCTCGACGCCATGGCGGGGGCGATCACCGACGCGACCCGCCTGATCTTCGTCTGCAACCCGAACAACCCGACCGGTACGGTCAACCGCTCCGCCGAGCTGGTGAAGTTCCTCGACCGCGTCCCCGACGACGTTCTGGTGATCCTCGACGAGGCCTACCGCGAGTACGTCCGTGACGAGGACGTTCCCGACGGCCTGACGCTCTACCGCGACCGCCCGAACGTGGCCGTCCTGCGCACGTTCTCCAAGGCGTACGGCCTGGCCGGGCTGCGCGTGGGTTACCTGGTGGGGCACGAGCCCGTGGCCGCCGCCGTGCGCAAGACCACGGTGCCGTTCGCGGTCAACCACATCGCCCAGGCCGCCGCCATCGCGTCCGTCAAGGCCGAGAACGAGCTCCTGGAGCGCGTCGAGGCCGTGGTCAAGGAGCGCACCCGGGTCAGGGAGGCGCTGATCTCCCAGGGCTGGACGATCCCCCCGACCGAGGCCAACTTCGTCTGGATGCGCCTCGGCGACCGGACCCCCGATTTCGCCGAGTTCTGCGCCGGGTACGGCGTGGCCGTGCGGCCCTTCGGCACCGAGGGGGCGCGGGTCTCGATCGGCGACCAGGAGGCCAACGACACGTTCCTCGCCGCCGCCGAGGCGTTCGGCGTCTGACCCGTCCCGCGGGTCAGCTCGGCACGGCCTCCGGTTCCGATTCCGGTACGGCCGCGCCACGGCCGCGGCGCTCGGTGGACACCACCAGGGCGACGCCGATCACGATCAGCGCGCCGGCGCCGAGCATGCCCGCGGTGACGTTCTCCCCGAGCACGGCCACGCCGAGCAGCACGGCCACGACCGGGTTGACGTACGCGTACGTGGAGACGAGCGAGATGGGCGCGTTCCCCAGCAGCCAGACGTACGACGTGAAGCCGACGAGCGAGCCCACCACGATCAGGTAGGCCAGCGCGGCCCAGGACCGGCCGCTCACGGCGGCCGGGTCCAGGCGCTCGCCCAGCCCGGTGCCGATGAGCAGCAGCCCGGCGCCGCCGACGGCCATCTCCACCGTGCTCGCCGCGAACGGGTTCTTGGGCATGGGGATGCGCGCCGACAGGAAGGAGCCGAGCGACCACGACAGCGACGCGATCAGGATGACGGTGACCCCGATGGGGTTCGACCCGGTCGCGCCGCCCAGAGAGAGCCCGCCGACCCCCACGAACCCGACCAGCACACCGGCCAGCGTCAGCGCCTGCGGCCGGTCCCGGAAGACCGTGCGCAGCATGACGAGCCAGAGCGGGACGGAGGCGACGAGCAGCGCCGCCAGCCCTGTGCCCATGTGCTCCTCGGCGACCGCCACCAGGCCGTTGCCGCTGGTCAGCAGCAGTACACCCACCAACGCCGCGCCGCCCGCCTCCCGCCACGTCATGCGGAACGGCTCGCGTCCCTTGATGAGCAGCAACGCGGTGCCGAGGACCAGCGCGGCGGTGACGAACCGCAGCCCACCGCTGAGCAGGGTGGGCAAGGTCTCGATGGCCACACGGATGCCGAGATAGGTCGACCCCCACACGATGTAGACGGTCGTCAATGCCAGCCAGATCCTGATGCCATGAGTGTTCTTCCCCATGGCTCATGACAATAGCCGGACATGTCCTGACTCAGCGGTTGAGTTTTTCCACGATGAGCCGGTAGAGCTGGCGCGGCCGGCCCGGGGCGGGCGTACGGTTCGGCGGAAGCGGCCACGCGAGTCCCTCGTCAACCAGCGTGCGCAGCAACCGCCGGGCCGTGCGCGGCGTGACGCCGAGCATCTTGCCCGCGCTCTCGGCGTCCACCACCGTGTCGCCGCCCTCCAGCTTGGCCGCCAGCCGGGCGAGCACCTCGACGCCCTTCGGCTTGGCCATGCCGGCCGTGTGCGGAGGCATCCGCGGCGGCGGGACCAGCGCGCGGCCCTCCCTGTCGACCGCGAAGCCCTGCGAGTTCTTCGCCCCCTGGCTGCGCCCCAGCGCGCCGCGCGCGTGCGTCTCGGCGTCATGGGTGGTACGGCCCATGCCCACCCCCACCTCGACGGCCAGGCCGAGCTCGTCCCTGATCTTGGCGGCGAACGGCAGCACCCGGAAGCCGTCCGTCGCGGCCGCGATCGAACCCCGTGAGGCCACCACCAGGTAGCTGTGGTCGTCGATCGGCCACACACTGGCATTGATCCGGTTGGCCTCCTGGACGAGCAGGCGGTGCAGCGACAGCCGCAGCTCGTCCCGCCAGTAGCGGGGCGCGGCCCGCCGTACCGGCTCGCGCAGCGTGGGGACCTCCACCAGCACGACCGTGAGCTGCGACTCCTCCAGCCGGTGGTGCGCCCCGAGCAGCGCCGCCGTGTGCAGTGCCGTACGGACCGCGGCCGAGGTGGGGCGGATCCGCACGACGGGCAGGCCCGCGGCGGACAGCCGGTCGGCGACCCCGGGAACGCAGGTCAGCGCCCCCGTCGCGGCCCCCTGCCGGATCAGGCGCTCATGGAACGCGGCGATGGTGCCGGTGGCACCGGGTTCGTCGCGGCTGTGCACCTCGCCGGAGGGCAGGCCCAGGTCGGTGTACGCCTCGTCGATCTCCGCCCGGGTGAGCACGTCCACGCTCACCCGCCGGGGGTCGATCCGCTCGTCCATCGCCGCCTGGGCGATGGCGGCGGCCAGGGCGGCGCCACCCAGCTGTACGTGGGTGGCGGGCATGGTGAGGACGCCCGCGCGGCGGGCGATCTCGTAGGGTGCGGGGCTGGAGAACAGGCAGGCGTCCACGTTCGGGCCGAGCCTGGTCACCTTGTCGGCCGCCTCCTGCTCGTCCCGGTAGGCGGCCGCCACCAGGCGGCACGGCACAGGCGCGGCCGCATGACCCATGAGCATCACTCGCTCGACCAGATCATGCGGCCCCACCACACCGATAGTGAGATCCGGAGTCATCGTGCCCAGGCGTGACCCGCGCGGATTCTCTTCCGTGCGCTCGACCAATGTCTGTCCCATCCGCGTGACCGTTTCCAAATTGGTTGAAGCTCTCTTTGGAACGATCGCGTGTGGCGGCCGTAATGTCACGCCCAAATTTGCCGGAATTCCGTTCTGCATACGGCCCGTGGAAGGCCAATCAGAACGTTTTGCCAGCTCAGCGGCACAAAATTGGGCCCAGGGATCAGTCTGCGGCCAAAGGGGAAATCTGGCGTTCCACATCTGCCCCGAGCGCCTGCATACGCTGCGCGAGATGAGCGTGACCGCGATCGATGAGATAACCCGAGTCGATTGTCGTCTCGCCTTCGGCGCCGAGCCCGGCGAGAACGAGCGCGATGCCCGAACGGAGATCGTGCGCGGTGACCTCGGCGCCGTGCAGCGGCGTCGGGCCGTGCACGACCGCCCGGCTCTCGTCGACCTCGATCCTGGCGCCCATCTTGTTCAGCTCGCCGGCGAGCGCGAAGCGCCCGTCGAAGATCCGCTCGTGGATGTAGCTGGAGCCGTCGGCCAGGCAGGCCACCGTCATCAGCGGCGACTGCAGGTCGGTGGCGAACCCCGGGTAGGTGTCGGTGATGACGTTGATCGGCCGGAGGGTGCGGTTCCTGCGGACGTTCAGCACCGCGCCGTCGGTGGCGAACTCCACGCCCATCTGCTCCAGCTTCCAGCGGACCACGCCGAGGTGCTCCAAGGAGGCGCCGACCAGGTTGACCTCGCCACCGGTGATCGCGGCGGCCATCGCGAAGACGCCCGCGTCCAGCCGGTCCGGCATGACGGTGTGCTCGACCGCGGTCAGCTCGGTGACGCCCTCGACCGTGATGAACCCGGTGCCGCCGCCGCGGATCTTGGCGCCCATCCGGGAGAGCATGGTGATGACGTCGAGCACCTCGGGCTCGAGCGCCGCGTTCTCGATCACGGTGGTGCCGCCCGCCAGGGTGGCCGCCATGATGAGGTTCTCGGTGCCGGTGTGCGAGGGGGTGTCGAGGTACAGCTTGGCGCCGGTCAGCCCGGCCGCCTTGATGTGGATGACGGTCTCGCCCTCGTCCACGACCGCGCCGAGCCGCTTGTAGCCGAGGTAGTGGAAGTCCAGGTTCCTGCTGCCGAGATTGCAGCCGCCCACGCCCTCGATGATCGCCTCGCCCAGGCGGTGCAGCAGGGCCGGGACGAACAACACGGAACCGCGGAACCGCCGCGCGATCTCCGCGGGCAACACCGGGCTGGTGAGCTGGGACGCGTCGATGACCAGCGTGCGCTCGGCCTCGTGGAACTGCACCTTGGCGCCGACCGCCTGGGCCAGCTCGACGGCACGGCGCACATCCTCGATCACGGGCACGTTGCGGAGCACCGTACGGCCCTCCGCGGCGAGCAGCGCGGCGCCGATCATGGGAAGGACGGCGTTCTTCGCACCCTGGATGAAGGCGGTTCCGCGCAGTACGTTGCCACCGCGCACGCGGTAACGGACCATGGATGGGACTCCTAAGTCAAAAGTCAAAGGTGGGGACTCGCATAAGGCGGCGGCGAGGCTGACCAGAGTAGCCGCTGGGACTGGCGTTATGCGGAGGAACTACCCGCGGAAGACGCGGCCTGTCAGCCGCTCGTACGCCTCGACGTACCGCTGCCGGGTGCGCTCGACGATCTCGTCGGGAAGGGGCGGCGGCGGCTCGTCGGACGCCTTGTCCCAGCCGGACTCCGGCGAGGTCAGCCAGTCACGGACGAACTGCTTGTCGAACGACGGCTGCGACCGGCCCGGCTGCCACTCCTCCAGCGGCCAGAAGCGGGAGGAGTCGGGTGTGAGCACCTCGTCACCCAGGACCAGCTCGCCCTCGGCGTCCCAGCCCAGCTCGATCTTGGTGTCGGCCAGGATGATGCCGCGCTCCCTGGCGATCTCGGCGCCGCGGACGTAGACGTCGAGCGTGATCCGCCTGAGCCGCTCCGCGACGTCCGCCCCGACCTCCTCGACGACCTGCGCGTACGTCATCGGCTCGTCATGTTGTCCGATCGGCGCCTTGGTCGACGGGGTGAAGATCGCTTCGGGCAGTCGCGAGCCGTCGGTCAGCCCGGCAGGGAGGGACACGCCGGAGACCACGCCCTCGCGGCGGTAGTCGATCAGCCCGGAACCCGTGAGGTATCCACGCGCGACGCACTCCACCGGGACCATCCGCAGTTTGCGGCACAACACCGCTCGGCCCGCGAACTCGGCGGGCACGTCGGTAGAGACCACATGATTGGGAACCACGTCCGCGAGCTGTTCGAACCACCAGAGCGAGAGCTGGGTGAGGATCGCGCCCTTGTCGGGGATGCCGGGCGCGAGAACGTGGTCGAACGCGGAGATCCGGTCCGAGGCCACCATCAGCAGCAGCCCGTCCTCGGTCTCGTACAGATCGCGGACCTTGCCGGAGTGGAGGTGCTTCACTATGCCATTTTGCCAGTGGTTCAGACCTCTTTGACGACCACCCCCACCCGGGCTTCCTACGACTCGACGGCGCGGAGAGCGATGTCGGAGCGGTGATGCGAGCCGCGCAGCCGGATGTGCCCGACCGCCTCGTACGCGCGCGAGCGCGCCTCGGCGAGATCGCGTCCCGTGCCGACCACGCTCAGCACCCTGCCGCCGTTGGAGACGATCCGGCCGTCGGCGTCGAACGCCGTGCCCGCGTGCAGGACGTAGGCCCCCGGCACGTCCACGTCCAGCCCCTCGACGACGTCGCCCTTGACCGGCTCGCCGGGGTAGTTCTCCGCCGCGACGACCACGGTCACCGCGGCGCCCTCGCGCCAGCGGAGCGGCTCGTGCGCGGCCAGCGTGCCGGTGGCACAGGCCAGCAGCAGCCCGGCGAGCGGCGTCTCCAGCCGGTCGAGCACGACCTGGGTCTCCGGGTCGCCGAACCGCGCGTTGAACTCGATCACGCGCGGCCCCTTCGCCGTGAGGGCGAGGCCCGCGTAGAGCACGCCCGTGTACGGCATGCCGCGCGCCGCCAACTCGGCCACGGTCGGGTGCACGATCTCGGACATGACCTGCTCGGTCAGGCCCTCCGGCGCCCACGGCAGCGGCGTGTACGCGCCCATGCCGCCCGTGTTGGGTCCCGCGTCGCCGTCGCCCACGCGCTTGAAGTCCTGTGCGGGCTGCAGCGCCACCGCGGTCTCGCCGTCGCACAGGGCGAACAGCGACACCTCCGGGCCGTCGAGGAACTCCTCGATGACGACACGCTCACACGCCTGCGCGTGCGCCAGCGCCTCGTCCCTGTCCCCGGTCACCACGACGCCCTTGCCCGCGGCCAGACCGTCGTCCTTCACCACGTACGGCGGGCCGAACTCGTCCAGCGCCGCAGCGGCCTCATCCGCCGTGGCGCACGTGTACGCGCGGGCGGTCGGCACCCCGGCGGCGGTCATGACGTCCTTGGCGAAGGACTTGGACCCCTCGATCCCGGCCGGCTCGCTCGACGGGCCGAAGCAGGGGATCCCCGCCGCCCGTACGGCGTCGGCCACGCCCGCGACCAGCGGTGCCTCCGGGCCGATCACCACGAGATCGGCCCCCAGCGTGACCGCCAGCGCCGACACCGCCGCTCCGTCGGTCGGCGTCACCTGGTGCAGGGTCGCCACCCGCGCGATCCCGGCGTTGCCGGGGGCGCAGTGAACTTCCGAGACGGACGGGTCGAGCCGCAGCCCCCGGCACAGGGCGTGCTCGCGACCACCGGATCCAATGACTAGAACGCGCACCCGCTGAGTTTATGGGCGCTCGCTGTGTCTATTGGCGCTCGCTCCGCTCGCGCGGGCTCGGGGCGCCCTTGAGGCGACTCGTGCCCTCCTCGCTCGGAGTCGCTCGTGCCTCGCTCCCCACTCGCTCGTCGGTTACTTCCCCGCCGCGCCCCTCGCGGTGTCTATTGGCGCTCGCTCCGCTCGCGCGGGATTGGGAGTGTTGAGGGGTCGGCTCGGGGTGGCTTGGAGGCTTTTGAGGGGAAGTACCTGATCGCCGGGGAGCGGGTCGCTATCCTAGAGACAAGCCAGCCAGTTGTGATAGGTTGGCCCAGCTTTGCTGTGTCTCGTGGCGATTGGAGGTGGTTCGGGGTGAATTCTGGTGATCCCGTCAGTACGTGCCCGCGCACGTGCGACGTGCGCATTCCCGACCACCTGATCTCTGAGCCCGAGGGGCAAGCTCACGCCTGAAAAAGGGGTGACATCGCGTCGCGCGTGGAGCGTGCCGGCCCGGGCGGGAAGGGTCCGCCATGCGCTCCTCAACGCTTTTTCCACTCATTTCCCGGCACGCCCGGGTGATTCCGCCACGACTGGCGAAGCCGGTGCCGGTGCCTGAGCAGCCGCCCGTCACCGACCGCTGCGTGCCACCGAGCAACTCCCTGCTGGAGTTCGGCGCGTACATCGGGGGAAGGAAGGTCGACGCCGACGGCATCGCCGAGGCGGTCCGCCTGGTCCGCGCGCACAACGAGGGCAACGCCACCCCCGACGCGTACGTCTGGGTCGGTCTCTACGAGCCCGCCGCGCCCGAGGTCGAATGGCTCGCGGAGGTCTTCGGACTGCACCCGCTCGCCGTCGAGGACGCGATCAAGGCGCACCAGCGGCCCAAGGTCGAGCGGTACGGCGACTCGCTGTTCGTCGTGCTCAAGACCGTGGCGTTCATCGACAGCCAGACGCCCACCGCCGCGAGTGAGATCATCGCCATCGGCGAGATCATGGTGTTCGTCGGCCCCGACTTCGTGGTCACCGTACGGCACGGCAGGCAGTGTCCCCTGGCGGACGTCAGGGAGAGGCTGGAGGACGACGCCAAGCTGCTCGGGCGCGGACCGACCGGGGTGCTCCACGCCATCGCCGACTACGTCGTGGACAAGTACCTGTACGTCGCCGACCTGATGCAGGACGAACTCGAGGACGTCGAGGCGGCCGTCTTCGCTGAGGTCAGCTCCCGGGACATCAACCGGATCTACCAGCTCAAGCGCGAGATGCTGGAGCTCAAGAGGGCCGTCGGCCCGCTCCAGACGCCGTTCAATTCCCTTCCGCAGCGGCGGATGATCCCCTCGGAGATGCGCGAGTACTTCCGTGACGTCGGCGACCACCTGTCCCGGGTGTGCGAGCAGGTGCAGGCGTCCAACGAACTGTCCGACTCCATCCTGCAGGCCGCCCTCGCCCGCTCGAACGCCCTGGCCAACGAGGACATGCGGAAGATCTCGGCCTGGGTCGCCATCATCTCGGTGCCCACGATGATCGCCGGTGTCTACGGCATGAACTTCGAGCACATGCCGGAGATCAAGACCGCCTGGGGCTACCCCGCGGTGATCGGTGTGATGGTCGTCGCCTGCACGCTGCTCCACCGCGCCTTCCGCCGCAACGGCTGGCTCTGAGATCGAGATACCCCTTGCGTCCGCAAGTCCCCTTGCGGGCGTCCGTAGATTGCTCGCATGAACACTGCCGAAACGACCGACTGGAAGAACATCGCGGCCGACGACTACGCCCTGCCGTCCGGCCGTCACCTTGGCGGGCTGGTCGAGGAACTCGCCGCGGCCCTCCGGGATCCGGACCCGGAGGTCCGCGACGGCTACCCGTACATGGTTCTGCGGACCTGGATCGAGCGTGATGTGATCGGTCCTGAGCACCGTGCCGGGCTGGGGGCGGTGATGTCGGCGCGGTTCGACGATCCGGAGATCCAGGCCAGGACGTTCGCCCCCCTGGTGCTGAACATGATCGTCTCCCGGGGTGACTTCGACCATGAGTGGCTGACCACGTTCTCCCGCTGGTACCCCGCCGAGACCGACCTGCGGGGGTATCACGCCGAGTTGGGCTGGCTGCACGCGGCGGCACACGGCGCGGATCTGCTGGGCACGTTCGGCCTCCATCCTCAGGTGGCGCCGACGGCCATGCTCGACCTGGCCGTCGCCCGGCTGCTCGCGCCCACCACCTACCTCTTCGACCAAGAGGAGGACGACCGGCTCGCCCAGGCGATAGGCAGGGTCCTCACCCGGCCGGAGCTGACCGAAGAGCAGGCAGTCGCCTGGCTGGCTCCGATCGAGGCGGACTTCGCGGACCTCGGTGCGCCGATTCCCACGTACGTGTCCAACTGCCTGCGCACCTTGCGGGGCCTGTACATCCTGGCCGACCTCGGCGTTCGACGGACCAGATCGTCGGAGCGCGTCCCGCTTCCCCATCGCGTCGCGATCAAGAACAGGCTCGCGGAGGTGCTGCGGCTCCACTGATCCGGCATTCCCGACCTGACGTCACCGAAGGGGCCGCGGCTAGCGGGCGTCGTGGCCGGGGGGAGCCGAAGGAGCCGAGACCCCTGATCGTGATGTCGATCGCCTCGCTACCTCGGGCTTCGCCGGCGTCCTCGAAGGAAGGTTGAGAAAGATAGCTCTAGTTATCATAGCTGGAACTATCATTGTCCGATGCAGGTCACGGGGAAGCCTGAGCGGCTGTTCGGGCGAGACACGGAGTGGCGGGAGCTGACCGAGTTCGCCGCCATGCCCGCCATCGGTGCGACGCTCGGCCTCGTCTACGGGAGGCGCCGCCAGGGCAAGACGTTGATGCTCGAACTTCTCGCCCGGCAGACCTCAGGCTTCCTCTTCGCGGCCACCCAGCAGAGCGAGACGCAGAATCTCGCCGACCTCGGTGCCGCGTACGGCGCCTTTCTCGGACTCCGGCAGCACGTCAAATTCCCGTCGTGGCAGGAGGCGCTGGAGGAGCTGTTCAGGCTGGGCGAGGACCGTGCCGTCCCCGTGATCATCGATGAGTTTCCGTACCTGGTCGGCGCCACTCCAGGACTTCCGTCCTATCTCCAGCAGGCGCTCCGCCCACTTGGGTTCGCCAAGGAACGGACCCGCACCAGGATGATCCTTTGCGGCAGCGCGCTGACCACCATGGCCCAACTGCTCGGCGGCGGGGCTCCGCTTCGCGGGCGGGCGAGCATGGAACTGGTCGTCCGCCCGTTCCGGTACCGGGAAGCCGCCGCGTTCTGGCAGGTGTCGCACGATCCGGAACTCGCGTTCCGGCTGCATGCCCTGGTCGGTGGAACTCCCGCGTACCTCGAAATGAGCGGAGGGTCCTCCCCATCTTCGGCGGCCGACTTCGACGAGTGGGTGGCGCGCCGGTTGTTGAACCCCGCCTCGGCCATGTTCCGGGAGGGCGGCCTGCTCCTGCGGGAGGAGTCGTCCATCGTCGATCCCACCTCGTACGCGGCGACGTTGGCGGCTCTGAGCGCGGGAAACCATCGCCGCTCCGAGATCGCGTCGGCGCTGGGCCGCCCCAGTAGCGCACTCGGTCACCTGCTGTCCGGCCTCCGGGACATCGGCCTGATCGTCCAGATCGACGACGCGCTCAGGGAGAAGCGCAGCGTGTACCGGATCGCGGAACCGGTCGTCCGCTTCCACCAGCTTCTGGTCCAACGTCACGAGCCCGAGTTGGTGATCGGACGGGCGAGTCGGGTATGGGCCGACAACGCCGATACCGTTGCCGCGAAGATCTACGGGCCGCACTTCGAGGACCTGGCCCGTGATTGGTGCTTCGAGCACGCCGACTCGGGGACGCTTGGAGGAGTGGCGGCCAGGGTCCGCCCCACCGAGATCGCCTGCCGCGAGCACCGGCGGGGGCATGAGATCGACATCGTCGTCACGGAATCGCCCTCCTTCGCGGCGGACCGGATAACCGCGATAGGCGAGGCGAAGGGGACCGGTGCGGTGATGGACGTGTCGCACGTGCGGCGCCTCGAACATCTTCGCGGCCTGCTGCCCGCCGCCAAGGTCGGGTCGCCGCCCAAGCTGCTGCTTTTCAGCCGGTCGGGGTTCACCGACGACCTTCGCCGGGTCGCCGACGCACGGGCGGACATCGAACTCGTGGACCTCGCCCGCTTGTACGAGGGTTCGTAGTCGCTGCTAACGGGCGTCGTGGCCGGGGGAGCCGAAGGAGCCGAGACCCCTGATCGTGATGTCGATCGCCTTGTCGATGGCGGCCCGTACCTCCGGGGGAGAGGCTCCTTGGTCGACGCACGTCATGGCGGCGAGCCTGGCCGCGCCGACGATCGCGCCGACCGCCGAGGCGGCCTCGACGGGGTCGAGTTGGTCGGGGCACGCCTCGTGCAGGGCGCGGGCCACCCGGCGTTGCGTGTCGAAGAGCAGGTGCAGCGCCCGCGCCTGCAGTGAGGGGACGGACTCGATCAGGTGTGTGCGCCGCTGGGCCGCCTCGACGGACCTGTCCGCGTCCGCGAAGTCGCGGTCCAGGCTCTGCCGTGCCGCCCGGACGAGGAGATCCATCGCGGACTCCCCGGGCCGGCGGTCGGCGATCACGCGGAGGGCCTCGGCGACCCGCACCTCGTTGTCGAAGAAGACGACGTCTTCCTTGCTGGTGAAGTAACTGAAGAACGTCCGCGGCGAGACGTCCACGGCGGCGGCGATTTCCGCGATGGTGGTCGCGTCGTAGCCCTTTTCCTCGAACAGCCGCAGAGACGCGTCGACAAGCGCGTTGCGCGTGCGGATCTTCTTGCGTTCCCGCAGGCCAGGAGGGTGCGACATAGTCCAACTTTACGACATATATATCTTCATTCATTGCAACTTTGCATTAAATGTTGTTCCGTGGAATAGGTGCAGCGAATTCCGGCAGCTCTTCCACAAGGAGCCCGTCATGACCGAGGCCGCGACCCGTCCGGTGACCCTTCCCCTCGCGCGCGTACGCCCGTTGGACCCGCCGGAGGACCTGGCCCGCTGGCGTGAGGAGGACCCCATCCGCCCGCTGGCCTACCCGGACGGCCACCAGGGCTGGCTGGTGACGGGCCACGCGGCCGCTCGTGCCATCCTCGCCGACCCACGTTTCAGCACGCGCATCGACCTCCTGCACATGCCGATCCCGCAGCGGGCCGCGCAGTTCCGCTCGACCCTGCGGCGTCCGGGCTTCTTCCTGCGCATGGACCCGCCTGACCACACCCGCTACCGGCGCCTGCTGGCCGGCCAGTTCACGGTCCGCCGGATGAAGCTGCTGGAGCCGAGGATCGAGGAGATCACCCGCGATCATCTGGACGCCATGGAGGACGTGGGCGGCCCGATCGACCTCGTGCGGGCGTTCGCGCTGCCGATCCCGTCCCTCGTGATCTGCGAGCTGCTCGGCGTCCCGTACGCCGACAGGAAGAAGTTCCAGCGCGACTCCGCCGTGCTGCTCAGCCTGGACTCCACGGTCGAGGAGGTGGAGGCCGCGATGAACGACCTCCTCGACTACCTCGACGAGTTGGTGCGGCGCAAGCGGGCCGAGCCGGACGACGACCTGGTCAGCGCGCTCGCGACGGACACCGACCTGACCGACGAGGAGCTCACCGGCGTCACCACGCTGCTCCTCATCGCCGGCCACGAGACGACCGCGAACATGCTGGCCCTCGGCACCTACGCCCTGCTGCGCAACCCCGCCCAGCTCGCCGCCGTACGGGACAAACCCGAGGTGGTGGAGGACGCCGTCGAGGAGTTGTTGCGCTATCTGACCGTCATCCACATCGGCCCGGTACGGGCGGCTCTGGAGGACGTCGAGATCGACGGTCGTCTCATCCGGGCGGGTGAGTCGGTGACGCTGTCGGTGTCGGCCGCCAACCGCGATCCCGAGCGGTTCCCGGAGCCCGACCAGCTCGACGTGACGCGGCACGCCGGCGGGCACCTCACCTTCGGCCACGGCATCCACCAGTGCCTCGGCCAGCAGCTCGCCAGGACCGAGATGCGGATCGCCTACCCGGCCCTGCTGCGCCGCTTCCCCGGCCTGCGCCTCGCCGTACCGCCGGAGGAGGTCCCGATGCGGACCAACATGGCGATCTACGGGGTGCACCGGCTGCCGGTCACCTGGTAGGAGGGGGGACGACCATGAAGATCGTCGCGGATACCGGCCGCTGCATCGGGGCCGGGATGTGCGTGCTCGCCGTGGGCGAGGTGTTCGACCAGAGCGAGGACGACGGGACCGTCGTCCTTCTCGTCCCGGAGCCGCCCGCCTCGATGGCGGGCGCGGTCAGGCAGGCGGTACAGCTCTGCCCGTCCGGCGCCCTGTCCATCGCGGAATCGCCCGAGGAGGAGGAGCAGGACGCCGGGGACGGCTGACGGGGCTAGGCGACGGCGTTGCGGAGCGGGGGGATCGGCGACGGCAGGGAAAGCCCCCGGGCGGCCCACAGACGCCGCATCCGGTCCGGATAGTCGGTGACGACGCCCGCCACGCCCAGGTCGATGAGCCCGGCCGCCTCGTCGGGGTCGTTGACCGTCCACACCACCACCGGAAGGTCGCGGTCCGCCGCGCCGGCCATCAGTGCCCGGTCGACCAGCACGCGGTCGGGGGACAGCGCGGTGGCCCCGACCGCCAGGGCCGCGGCCGCCAGGTCGCCGTCGAAGTCGGCCAGCTCCAGGCCGTTCATCCAGGTTGGGGTCATCGTCACCTGCTCGACCAGCGCGTACCGCCGGTCGACCAGCGGGCGCGCGATCTCGAGGACGCGCCAGTCGAAGCTGAGCAGGGCGGTGTTCGCGAGCCGGCCGTGCCGGTCGAGCTCCTTCACCACGAGCTCGGTGAACGCGTGCGGATCGGCCGAGAGGTCCGGGTGCTCAGGGTCGGACTTCAGCTCGACGTGCAACCTGACCTGGTCCGCGCCGTACGCGTCGACGAGGCCGAGCACGGCTCCGAGCGTGGGCATCCGGGTGTCCGGCAGCGGCACCTGGGTGAGCGCGAACGGGTCGTCGGGTCGCTTCGGCATCCGGATGCCGACGTCGAGCGTCCTGAGCTGGTCCAGCGTCAGGGAGCCGATCGGCTTGCCGACGTACGGGAACATCTCGTCGCCCGCCGTGGCCATCCCGGTGTCCGCGCTGGTCACCGGCGAGACGATCAGATCGTGCGTGAGCACGATCTGCCCGTCGGAGCTCAGGGCGACGTCGAACTCCAGTGCGTCGACCCCGAGTTCCAGCGCGAAGGCGAGCCCGGGAAGCGTGTTCTCGGGCCGCAGCCCGCGCGCTCCCCGATGGCCGTGTAGTTCAACGTGTCCGTGCACAACGGCGAACCCTACTGGGTAGGCCGGCGGTGCCCGAGCATCCCCACCCCCTCGGCGCGCATCCGCTCAAATGCCGCACAACCTGCGGGAGTGGGGAAACGCGCTCAGATCAGCGGGCGGATCTGGAGGGTCTGCGTGCGGCCGGGACCGACGCCGATCGCGGAGATCGGGGCCCCGCTCATCTCCTCGAGCGCCTTGACGTAATCCTGCGCCTTGGGCGGCAGGTCGTCGAACGTCTTGGCGCCGGTGATGTCCTCCTGCCAGCCGGGCAGCTCCTCGTAGATCGGCTTGGCGTGGTGGAACTCGGTCTGTGTCATGGGGATCTCCTCGTGGCGCACGCCGTCCACGTCGTACGCGACGCAGACGGGGATGCGCTCCAGCCCGGACAGCACGTCCAGCTTGGTGAGGAAGAAGTCGGTCACGCCGTTGATCCGGGTGGCGTACCGCGCGATGACCGCGTCGAACCAGCCGCAGCGGCGGTTGCGGCCGGTGGTCACGCCGTACTCGCCGCCGGTGGAGCGCAGCCAGTCGCCCATCTCGTCGGTCAGCTCCGTGGGGAACGGCCCCGAGCCGACCCGCGTGGTGTACGCCTTGAGGATGCCGATGACGCGGGTGAGCCGCGACGGCGGGATGCCCGAGCCGACGCACGCGCCGCCCGAGGTCGGGGACGACGAGGTCACGAACGGGTAGGTGCCGTGGTCGATGTCCAGCAGCGTGCCCTGGCCGCCTTCGAGGAGGACGACCTTGCCCTCGTCCAGCGCCTTGCTCAGCACCAGCGACGTGTCCGTGATGTGCGGCTTGAGCCGCTCGGCGTACGCGAGGTATTCGTCGAGCACCTTGACCGGGTCGAGCCCGCGCCGGTTGTAGATCTTGGTGAGGATCTGGTTCTTGTCGCCGAGGGCGATCTCGATCTTCTGCTGGAGGATGCCCGGGTCCAGCAGGTCCTGGACGCGGATGCCCATGCGGTAGATCTTGTCGCCGTAGGCGGGGCCGATGCCGCGCCCGGTCGTGCCGATCTTGGCCTTGCCCAGGTAGCGCTCGCTGACCTTGTCGATGGCCTTGTGATGCGGCATGATCAGGTGGGCGTTCGCCGAGATCAGCAGCCGGTCGGCGTTGATCCCGCGCTGGGCCAGCCCGTCGATCTCGCTGAGCAGCACGCCCGGGTCGACCACGACGCCGTTGCCGATCACGGGGACCACGTCCGGGGAGAGAACGCCCGTTGGCAGCAGATGCAGGGCGTATTTCTGGTCGCCGATGACCACGGTGTGGCCCGCGTTGTTACCGCCCTGATAGCGGACGACGTAGTGAACGTCGCCCCCGAGCAGGTCGGTGGCCTTTCCCTTGCCCTCATCGCCCCATTGGGCGCCTACGAGAACCACAGCCGGCATGGTCTGACTCCTGCACCACAAAACGAAAACCCCTGGCGCAAGCACGACAGGGGCCTCTTGCAAACAGAGACTACCTGAGCCGGTCGGAAAATGGGATCTCCGGGTCCTAAGTGGGCGGTCACCCCGCGTGTACGGCTCCCACCGGCTCGGGCAGGTCACGGCACTTCAGTGTCCGGCGAGCTCCCTCGCGGCGTCGGCGCTGCTGTCACGCAGGAACTGGGCGCAGCGCTCGGCCTCGTCCTTCTCCCCGATGGCCTGCGCGGCCCGGCTCAGCGCGTGCAGGCAGCGCAGGAAGCCCTTGTTCGGCCCGTGGTCCCACGGGACCGGGCCGTGGCCCTTCCATCCGGCCCGGCGCAACTGGTCGAGGCCGCGGTGGTAGCCGGTGCGCGCGAACGCGTACGACGTGACGGCGTGCCCGGCCGCGAAGTAGTCGTCGGCCAGCGCCGCCCAGGCTTCCGAGTAGGCGGGGAAGCGCGCGGCCACGTCGGCCGCCTTGGCGCCGGCTTCGAGCATCTCTCGGGCCTCGGTGTTGTCCGGGAGGAGGGTGGGCGGCGGACCGGCCAGGAGGTTCTCATGCGATTCCATGTCCACAGTCTTACCTGTGGACAGCCCGCACTGTGATGAGCGGGCGGGGGCAAGATTGACGGAAATTCTCCGGGAAGTCGCCGCACGGAACGGAAGAACATGTTCCGCGCGGCGACGCCTGGTCAGACGTGTGGTCGACCGGGCTCCGGTCAGCGGAGCTTGGTGCCCGCCGACTTGAGGTGGCGGCAGGCCTCGGCGACCCGGTCGGCCATGCCCGCCTCGGCGGCCTTGCCGTACGAACGGGGGTCGTAGGCCTTCTTGTTGCCGACCTCCCCGTCGACCTTCAGCACGCCGTCGTAGTTGCGGAACATGTGGTCCGCGACCGGGCGGGTGAAGGCGTACTGCGTGTCGGTGTCGATGTTCATCTTGACCACGCCGTACGAGATGGCCTCGTGGATCTCCTCCAGCAGCGAGCCGGAGCCGCCGTGGAAGACGAGGTCGAACGGCTTCTCCTTGCCGAACTTGGCGCCGACGGCCTCCTGGATGTCCTTCAGGACGGAGGGACGCAGCTTGACGTGGCCCGGCTTGTAGACGCCGTGCACGTTGCCGAACGTCGCGGCCAGGAGGTAGCGGCCGCGCTCGCCCAGGCCGACGGCCTCGGCGGTGGCGATGGCGTCCTGGGCCGTGGTGTACAGCTTCTCGTTGATCTCGCCGACGACGCCGTCCTCCTCGCCGCCGACGACGCCGATCTCCATCTCCATGATCACACGCGCCGCGGCGCACTTCTCGATCAGCTCGGAGGCGATGGAGAGGTTCTCCTCCAGCGGTACGGCGGAGCCGTCCCACATGTGGGACTGGAACAGCGGCTCCTCGCCCCTGGCGACCCGCTCACGAGAGATCTCGATCAGCGGGCGCATGAAACCGTCCAGCTTGTCCTTCGGACAGTGGTCGGTGTGCAGGGCGACGGTCACGGGGTACTTGGCGGCCACCACCCGGGCGTACTCGGCCAGGGCGACCGAGCCGGTCACCATGTCCTTGACCGTCGTGCCGGAGAGGAACTCCGCACCGCCGGTCGACACCTGGATGATGCCGTCGCTCTCCGCCTCGGCGAAGCCGCGCAGCGCCGCGTTCAGCGTCTGGGACGAGGTCACGTTGATCGCCGGGTAGGCGAAGCCGCCCTCCTTGGCCCGGTCGAGCATCTCGGCGTAGACCTCTGGAGTCGCGATAGGCATCGGAAATTCATCTCCTTCTGAGACAGTTACCGGCGGTCGCAAGTATCCCGAAGCGTGTGCCGATGTGTGAAGCAGGCTCGGGGCCGCGGCCCGTCTTCTTTAAGTGTCGCCTCATATCCGACCGGTAAGCTCGGGGCGTGGACGTGATCCTGAACCTTCTTGACCCGCAGTGGTGGCTGACCATGCTCGGCGCCTTCGCGACGGTCGGCGTCATCGCGATCATCTTTGCCGAGACCGGGTTGCTCGTCGGTTTCTTTTTGCCGGGCGACTCGCTGCTGGTCGCGGCCGGGATCTTCAGCTCCGCCGCGGCGGCGCAGGGGCTGGGCATCGAACCCCTCTCGCTGCCGACCCTGCTCGTCGGAACACCGCTGGCCGCGATCCTCGGCGCCCAGCTCGGCCATTTGCTCGGCGCGCGAATCGGCCGCAAGCTTTTCGACAAGCCCGACTCCCGGCTGTTCAAAAAGGAGCACGTCGAAAAGGCCGAGCACTACTTCGAGAAGTTCGGCCCGGCCAAGGCCGTGGTCGCGGCGCGGTTCATGCCGATCGTCCGCACCTTCATGAACCCCGTCGCCGGTGTCCTGGAAATGGACGCGCGCAAGTTCTTCGTGTGGAACGTCGTGGGCGGCGTCGTCTGGGTCGAGGCCTTGTTGCTGCTCGGTTACTTCCTCGGCAGCAAGGTCGAGGGCATCGACAAGTACATCCTGCCCGGCGTCTTCCTGATCGTCGTGCTGTCGCTGGTGCCGATCGTCCGCGAGGTCCTGAAGAACCGCAAGGCCGGTGCCGTGGCGGAGCCGAAGGGGAAGCACCACGCGGGACGCTGACCCCTCTGGTGCATGAAAGAGTGATTAATCCCCATTTGGGTGCTGTTGACCTCTTCGTGGAGCCGCTACCCTCCGGTATGTGGGACGCCACAGGTCTGATCCGATGGGGATCGCCCGGCTGGTACTCATCGGCCTGGCGGTCCTGCTCGCGCTGGCTGTCGCCGGTGCCTTCGCCACCTCGTTGCTGACGGTCCTCGGCTCGGGAGACGCCGAGGCCGTCCCTTCCTCCTCGCCCCGCGCCTCCGGGGGTACGCCCTCACCCGCGAGCACCCGGACGGCGACCGTCCAGATCGTGTGCAGCGCCGACCGGTGCCCGGTCTTCGTCCGCATTCCCGGCGGAGACGTGCTGATGGACCGGGACCTGACCCGGGGCGAGCAGGCGTCCTACTTCGACCCCGAACTCGACGTGGTCCTCGGCGACGCGAGCACGGTCACGGTCCTGGAGAACGGGACCCAGCGTCCCCCGGGTGAGACCGGGGAGCGCCAGGCGTTCAAGGTGAGCCGTTCCCGCTGAGATCCGGCCGGGCTGAAACTTTCAGGCCGACGTGATCCCCAGATCGGCCAGGCCGTAGGCCGAGCGGTACGGCAGACCGGTGGCGGCCAGGTTCTCGTCGCCACCCCGGTGCACGATCGTCGCGATGCCCACGACCTCGGCGCCCGCCTCGCGCAGGGCCTCCACGGCGGTCAGCACGGAGCCGCCCGTGGTCGTCGTGTCCTCCACCGCGAGCACGCGGCGCCCCTTCACGTCCGGTCCCTCGACCCGGCGCTGCAGGCCGTGGGCCTTGCCCGCCTTCCGTACGACGAAGGCGTCAAGGGTCCGGCCCCGGGCGGCGGCGGCGTGCAGCATCGCGGTCGCCACGGGGTCCGCGCCCAGCGTCAGGCCGCCGACCGCGTCATAGCCGAGGTCCTCGGTCAGGTCGAGCATCACCCGCCCCACGAGCGGGGCCGCCACGCCGTCGAGCGTGATGCGGCGCAGGTCGACGTACCAGTCGGCCTCCTTGCCCGAGGAGAGCACGACCCTGCCGTGCACGACCCCCTTCTTTTTGATCTCGTCAAGCAGCTTCTCGCGGTCGTTCATGGCGCCCAGCCTACGAGGTCGCGGCCACCGGTTCGGAGGTAAGGACCCGTCACCGGTTTAGGCATCGCATGGTCGGCGGAATCATGTGCGGGACGACTCAGCGTAATCGTGAGGTAACAATGAGTGCGGGAATCCGGCAAACCGATGCAGAACTCCTGGACGCGGTGCGGGGCGGCAACGTGTCGGCCTATGCGCCGCTCTTCGATCGCCATGTCGCCGCGGCCCGCTCCCTGGCCGGCCAGATGGTCGAGGGCGAAGCGGAGGCCGAGGACATCGTCTCCGAGACCTTCGCGGCCGTTCTCAACGCGATCAGGAGTGGCGGCGGCCCGGAATCGGCCTTCCGCCCCTACCTCCTGACCGCGCTCCGCCGTACGGCCGCGGGCGAGACCGACGAGGACGCGCTCGGCACGCCGTACGTGGACCCGGCCTACGCCGGGCTGGAGCGCTCGCTCGTCGCCACGGCGTACTTCTCCCTGCCTGAGCGGTGGCGGATGGTGCTGTGGCACACCGAGGTGGAGACCTGCGGCGCGGCGGAGATCGCCCCGATGCTCGGCCTCTCCGTGAAGGGGGTCGCGACCCTCGCGTACCGCGCCCGCGAGGGGTTGCGCCAGGCGTTCCTCCAGATCCACCTGGACGGCGGTCCGCTGCCCGGCTGCCGGGTGATGGTGGAGAAGATGGCGGCCTACGTCCGGGGTGGCCTGACCCGGCGGGAGACCCGCCTGGTGGACGGCCACGTCGCCGACTGCGTCGACTGCCGGACGGTCTTCCTCGAACTGTCCGACGTCGTCCAGGGCCTGCGGGTCGTCGTCGGTCCGCTCGTCGCCGGCCCCTTCCTCACCGGATATCTCGCCGCGCTCCGCGGCGCCGCCACCGCGGGAGGCGGGGGACGGACCGGCGTCGGCCGCTGGGTGCGGCGGGTGCCCCTCGCGTACTGGGCCGCCGCGGCGGGCACGGCCGCGGCCGCGGCCGGTGGGCTGTTCCTCTCCGACGTCGTCATCGGTGGCGGCCACCCGTCCGCACAGGGCGTTCACGACGGGCGCGGCTCCTACGACGGGCACGGCTCCCGCGACGGCCGGGACGGGAGCGGCGGAGACCGCGGAACCGGCGGAATCGGCGATCATGGTGCGGACGGCGGGCACGGCCGCCCGCAGCCGGTGCCCTCCCCACCCGTGGTGTCACCACCGGCGCCGTCTCCACCCGTGCCCTCCCCGTCCGGGCTGTCTCCGTCCGGGCTGTCTCCGTCCGGGCTGTCCCCGTCCGGGCGGGCGTCGGCCGCGCGTTCCCCCGAGGGGCCGTCCCACCCGGGGGTTCCACCGCTCTCCCCGTTCCACCGCTCCTCGCCCGCCGCCTCGCCCGCCGTCTCGGTCTCCGTCTCGCCTGTGCCCTCGTCCTCGGCCTCACCGGCACCGTCAGGTGGGGCGCGGGATCCCGGAGAGACGACACCGGAACCGCCGGTCGTCGAGCGGCCCTTCATGTCCAAGGAACAGGCCCAGGCTCCCGTGCCCCGGGTGGCCCGGCTCGCCGCGACCGTCGAACCGGTCGGCGGGCTCGTGCGGGCTCGCCGGGGCATCGTCGCCGTACGGCTGCGCAACACGGGGAACGCCGCCTCGCAGGAGGTCGAAGCCGCCGTTGACCTGCCCAAGGGAGTCGTCCCCGCCACCGTCGGAGGACGCAGAGGACACGCGGCGTCGGCGGAGACGGCGGATGGCTGGGCGTGCCGTACGAGCGGGAAGGGGGTGCGGTGCGCGCACGACGCGCTCGCGGCGGGCCAAGCTACCTCGCTCTTCCTGCCGGTGAACGTGTCCGGTGACGCTCCGGAGGACCGCGGCCCGACCGTACGGGTCCGGGCGGGCGCGCTGCGGGCGGCCGCGACGTCGGCCAAGGGGGTCCGCGCCTCCGGTGCCACGGCACGCTTCGCGACCGACGGTCACGTGACCGGCCAGGCCGTCGGCAACGCCCTGTCGGGCTGTCCGCCGAAGCGGACCACGTGTACGGAGAAGGTCCTGGTGGATCTCGACAAGGACCCGGCGACGCGCAGTTCCAGCCCCGCCCGTCTCACGCTGCCGAGCCGGAGCCGGGTGCTCTGGGCCGGGCTCTACTGGTCGGCCGGTGGCGAGGGGACCGCTCCCGCCGGTGACGTCCGGGTCCGGGCGCCACGTTCACGGCACTATGTGACGGTGCACGCCGCCGAGGTGTCCCGGCGCACCCTTCCCACCGGGACCGGCTATCTCGCCTTCGCCGACGTGACGGGGCTCGTACGAGCCGGCGGGCCGGCCGGCGTGTGGTGGGTCGCGGACGCGTCGATCCGAACCGGTCCTTCGCGTGTGTCCGCCTCCAGCGGCAGGGCCTCCGGCGGCAGGGACAGCAGGGCGTCGGACAGCAGGGCGTCGGACAGCAGGGCGTCCGACGGCGCGAAGGGTTCCGCCGGTTCCGCCGGGCGGGCCGGGTGGACGCTGGTCGTGGTCGCCTCCGACCCGCGACAGCCGTACGGGCAGGCGGCGGTGCTCGAGACGGCGTCGCTGCTCCGGGGAGGCGGGCCGCTGAACGTCACGCTCGGCGGTCTGGCGGCCGGGGGACGGCAGGCGAAGCTGGACGTTCTGACCTGGCCGGGGAAGGCCGGGCCCCGGCGCGACTCGGTCACGCTGCGTGGTCAGAGTCCGGTGCTCAACATCCTGACCAGGAAGGACGTGCTGCTATTCGGTGTCGCCGCGATCAGCGTTCCGGCCCTGCCATGACCCTGTCTTATACCGAATTGGGGGGAAGGCAAGACCAGGACAAACTGGTACGGTCTCCGTGAACGCTACGGCATCGGGGCCGGGGCACACGAGACCCCCATCGTGTCGGCGAGGCCTGAATCGTGCCGATTCACCCTCGCCGCTTCACCCGCTTGATTACCCTGAGATGGCCACGTAGGAAGGGCGGTGTCGCGTGGATCGCTGCGCGTTGTTCGTTGACGCCGGCTACCTGCTGGCGGACGGCGCCCTGGCCGCGCACGGAACCCGCCACCGAGAGGCCGTCTCCTGGGACTACCCCGGGCTGCTCCAGTTGCTGGCCGGTTTGTGCAAGGAACGCACCGGCCTTCCGCTGCTCCGGTGCTACTGGTACGAGGCGACGGTCGAAGGCCGCCGGACGGCGGAGCACGACGCGCTGGCCGATCTTCCCGGACTCAAGCTCCGCCTGGCCCGCATCCGCCCCGGCCGGCGTGAGGGCGTCGACGCCCAGGTGCACCGCGACATGATGACGCTGGCACGCAACAACGCGATCTGCGACGCCGTGGTGGTCACCGGCGACGAGGACCTCGTCGAGGTCGTCAGCGACGCGCAGGACCTCGGCATCCGGGTGACCGTCATCCACATCGCCGTTGACGGCGGTTGGTCGGCCTCCCGCACGCTGCGCCAAGAGTGCGACGACCTCATCGAGATCGGTGGCGGCCACCTCCGCCCGTACGCCACTTCGAGCGCGAACGCCGATCCGGCTCCCGCCCACGCGGGCGGTCAGCAGCCCGCCCTGAACGGCCAGTCCCGGCAGAACGGCGCCGGGCAGCCCGCTAACGCCACGTTCGGTGTCGGCGGGTCGGGCGGCGGCTCGACCAACGGCGCGTCCACCAACGGACTGCCGGTGGGCGGCGGCGCGTCCACCAACGGCCTGCTGGCAACCAACGGCGCCTCCACCAACGGCCTGCTGCCGGGCGGCACACCGAACAACGGCCTGCTGGGCGGCGGCGCGTTGGGTGGCGGGGCAACAGGCGGTGGAGCAGCAGGCGGTGGTGCCGTGGGTGGTGGTCACGCCGCGCCCGCCGCGACTCCCTCCTCAGGTGCCGCGCACGCCCGTCCGGTCCAGCCGGCCCTTCCCGCGTACACCGGTTACTCTCCGGAGCCGCAGCCCGCGCAGCTTCCCGCGCCGGCCCCGGCACCGCTGGCCGCCACGCCGCCCGCGCAGCCGTCGCCCCAGGTGTCTCCGCCGGCCCAGCTGCCCGCACCGACATCGCCACCGGCGTCGCCGCCCGCGCAGGTCTCACCGGTGGCCCAGATCTCTTCCCTCGCGCCGGTCTCGTCGCCGCTGCCGGCGCCCCTCGGGTCGCCGCCCGCGCCGAGCGCTCCGGCGACCCAGAACCATTACGCGGGGAACTACACGAACTCCTCGAACTATTCCGGGAGCTCCGAGAACGCCTATTCCTCGCCCGGTCCAGTGCCGCTGGGGCCGTACACCGGACCGCAGCCCACCCAGCCGGCGGCGCACAGCGCGGGCGGCACGACCACGCTCGCCGAGTCGGTGCAGGCGGCGCACAAGGAGGGCTTCGACTTCGGGGAGTCGGTCGCTCGCGACGCTCCCGTCCTGTGGCTGGAGGCGGTGCTCGCCCGCAAGCCCCGGATGCCGTCCGACCTGGAGGCCCGGCTCCTCCAGGGCTCGTCGCTCCCGATCGACTTCCTCCTCCACGAGGAGGTCCGCCAGGCCCTGCGCCGCGGCTTCTGGGATGCCCTGGAGCGGGCGCGACGCTGAGCTGACCGACGAGCGAGTGGGCGACGAAGGAGCCCCGAGTGAGGACGGAAGCCAGCGGCTGAGGGCGCCTGCTCCCGCCGAGCGGAGCGAGGCCTTTGATGCTGAGCGGGCGCGACGCTGAGCTGACCGACGAGCGGGTGGGACGCTGAGGTCAGGCGAGGGCGTCGAAACCGGCTCTGAGGCGGCCGACGCGTTCGGCGAGGTCGCTCATGTGGCCGATGAGGGGGGTTTCGCCGGTCTTGCCGACCAGTTCACGTACCCGGGCCAGTTCGTCCTCGACGGCGCTGAGCCGGCGGGACAGCTCGGGCAGCACCTCGGCCTGGTCGGCGCCGTTTCCTTCGGGAAGTTCGGAGGTCAGCCGCTCGCGGAGGAGGGTGGCCTGCTCGGCGAGCCGCCGGTTCATGTTGTAGAGCTCGACGAAGACGGCGACCTTCGCGCGCAGCACCCACGGGTCGAAGGGCTTGGTCAGGTAGTCCACCGCTCCGGCGGCGTACCCGCGGAAGGCGTAGTCGGGGGCGCTGTCGACGACGGTCAGGAAGATGATCGGGATGTTGCGGGTGCGCTCCCGCCGCTTGATGTGGGCGGCGGTCTCGAACCCATCCATTCCGGGCATGCGTACGTCGAGGAGGATGAGCGCGAACTCGGTGCCCAGCAGGGCCTTCAGCGCTTCCTCACCCGAGCGGGCCCGGACGGGGATCAGGTCGAGCGAGCTGAGGATCGCCTCCAGGGCGATCAGGTTCTCTTCGCGGTCGTCGACAAGGAGGATCTTGGCGCGGTCCGGCATCGATCAGGTTCCTTCGCGGGTCTCGGAGGTGGCCTCACGGCCGCGCAGAAGCCAGCCGCGAAGGCGCTCGAGCAGCCGGTCGACGTCGACCGGCTTGGGCACGTAGTCGGAGGCTCCGGAGGCGATGCTCTTCTCCCGGTCGCCGCGCATCACCTTGGCGGTCAGCGCGATGATCGGCAGGTCGGCGAACTGGGGCATCTGCCGGATCGCCGTGGTGGTGGCCCAGCCGTCCATCTCCGGCATCATGATGTCCATCAGGACGAGGGCGACGTCCTCGTTGCGTTCGAGCTGCTCGATGCCCTCGCGGCCGTTCTCGGCGTACACGACGGTGGAGCCGTGCCGCTCCAGGACGCTGGTGAGCGCGAAGACGTTCCGGATGTCGTCGTCCACGATCAGGATCTTGGCGCCGTTGAGCGGGTCGTCGCCCTGCCAGTCCTGGCCGTTGAGCACCGGCGCGAGCTGGGGCACCGGCAGGTCGGTCGGCAGCGGGATCTCCGGGAGGATCTCGTCCCTCTCCCGCTCGATGAGCTCGTCGCCCGCGTTGTACGCGCCGCTGGTCGTGGCGCCGCCGTCTCGTGCCGCGAGCGGTCCGGAGTACGCCATGGGCAGGTAGAGGGTGAACGTGCTGCCCTTGCCCGGCTCGCTGTCGACGTGGATCTCGCCTCCGAGGAGGCGGGCGATCTCCCGGCAGATGGACAGTCCGAGGCCGGTGCCGCCGTACTTGCGGCTGGTCGTGCCGTCGGCCTGACGGAACGCCTCGAAGATGACTTCAAGCTTGTCCGGCGCTATGCCGATGCCGGAGTCGATCACCGAGAAGGCGAGGATGTTGTCCGACGCCTGGAGCGTCTCGTCGACGTACGGCACGTGCGCCGGAGCGTGGCTGACCTTGAGCCGGACCTCGCCCTTGGGCGTGAACTTGATCGCGTTGGAGAGCAGGTTGCGCAGGACCTGCTGCATCCGCTGCTCGTCGGTGCGCAGCTCGCCGGGCACGCTCGGATCGACCTCGACCGAGAAGGACAGTCCCTTGTCCTGCGCGACGGGGGCGAACGTGGCGTCCATGTAGTCGACCAGCTTGGGCAGTGAGAGCTGCTGCGGGTGGACGTCCATGCGGCCGGCCTCGACCTTGGACAGGTCGAGGATGTCGTTGATCAGCTGGAGCAGGGCCGAGCCTGCGCCGTGGATGGTCCTGGCGAACTCGACCTGCTGCGGAGTGAGGTTGCCCTCGGCGTTCTCCGTGAGCAGTTTGGCCAGCACGAGCAGGCTGTTCAGCGGGGTGCGCAGCTCGTGGGACATGTTGGCGAGGAACTCGGACTTGTAGCGCGAGGAGACCGCGAGCTGCTCGGCCCGCTCCTCCAGGGTGCGCCTGGCCTGCTCGATCTGGAAGTTCTGGATCTCGATCGCGCGGTTCTGCTTGGCCAGCAGCGCGGCCTTGTCCTCCAGCTCGGCGTTGGACCGGCGCAGCTCCTCCTGCTGGCGCTGGAGCTCGTCGGAGCGCTCCTGCAGCTCGATCGCGAGGCGCTGGGACTCCTTGAGCAGGTCCTCGGTGCGGGAGTTGGCGATGATCGTGTTGATCGTGACGCCGATGGTCTCCACGAGCTGGGTCAGGAAGGCGAGGTGCACCTCGCTGAACTGGTTGAACGAGGCCATCTCCAGGACGCCGAGCACCTGGCTCTCGAACAGGATCGGCAGGACCACGATCTGGGCCGGGGTGGACGTGCTGAGGCCGGTCTCGATCGTGATGTACTCGGCCGGGACGTTCTCCAGGATGATCTGCTGGGTCTCCAGGGCCGCCTGGCCGACGATCCCCTCGCCGAGGGCGAAACGCTGGCGGGGGCTCGACCCGGGCTGGATGCCGTACCCCGCGATCAGGGTGAGCTCGCCGTCCACGACCAGGTAGCACGCGCCGTGGCTGGCGGACACGAGCGGCGTGAGCTCGCTCATGATCAGCCGGGCGACCTCGATCAGGTCGCGGTGGCCCTGCATGAGGCGGGAGATCCTGGCCAGGTTGGACTTGAGCCAGTCCTGCTCCTGGTTGGCCTTGGTGGTGAGCCGCAGGTTGCCCACCATCGTGTTGATGTTGTCCTTGAGGTCGGCCAGCTCGCCCTCGGCCTCCGCGGTGATCGACTGGGTGAGGTCGCCGCGGGCGACCGCGCTGGTCACGGCGGCGATGGCGCGCACCTGAGTGGTGAGGCGACCGGCCAGCTCGTTCACGTTCTCGGTGAGGCCCTTCCAGATGCCCTCGACGCCCTCGACGCGCGCCTGGCCGCCGAGGCGGCCCTCGGAGCCGACCTCCCGGGCGACGCGGGTGACCTCGGACGCGAACGAGGAGAGCTGGTCCACCATCGTGTTGATCGTCGTCTTCAGCGCCAGGATCTCGCCCTGGGCGTCCACGTCGATCTTGCGGGTCAGGTCGCCGTTCGCGACGGCGGTGGTCACCTCGGCGATGTCGCGCACCTGGTAGGTCAGGTTGTTCGCCATCGAGTTGACGTTGTCGGTGAGGTCCTTCCAGACGCCGGAGACGCCGAGGACGCGGGCCTGGCCGCCGAGGCGGCCTTCGGTGCCGACCTCGCGGGCGACGCGGGTGACCTCGTCGGCGAAGGCGGAGAGCTGGTCCACCATCGTGTTCATGGTGTCCTTGAGCTCAAGGATCTCGCCCTGGGCGTCGACGGTGATCTTCTTGGAGAGGTTGCCCTGTGCGACGGCGGTGGAGACGGCGGCGATCTGGCGGACCTGTGAGGTGAGGTTGTTCGCCATGAAGTTGACGTTGTCGGTGAGGTCCTTCCAGACGCCGGAGACGCCGCGGACCTGGGCCTGGCCGCCGAGGCGGCCTTCGGTGCCGACCTCGCGGGCGACGCGGGTGACCTCGTCGGCGAACGAGGAGAGCTGGTCCACCATCGTGTTCATGGTGCTCTTCAGCTCAAGGATCTCGCCCTGGGCGTCCACGTCGATCTTGCGGGTCAGGTCGCCGTTCGCGACGGCCGTGGTCACCTGGGCGATGTTCCGCACCTGGTAGGTGAGGTTCTTGGCCATCGAGTTGACGTTGTCGGTGAGGTCCTTCCAGACGCCGGACACGCCCTTGACCTCGGCGCGGCCGCCGAGGCGGCCTTCGGTGCCGACCTCGCGGGCGACGCGGGTGACCTCGTCGGCGAAGGCGGAGAGCTGGTCCACCATCGTGTTGAGGGTGTCCTTGAGCTCAAGGATCTCGCCCTGGGCGTCGACGGTGATCTTCTTGGAGAGGTTGCCCTGTGCGACGGCGGTGGAGACGGCGGCGATCTGGCGGACCTGTGAGGTGAGGTTGTTCGCCATGAAGTTGACGTTGTCGGTGAGGTCCTTCCAGACGCCGGAGACGCCGCGGACCTGGGCCTGGCCGCCGAGGCGGCCTTCGGTGCCGACCTCGCGGGCCACGCGGGTGACCTCCTCGGCGAAGGCCGAGAGCTGGTCCACCATCGTGTTCACGGTGTTCTTCAGCTCGAACATCTCACCGACCGCGTCGACCGTGACCTTGCGGCTCAGGTCGCCGCGGGCCACCGCGGTCGTGACGACGGCGATGTCGCGGACCTGCGCCGAGACGCGGCCGGACATCGTGTTGACGGCCTCGGTGAGGTCGCGCCAGCTGCCCGACATGCCGCGCACGTTGGCCCGGCCGCCGAGCTTGCCCTCGGTGCCGACGTCCTTGGTGACCCTCGTCACCTCGGAGGTGAAGAGGGCGAGCTGGTCCACCATGCCGTTGACGGCCTTACCGAGCCGCCGCACCTCGCCGCGGGCACTCCGTGAGATGTCGATGCGGCGGGAGAGGTCGCCCTTGGCGACGGCGTCGATCACGTCGGCCGCGCTGCTGACCGGGGTGACCAGCGCGTCGAGCAGGTCGTTGACGGACTCGACGTTCTCCGCCCACAGGCCGACTCCGGGGCCGGGCATGAGACGCTCGGCGAACCGGCCCTCGCGTACGACCTCACGCCGGACGCGTACCAACTCGTTCGCCAGGTGCTCGCGTCGGTCGGCGACCTCGTTGAGAAGGAGACGTATCTCGCTGAGGATGCCGGGAGGCGCGTGCGGCACACGACGGCGGAAGTCGCCGTCCCGCCATGTGACGAGCGTGTCGAGCAGCGGCTTCAGGTCGGACTCGGTGTAGCACCGCTCCGAATCTGCGGCCTCACCGTTGGCACGCGACATCGAGCCTCCTTCCCCTGCGGGATTTTCAGGTCCAACGAGCACGGTGGAACCGCAGCCGTGCCGAGCACGAACCTCATGCCAGTCTGTCACGTTCCGTGGCATGTAGTCGTCTGCTTGTTTGACGAGGGTCAGGTCGAAGTGTGATAACACGGAACCGGTGACAACTACCCCACGTGCCGTGCTCGCCGCGTCCTTCGCGCCGGGTGATGAGGCCGTACCAGCCGCGAGGCGGTTCACGCGTGAAGTGATGACCGCGTGGGCCGCCATGTCCGTGAGCGTCGACGCCGAGCGTCTCGCCGGCGACCTCGTCGAGGAGGCCGGAGACGGTCCTTTCGAGGTCATGTGGGTGCACCACGGTGACTCCGTCCAGGTGGAGGTGCGCGAGAAGGGTGAGGCGGATGCGGTCCATCCGCCCACGAACGCCGTCTCCTGGGGCGTCACGTTCAGCGGATCCGCCCGCACTCGCTGGGCGCGGATCGACCTGCCCGGAGGCGTCGGCCGTACCAGCGAGGAGTGGGTGGGCGAGGCGATGCACGGGCCGGGCTGGCTCGGCTTCCTCGCGGACGCCAGCGACCTGCTCGCGGGGACGCTCGACCCCGACATGGTCCCGGCGATCATCGCCCAGATCGTGGTGCCGAGGCTCGCGACCTGGTGTGCCGTCTACACCGTGGAACACGGCTCCGGCGACGTGGTGCCCGCCTACCTCTGGCACGCCGACGAGACGCAGATGGACGCGCTTCGTGACGAGCTCGCGGACATCGCCATGCCGCCGGGCGACGGACCCGCCGTGCTGCACGTGGGTGAGTGGCAGGCGCTGGCGTTCCCGCTGACCGCGCGCGGGCGGCGGCTCGGCATCATGTGCGTCGGCCGCAGCGACCGTTTCCCCGACGAGGTCATGCAACTCGCCGAGGACCTCTGCCGGCGGGCCGCCCTGGCGATGGACAACGCCCGGCTGTACGCCCAGCAGGCGGCGGCGAACCTGGCGCTCCAGCGCAGCCTGCTGCCTCCGGAGGAGCCGCACACACCCGGCCTGGACTCCCACGTCATCTACGAGCCCGCCGGGGAGACCAACGAGGTCGGCGGGGACTTCTACGACCTGTTCCCCGTCGGAGACGGCGTCTGGCGGTTCGCCATCGGCGACGTCTGCGGCACCGGCCCGGTCGCGGCGGCGGTCACCGGCCTCGCCCGGCACGCGCTCCGCCTGCTCGCCCGGGAGGGGTACGGCGTCGCCGCCGTGGTCGCCCGGCTCAACCAGGCGATCCTTGAGGAGGGCGACAGGGCCAGGTTCCTGACCCTGCTGCACGGCGAGATCACGCGTACGGAGGGCGGCCTCGACATCAACCTGGTGTCCGCCGGGCATCCCGAGGCGCTCCGGCTCCGGCCGAGCGGCGTCGTGGAGGCCGTCGCGTCCCCGCAGTCCCTGCTCGGCGTCTTCCCGGAGGCGGAGTTCCACGAGGAGAGCGTCCGGCTGGAGTCCGGCGACGTGCTGCTCGGGGTCACCGACGGGGTGACCGAGAGGCGGTGCGGCTCGCGGCTGCTCGACGACGACGGCGGGCTGGCCAAGCTGCTGGCGGAGTGCGTGGACCTGTCCGCGCGGGCGGTGGCCGAGCGGATCCGCCGTGCCTGCCAGGACTTCGCCCCCGAGCCGAGCGCCGACGACCTGGCTATTCTCGTTCTGCGAGCGCCCTGATCGCGAAGTCGATCTGGAGGGACATCTGCCGGATGCGCTCCTCCACCACGAGCGTGCCGTGCCCCGCGTCGTACCGGTAGGTGTGCGCGTCGTGCCCTCGCCGGGCCAGGGCCTCGAGATAGTCCTCCATCTGCCGGATCGGGCACCGGGGGTCGTTCTCGCCGACGAGGACCAGCAGCGGCGCCTGGACCAGGTCGGCGTAGGTGATGGGGGAGGACGCGGCGTACCGCTCGGGCATCTCGTCGGGTGACCCCCCGAGCAGCGCCCGATGGTAGGCCCGCAGCCGCTCCGCCTCGTCCTCGTACGCGGCGGCGTGGTCGGCGATGGGCGCGGCGGCGATGCCGGCGGCCCAGATCTTCGGCTGGGTGCCCAGGCCGAGGAGCGTGAGGTAGCCGCCCCACGATCCGCCGGCGAGGACGAGCCGTTCGGGATCGGCGACGCCCCGGCCGACCACCCATTCGCGCACCGCCGTCACGTCGGCGAGCTCGATGTGCCCGACGTCCCCGTGCAGGGCGTCGCGCCAGGCGGAGCCGTATCCGATGGAGCCGCGGTAGTTGACCCGGACCACGGCGAACCCGCTGGCCACCCAGGCCGCGACACCGGGCAGGAACGCGTCGCCGTCCTGCGCGGCCGGCCCGCCGTGCAGGAGGAACACCGTGGGGTACGGCGGGGCACCGGCCTCCGGCCGGGAGATCAGCGCGTGGATCCGGCCGCCGGGGCCCTCGACGTCGACGTCCTCGACGGGCACCGAGGCCGGCGCGGCCCGCCCGGGGTTCATCACCACGTGGCCGTTGCTCGACCTGATCACGGGCGGCTGGGAGGCGCTCGACCAGGAGTACTCCACGGTGCCGTCCGGGCGTGGGGCCGCCGCGTCGATGACGCCGCGCGGGCTGTCGATCGGGGTGAGCCCGCCGCCGGTGAGGTCGTACTTCAGGAGCTCCGTACGGCCTCGGTGGTTGTGCACGATGAGCAGGGCGCGGCCGTCGTGGTACCAGTCCGCGTCGATCTCCCCGGGCACCCGGAGCCAGATCTCCCGCTGCTCGCCGGTGGCGGGGTCCCAGATCAGCGGCTCGTGCCGGCCGCGCCGTTCGTGCAGGACGAGCAGTCGCCGGTCGCCGAGCGCGGGGGCGAACCGGACGCCGGTCACGCCCTTGCCGGTGCCGTCGTCCAGCTCGCCGACGGTGCGGCCGTTCGCCCTGACGACCCGCAGGGCGGGATGACGGGAGTCGCCGTGCTCGCTGTGGTCGATCGCGATGAGCGACCCGTCGAGGGACATCGCGGCCACGGAGGCGCGCTCGCCGTGCTCGTAGATCGTGACCGGGTCCTCCTGGTCGCGGACGAGCAGGACCTGGAAGCCGTCGCGGCCGGACCGCCCGACCGCCGCGCCGCCCGCGACGGACAGGCCGAGCCCGCCGGGGTGACCGGGGGGCGTGTCCACCGGGATGTCGGGGCCGCCGGAGAACCGTTGGCGCATCCACCCGCCGTACTCGTCGCCGTCGGTGTCGGCGAACCACCAGATCCACTGGCCGGTGGGGTCGATGGCCGCGTGCGTGGTGCCGCCGGGCCGGTCGGTCACCTGGCGGGTACGGCCGGTCGAGCGGTCCCAGGCGTGGATCTCCCAGGTGCCGGAGGCGTCGCCGCGGTACACGGCGTGATGTGGTGCTTGGCGGGCCCATGTCGGCAGGGTCATGCGTGGCGCGCGGAACCTGGCCTGCCAGCGCTCCTCGGCTTTCAAGCAGCCTCCCCTGGAATCGGTGCCGGCGGGGTCGCGTCAAGTATGTCCCGCGAATCTGCGGAATGGCCGGAGAACCGGAGGATCTTAAAGCGGAATTTCTGGCGAAATGCCCCTTTAGTCACTGGAGTATCAGGAGAGCTTTCGCGTCCATGTGGTGATCTGGAACGACGCGGTCACGCGTACCGGATCGGGCAGTGCGCGGACGCCCTCGGCCAGCGTGCCCGGGTCGGTGTGCCAGGCGCTCGGGCCCATCCCCACCACGGCCTCGACCGCCGGATGGGAGAGGTCGAGCGTGATCTCCACGTCCTCGCGTCCCGCCTTCGTGAACCGGTCGCCGAACGCCGCCTCCAGTCGCCGCTCCTTGTCCTCGTCCACCGACAACAGGCCGAGGCGCTCCACCAGTGGGCGCAGGTGGCCGGCGGCCGGCGTGACCACCACGAGCGTCCCCTCGGGCCGCAGGACGCGCGCGAACTCGGAGGGGTTGCGCGGCGCGAACACGTTGAGCAGCACGTCCACGCTCGCGTCCCGGACGGGGAGCGGCCGCCACACGTCCGCGACCAGGGCGCCGATCCGGGGGTGCGCCCGCGCCGCCCGCTTGATCGCGTGCCTGGAGACGTCGAGCGCGATGCCGACGGCACGGCCGGGAAGGGCGTGCGCGAGGTAGTAGCCGGTTCCCGCGCCCGCGTCCGCGACCACGGACGCGTCCGCGCAGAGCCGGGCGAGACGGCCGGCGAGCGGCGCGTAGTGGCCGGCGGCGAGGAAGTCCGCGCGGGCCGCCACCATCGCCGGGGTGTCGGCCGTGCCGGGGACCGCCGATCCCGTCAGCATGCTGACGTATCCCTGCCGCGCGACGTCGAAGCTGTGCCCGCGCTCGCACCTGACGGTGCCTCCGGCCAGTGCCAGCCGTTCCCGGCAGACCGGGCAGGTCAGGTGATCGATCACGTCGGCGAGCATGCGTTCCATCATGGCGTGCCCCGGTGCGGGGTGACGCTACGCCCGGGGCGATCTGTGGGCCTTCGTGCCGAAGTCGGCGTGGAGCGAGATAGATGAGCGAGATATGGGAGCGCCCTGATTCTCCTATCGTGTGGGCCATGGCGCATGAAGCGAGGATCGTGTCCGGTGTCGAGGTCATCCCGTTGTGTGATGCGGTGGGGCCGATGGGCTCGCACATCCGCAAGCCGCTGCCCGAGATGTTCCCCGGAGGATCGTTCGCGGACGGCGAGGAGTGGATCCTCCACTTCCACTGCTATCTGTTGCGGGCGGCCGGCCGTACCGTCCTGGTCGACACGGGGATCGGCGGAGCCGGGTCTCCCGCGGCGAGCTGGGCACCCGTGCCGGGACGCCTGTTCGAGGAGCTGTCCGCCCACGGCGTCGCCGCGGCGGATGTGGACCTGGTCGTCCTGACGCACCTGCACAGCGACCACGCGAGCGGCAGCGCCACCGGTGACGGTCCCGCGTTCCCCAACGCGCGCTATGCCGTACAGCGGGCCGAGCTCGACTGGGTGCGTGGTCCGATGCGCGACCAGGTCGTCGTCCCGCTCGGCGACTCGATCCAGATCCTGGACGGCACGGCCGAGCTGCTGCCCGGGATCACCGCCGTCCACAGCCCCGGCCACACCCCTGGGCACCAGACGGTCGAGGTGGGCGATCTCGCGCTCAGCGGGGACGTGGTGCTCCATCCGGAGCAGCTGCGTGATCCCACGATCACCTATGTCTACGACGAGGATCCGGAACTGGCGGTGCGCAGCCGGGTCGCTCTCCTCGGCCGCGTCGCCGTCCTGGGCACCGGGCACTTCGCCGACCCCTTCGTACCGACCGGTGCCCCAGTCTCAGGCTGAGGCGGTGCCGGGGTTGGGGTTTAGGGTCGGGGCCGGCTGGAGGCGCCGGGCGCGCACGCGGTAGCGGACGACCTGCACCGCGCCGAGCAGCCAGATGGGGTACTGCACGGCGAACGCCCAGCGGTAGTCCCCGACCAGGTCGACGAGGACGCCGACCGTGGCGATCACCGTCATCGACGCCGCGAAGCCGCCGCTGTTGACGATGCCGGTGGCCACGCCGATGCGCTCGGTGGGATTGAACGTCCGCGCGTAGTCGAAGCCGATGGCCGAGCCGGGGCCGTTCGTCGCGAGCACGACCACGAGCAGCACGAGCACCCACTGCGGGGCGTGGCCAGGCCACAGCAGCACCGCGGTCCACGCCGCCGCCGTCGCGCCGATGACGATCAGCACCATCCGGGAACGGTGGAACGGGAACCGCCCGGCGAGGTAGCCGAGCAGCGGCCCGGCCGTCATCGACAGCACGGTCAGCATGGTGATCAGCAGGCCGGCGGCGTGCGGGGACAGCCCCTGGCTCTCGACCAGGTACGGATATCCCCACAACATCGTGAACGCGGCCGAGGAGCACTGGGTCGCGGCGTGGGTCCACATGCCCAGCCGGGTGCCCGGGTGAGCCCACGCGGCGCGCACTCCCATCCCCGCGGTGGTCGCGTCCGGTCTCCGGTCGCGCAGGAGGATCACCGCCGAGACGAGCACGAGCACGCTGAGGGCGGCTGCGCCGAGGAAGGTGGGGGTCCAGCCGTACGAGTGCAGTGAGCTGATCAGCGGCACCGCCGACACGATCGCGCCCACCTGGCCGAGTTGGGCGGTGATCTGCACGATCAGGGGGTTCCTGCGGGCCGGGAACCAGAGGTTCACGATGCGGATCACGCTGATGAAGGTCAGCGCGTCGCCGGAACCGATCAGGACCCGGCCGGCGACGGCTCCGAGCAGGCCGTCCGCGAGCGCGAAGACGACCTGCCCCGCGGCCATGACGGCCGCGCCGATGATGATCATCTTTCTGGATCCCAGCCGGTCGACCAGGACGCCGACCGGGATCTGCATGGTCGCGTAGACGAGCAGTTGGAGCATCGCGAGGAGGGAGAGGCCCGTCGCGCCGATGCCGAACCTGGCCGTCGCGTCGATCGCGCTCACGCCGAGCGACTGGCGGTGGAAGACGGCGACGATGTAGGCGAGCACGCCCACGATCCAGAAGGTCAGGGGCCGTCGAACGATTCCGAAGGCCCCCATGCCGCAAACTTTACCTAAACATGATTTTTCCGGACAAATTGGGGGTTGGATTGCCGTTTGTGGCGATGATCCGATAATCGTTACGGCTATGCGAATCATGACGGCTCTGCCGGTGCTCGCCCTCCCCCTCCTCGCCGTTCCGGCCCCGGCCCAGGCGGCGGCGCGGCAGGTGAGCGGGGCGACCTTCCTCGGATACGAGGGGACCGCGGCCATCGTCCACACGTACCTGCCGGGCAGGGGCTTCACGAAGACCAAGGTCGGCACCATGATCCAGATCTCGGCCGCGCCCGACGGGAAGAAGGTCGCCTGGGTCGACGACAACGGGCGCCTGCACGTGACCCAGGGAACGAGCGACACCGTCGTCGCCAAGGGCGCGGTCTCCGGCGTTCCGTGCGCCACCCCTGTCTGGTCCGCCGACTCCACCCGCATCGCGTACGCGATGACCGCTGCGGAGTCCATGGCTCCCATCGGGATCGTCGGCGCCGACGGCAAGAACCGCCGCAAGATCGGCAAGTCGTACGGGGTGTGCCACCTCGCCTGGTCGGCGGGGGGCCGCTACCTGGCCGGCTACGCCGGAACCACCGACGGCGTCTTCCTCCTCGACACCACCACCGGGAAGACCCGGCGGGCGGCGGGGATCAAGCTCGCGAACCACGTCCAGAGCCTGTCGCCCGACGGCCGCCGGGTGATCGTCAACAAGATCGGTGCGAGTTCCCCCGGCGGCGACGGCTCCTGGCCGCTGTGGTTCCGTCCCACGCTGGTCGACACCGTGACAGGGAGCACCATCAAGCTGCCGGTCAAGGGCAGCCTGATCGGCGCCACCTACCTCACGGACGGCAGGCTCGCGGTCCGGGTGAAGGGCACGCCCAACAACACGATCGTCGTACTCGGGACGAACCTGAAGGAGGTCCAGCGGATGGCCGAGCCCGCGCAGGCACGCAAGTTCGCCCTCCTCGGTCTGATGCCGTAGCCCGCCCGAGGCGTCAGCCGACCGGGACCGGGACGCGGTCCCGATCGGCGGGCCGCTCCTCCTCCTCCTCCTCGCTTTCCTCGCCATGGGAGAGCTGGGGCAGCCACCGGAGCCAGCGGGGCAGGTACCAGTTCCAGTCGCCGAGCAGCTTCATGGTCGCGGGCAGCAGCACCGCCCGCACGATCGTGGCGTCGATCAGGACCGCCACCGCCAGGCCGACCCCGAGCTGCATGAAGGTCAGCAGCGACAGCGTGGCGAACGTCGCGAACACCGCCACCATGATGAGCGCCGCGCTGGTCACCACGGCCGCCGTGCTCCTGATGCCGTACGCGACCGCGTCCTCGGTCCGCATGCCCCTGTCGTACGCCTCACGCACCCGGCTCAGGATGAAGACGTGGTAGTCCATCGAGAGCCCGAAGAGGATCACGAACAGGAACAGCGGCAACCAGTCGGTGATCGTCCCGGTGGACTCGAAGCCCAGCAGGCTCTCGCCGTACCCCTTCTGGAAGACCAGCACGAGCACGCCGTACGCCGCCGCGACGGACAGCAGGTTGAGCACGATGGCCTTGACCGCGACCACCAGGGAGCGGAACGAGGCCAGCAGCAGGAGGAACGCGAACAGCAGCACGAACCCGAACACGAGCGGCAGGCTCCGGGCCAGCTGCTCGTTGAAGTCCATCGAGCCCGCGGTGGCGCCGGTGACATGGGCGCCGGGGATGGTGGCGGGGATGACCTTCTCGCGCAGCGTGTGGATGGCGTGCTCGGACACGGCGTCGGTGCCGGTTCCCTTGATTCCGATGGCGATCCGCGCCACCGTCTTGTCCGGATTTATCGAGACGTTGAATGGTTCGTTCGCCTCGCCGGTGGCCAGCGCCCGCTTCCGGAACTCCTCGATCGCCGAGGTGACCTCGGGGGAGGTCGCGTCGGCCGCCTTGAGCACGACCACGGCCGGCTCGTTGCCGCCGGGGAACGCCTTGTCGATCCGCTTGAAGGTCTCCGCGATCGCGTAGTCGCCCTGGAGGTCGTCGATGGTCTGCGGGCCGGTCTTCAGGCCCACCGCGGGGATCGCCAGCGCGACGAGCAGTCCGCCGGCGAGGACGGCGGAGATCGCCGGGCGGCGCAGCACCGGGCCGAGGACCGCGCCCCAGAAGCGGCTCTCGCCGCCACGCACGCCGAGGACGCGCCGCCAGGTGACCCGGCCGCGGGTGACGGCGCGTACCGTGCCGTGGATCACCCGGGCGTCGATCTTGTCGCCGATCAGTGAGAGCAGCGCGGGGAGCACGGTCAGCGAGCCGACCACGGCCGTCAGCACCACGAGGATCGTTCCCTCGGCGAAGCCCATGAAGATGCCGTTGCCGGTCAGGAACATCCCCGCCATCGCCACGATCACGGTGACGCCGGAGACCAGGACGGCCCGGCCCGACGTGGCCGCCGCGATCTCCATGGCCCTCCGTTTGCCCCGGCCCTTCGCCCTCTCCTCCCGCTCGCGCATGATGTAGAAGAGCGAATAGTCCACGCCGACCGCGAGGCCGATCAGCAGCATCACGTTGCTCGTCGCGTCGTCCACGTGGAGGAGGTGGCTGGTCAGGGCCAGCAGGCCGGTGGCGGAGAAGATCGCCGTCATCGCCAGCGCGACCGGGACCACCGCGGCCAGCAACGCGCCGAAGGCGGCGAGCAGGATGCCGATGGTGATCGGCAGCGAGAGCCGCTCCGCGCGGACGAAGTCCTCGTCGATCGCCTCGCCGATCAGCTTGGCCGAGCTTGCTCCTCCCGCCTGCTCGATCCGCACGCCGGGATGCGCGGCCGCGACCCCGGCCACCGCGTCGAGTACCGGCCGGACCCGATCCTTGGCGGTCGCGCCCTCGCCCTTCATGTCGAACTGGACCAGCGCCGTCTTCCCGTCCTCGGTGACCGGCGACGGCTCCTTGTCGTACGGCGTGCGCACGTGTTCGACCTGGCCGGTGGCCTCGACGGCCTTCTTCACATCGGCGACGGCGTCGCGGAACCGCCGGTCCTTGATGGTCAGGGTGCCGCTCTGGAGGAGGACGACCTCGCTCGCCACGTCCTCGAACCCGGCTCCGTCCAGGATCCGCGCGGCTTCACGGGAATCGCCGTTCGCGTTCTCGTACGACTTCATCTTCGCGACGCCGACGGCGTTCCCGGCGAACACCGAGACGATCACGAAGGCGGTCCAGATGAGCAACGCCCACCATCTGTGGCGGGCGCTCCAGCCTCCGATCGAGGCGGCGAGGTTTCTACGGCGGCGCGTCGGCGTCTTCCCTGTCACAGGGAAACCGTAGGAATCGATAAGGCCGGAAACCTCCGGCCGGAAGACCAACCCGTGCTCCTGCCGTCGACGGAGCGGACGACACCCGGGTCCGCCTCGAGAGCTACTGGACATCCCTGGGGGCCGCGTAGGGGACGACCTGCCGGGAGCCGGGGTGACGCCCCGAATCCGCAGCTCACCAGTGATCTGCCACCCCGAGAGGGTGACGATCTATGCTCGGGGGCATGCGTCCATTCCACTGGAGGGCCCGCCCGTGATCCCCGCTGACGTGTTCTACGCCGGGTTGCACAAGGTGATCGTGGCCGCCGGCGGGTTCATCACGGACCCCGCCGGCCGCGTGCTGCTGGTCAAGCCGAACTATCGCGATCACTGGGGCTGGCCCGGCGGGCACGTCGACGAGGGCGAGTCGCCCGAGGCGGCCTGCGGCAGGGAGGTGCGCGAGGAGCTGAGCCTGACGCTGCCGGTCGGGCCGCTGCTCGTCGTCAACTGGGTGGAGCCGTTGGACGACCGTCCGGTCCCGCTGGTGCACTTCCTCTTCGACTGCGGCACGCTGGACGGCGGCGACGGCATCGTCCTGCAGGACGAGGAGCTCGACGACTTCGGGTTCTTCACCGCCGAGGAGGCCGACGCGCTGATGCCGTCCTTCCTCGTCGCCCGGTTCAGGGCCGCGCAGACCGCCCGTACGGACGGAACCGTCGTCTACCTGGCGCCCTGAGCCCGATTAGTCCGGTGTGTAGGGGAATGTCGTTGAAGGACGGCCTACGACGACGGGCGGGAATCGATGAACGAACTGAAGTACAGGGAGCAGTTGGAGCGGGTGGACGCCGATCTGGTGCGGTTGCGCCAGGAGGTGGTGGACATGCGCAGGGAGATCGGGGAGCGTGGGGCCGGCCCCACGGACGCCGCCGAGATGTCGGCCGTGATCACCCAGGTCGAACAGCAGGAAGCGTTGATCGAGGACCTCGAACTCAGACGTGAGCAGCTGCTCCGCCGCCTCGGCCAGGCGTGAATACTTCGATCGACGATAGTTTCGCCGGCGATAGCATCCCTCGAAGTGCCATTCAGCATGGCCGACTTCATCGGGCGGGACGCGGAGCTCGCCGCGCGGGCAACTCCCGCTGGTCGCGGTGTCGAGGAGCGGGGTGTCCTGCTCCGGCGTGACCGCGTACGGGCCGGATGACCTGGTCAGCGCCTGGCGGTGAGGTCCGGGGGAAGCTCGGCCGTGAGCTCGGCGAGGCGCATTTCGGCGGCGTCCCAGGCCGCGCGGTCTCCCCGCGGCTCGTACGTCACGAGCCGCTCGCTGTGGCGGACGAGGGCGCGGATGTCGGAGACCACGCCCTGGGCGCGGGCCTGGACCAGCGCGTTGCCGAGCGCGGCGGCCTCCACCGGACCGGCGACCACGGGAAGGCCGGTGGCGTCGGCGGTCATCTGGCAGAGCGGCGCGTTCCGGGCACCGCCGCCGACGACGTGGACGACGTCCACCTGTTGCCCGCTGAGCCGTACGGCGTCGCGGAGTGTCCTGCGGTAGGCGAGGGCCAGGCCCTCCAGCACGGTGCGTACGGCTTCCGCCCTGCCGGTGGGCGGGCGCTGGCCGGTGCGCGCGCAGAAGTCCGCGATCCTGGCGGGCATGTCACCCGGCGGCAGGAAGGCCGGGTCGTCCGGATCGATGACGGCCTCGAACGGCCGGGCCCGCCCGGCGGCGGCCAGCAGCGCGGGAAGGTCGCTCTCACCCCACGCGCGCAGGCATTCCTGGAGGATCCACAGCCCCATCACGTTGCGGAGGTAGCGGATGGTCCCGTCCAGACCGCCCTCGTTGGTGAAGTTGGCCAGCCGGCTCTCCTCGGTGAGCACGGGCCGGGGCAGTTCGAGGCCGACCAGCGACCAGGTGCCCGAGGAGATGTAGGCGAACCGCCCGCCGGTCGCCGGGACCGCGGCCACGGCCGACGCGGTGTCGTGCGAGGCGACCGCGGTGACCGGGGTGGCGCCGGGCAGTCCGGCCTCGGCGGCGACGTCGGCGCGCAGCGTCCCCGCGGGGGCGCCGGGCGGCCGCAGCGCGGGCAGGATCCGGGACGGGAGGCCCAGCCGGTCGGCCAGATCGTGCGCCCAGGACCCGGCGCGCACGTCGTACAGGCCGGTGGTGGAGGCGTTGGTGACCTCGGCCCCGACGGAGCCGGTCAGCCAGTACGCCAGCAGGTCGGGGATCAGCAGCAGCGTCTCCGCCCGGTCGAGCAGCGGATCGGCGAGCAGCTGGTAGATCGTGTTGAACGGCAGGAACTGGAGGCCGCCGACCTGGTAGAGCGTGCCCGCCCCCAGCTCGGCGGAGACGCGTTCCATGATCCCGGCGGTCCGCTCGTCGCGGTAGTGCACCGGGTTGCCGATCAGCCGTCCTGAGGCGTCGAGCAGGCCGTAGTCGACCGCCCAGGAGTCGATGCCGATCGAGTCGACCCGCCCGGCCCGGCCGAGCCCGTCCAGCACGCCCCGGTACAGCGCCAGGACGTCCCAGTGGAGGGTCCCGCCGACGCGGACCGGCCGGTTGGCGAAGCGGTGCGTCTCGGTGAGGTCGAGCCGGTCGCCGTCGATCCGTACGGTCATCACCCGGCCGCTGGACGCGCCGAGATCGACAGCCGCGTGAACGCTCATTTCGTACCTCTCAGCGGGGGGAGCCGGTGGACTCGCGCAGGACGAGCTCGGGTTGGAACATGATCTGCTGGTGGGCGTGCGTGCCGGGGTTGTCGCACTCGTCGAGCAGCAGTTCGGTGGCGATCTGGCCGAGCCGGTACGTGGGCTGTCTGATCGAACTGAGCGACACCGTGGAGGCGGCGGCGAAGTCGATGTCGTCGTAGCCGATCAGGGCGACGTCGTCGGGGACGTTCACGCCGGCGAGGAGCAGGCCGCGCAGTACGCCGACGGCGAGCAGGTCGTTGGCACAGAACACCGCCTCGGGGAGCAGGCCGGTGTCGAGCATGCGCTCGGCCGCCTGCTGTCCGGCGCGGGCCGTCATCGCGGGCGCCTCGACGAGTTCGAGCGTGGTGGCGGGATCGAGGCCGGCGGCGATCACGGCCTGCTCGGCGCCGAGCTTTCGCTCGCGGCACTGCCGGATGGTCAGCGGGCCGGTGAGGTGGCAGATCCGCCGGGCACCCCGGCCGAGCAGGTGCGCCACGGCCATCTGGCCGCCACCCACGTCGTTGACCGTGACCGAGCACTGGTCCGGGCGGTGCGCCGGGTGATCGACGAGGACGACGCTGATGTCCCGCTCGCGCAGCTGGTCGAACCGGGCCGGATCGTCGTCCGACGGCGTGATGAGGACGCCGCGCACGCGCTGCTCGGCCAGGACGCGCAGGTTGCGCTCCTCCTTGGCCAGCGAGCCGGCCGAGTTGCCCAGGATCACGGCGTAGCCGAGCGCGCTCGCGGTCTCCTCGACACCCGCCGCGACGTCGGTGAAGAACGGGTTGCCGATGTCCATCACGGACAGGCCGATGATCCGGCTGTGACCGGCGCGCAGCGTCGACGCCGAGCCGTGCCGGACGAACCCCAGCTCGCGGATCGCCTCCTCGACGCGTTTCCGGGTGGCCGGGGCCACCCGCTCCGGCCGGTTGAGCACGTTGGAGATCGTGCCTGGAGACACCCCCGCGCGCTGGGCGACCTCCTTGATGGTCACGGTGCCCAACTGCCCTCCTCCGATCGTGATCTATTAAAACGTGTTAGCCGGATTTGGCAAGACCTTACCTGAACATGCAGGTCAGCATGGTTGCACGTATCCTGCATCGGGAGCTGGGTAACGCTCTGGAAACGAGCGCTTCATCTCCCATTGACAAGCTTCTAGCAGGGCGATTACCGTCCGGGTGCAGTTCGCTAAAACGTTTTTCTGGGAAGGGGTGGGCGCGGTGACCGAGCCGCCCGGAGGAGACGCGCCGCCCGTCCTGGCGCTGCGCGGGGTGAGCAAGGCGTTCGGTGCCGTGCAGGCGCTCCGCGACGTCTCCCTAGAGCTGTTCGCCGGGGAGGCGCACGCCCTCGCGGGTGAGAACGGCGCCGGGAAGTCCACGCTGGTGAAGACCCTGACCGGGGTGTACCGGCCGGACACCGGACAGCTTCTGCTCGACGGGGAGCCGGTCGAGTTCCACAGCCCGGCCGACGCCCAGAACGCGGGCGTCGCCGTGATCTACCAGGAGCCGACGATGTTCCCCGACCTGTCGGTCGCGGAGAACATCTTCATCGGCCGCCAGCCGCGCGCCGCGCTCCGCCGTATCGACCGCGGGGCCATGCACGGCCGCGCCGCCGAGCTGTTCAAGCGGCTCGGCGTGGCACTCGACCCCGAGCAGCCCGCCCGCGGCCTGTCCATCGCCGACCAGCAGCTCGTCGAGATCGCCAAGGCACTCTCCAGGGACGCCCGGGTGCTGATCATGGACGAGCCCACCGCGGCGCTGTCCGGCGCCGAGGTCGCCCGTCTCTTCAACGTGGTCAAGGCCCTGCGCGAGCAGGGATGCGCGGTCCTGTTCATCTCGCACCGCCTGGACGAGATCTTCGAGCTCTGCCAGCGGGTCACGACCCTCCGCGACGGCACCTGGATCGCCAGCGAGCCGGTGGCCGGGATGACCCACGACGACCTGATCCGGCGCATGGTCGGCCGCGACCTCGACGCCCTCTATCCCAAGCTGGACACCGTCCCCGGCGAGGTGGCGCTCAAGGTTCACCGGCTCACCCGGGAGGGCGTCTTCACCGACGTCTCCTTCGAGGTACGGCGCGGCGAGATCGTCGCGCTCGCCGGGCTCGTCGGCGCGGGACGCAGCGAGGTCGCCCGCGCGATCTTCGGCGTCGACCGTTGGGACGCCGGGTCGGTCGAGGTGAACGGGCGCGGGCTTCCGGCCGCGTCGCCGACCGCCGCGATGTCGGCGGGCCTCGCCCTGGTCCCCGAGGACCGGCGGCAGCAGGGCCTGGTGATGGAGCAGTCGATCGAGCGCAACATCGGCCTCACCGGTCTGAAGAACCTCCGCCGCGGTCCGGTGATCTCGCGGGCCGCCGAGCGGGACCGGGCCCGCGACTGGGCGATCAGGCTCCAGCTCAAGTTCAACCGGCTGTCGGACGCGGTCAACGTGCTGTCCGGCGGCAATCAGCAGAAGGTCGTGCTCGGCAAGTGGCTGTCGACCCGGCCGGGGGTGCTCATCATCGACGAGCCCACCCGCGGCATCGACGTCGGCACCAAGGCCGAGGTGCACCGGCTGCTGTCCGAGCTGGCCGCCGACGGCCTCGCCGTACTGATGATCTCCTCCGACCTGCCCGAGGTGCTCGGCATGGCCGACCGGGTGCTGGTCATGCAGGAGGGGCGGCTGGTCGCCGAGATCCCGCGGGACGCGGCGACAGAGGAGAGCGTGATGGCAGCGGCGACCGGGAGGGCTTCGTGAACGAGCACTGCAGCGGCGGGACGGGGGAGCGCGCATGACCGCCGTCACCGCCGGGCGCGGCGGCCGCAGCCTGGTCGACCTGGTGTTCCGGGCACGCGAACTGAGCATCGTGGCGGCACTGGTCCTGCTGGTCGCGGTGACCACCGGAGTGAACGGCAACTTCCTCTCCGGCCAGGGCGTCAAGGACATCTTCCTCAACGCGTCGATCCTGGTGCTACTGGCCGTCGGCCAGTCCTTCGTGATCATCACCAAGAACATCGACCTGTCCGTCGGGTCGGTCGTCGGCCTGGTCGCCTTCACCGTCGGCGACTTCCTCGCCGCCGACCACGGCCGGGGGATCGTGTTCGCGGTCGTCCTCGGCGTCGCGATCGGCGCGGTCTGCGGCCTGGCCAACGGGCTGCTGGTCAGCTTCGGCCGGGTGCCCGCCCTCGTGGTGACCCTCGGCACGCTGTACGTCATCCAGGGGCTGGACCACTTCATCGCCCACGGCCGGCAGATCAACGCCGTGGACCTGCCCCCCGCGCTGCTGTCGATGGGCAACGGCGGCGTGCTGGGCATCCCGTACCTCCCGCTGATCGCGGTGCTGGTGATGGTCGCGGCCGGCTACTACCTGCGCTCGTACGCCTCGGGCCGGGACTTCTACGCCATCGGCTCCAGCCCGGAGGCGGCGCGGCTGGCGGGCCTGCCCGTACGGCGCCGCGTGATGACGGCCTACCTGCTGAGCGGGGGACTGGCGGGACTGGCCGGGGTGCTCTGGCTGGCCAGGTTCGGCACGGTCGTCGCCGACGCGGCGGGCGGCTGGGAGCTCCAGGTGGTCAGCGCCGTCGTGGTCGGCGGCGTGGCGATCACCGGAGGCGTCGGCAGCGTGTACGGCGCGGCGCTCGGAGCGCTGCTGCTCACCACCATCACGAGCGCGCTGGTCGTGCTCAAGGTCGATCCGTTCTGGCAGCAGGCCATCACCGGAGCGCTGCTGCTCCTGGCGATCAGCGTGGACCGGCTGCTCGCCCTGCGCGTCGCGCGGATTCTACGGAGGAGGAACGCCCGGCATGGCTCCTGACGTGACGACAGGCGCACTCGGAGGCTCGCTCCAGCGTTTCCTCCGCTGGGACGTGCTGGTCGGCGTGCTGCTCGTGCTCGTGTTCGCCGGCGGCCTGACCGGATCGCCGCAGTTCGGCAACATCGACAACCTGTCCTTCGCCCTGGGCGACCTCGGCGAGATCGCGCTGATCGCACTGGCGATGACCCTGCTGGTGGTCGCCGCGGAGGTGGACCTGTCGGTCGCCTCGGTGCTCGGCCTGTCCAGCGCGCTGGTGGGCAACCTCTGGGACGCGGGATGGGCGATCGAGACGATCATCCCGCTGGTCGTCGTGGTGGGCGCGCTGTGCGGCCTCGTCAACGGGCTGCTGGTGACCCGCCTCGGGCTGCCGTCGCTCGCGGTGACGATCGGCACGATGGCGCTCTACCGCGGCCTCGCCTACGTCGTGCTCGGCGACCGCGCGGTGGCCGGGTTCCCCCAGCAGTTCACCGATCTCGCCGTGAACGACGTGCCCGGAACGTTCATCCCGTACCCCGTCATGCTGTTCGTCGTCCTCGCGGCGGTGACGGGGGTGGTGCTGCACGCCACGGGCTTCGGCCGGTCGCTGTTCGCCATCGGGGCGCAGGTGGAGGCCGCGCACTTCGCCGGCATCCGGGTCAAGCGGATCAAGCTCATCCTGTTCGTGGTGGCGAGCGTGGTCGCCGCGTTCGCCGGTGTCATCTACACCTTCCGGTACGGCAGCGCGCGTGCCGACAACGGCAGCGGCCTGGAGATGGCCGTGATCGCGGCCGTGCTGCTCGGCGGCGTCGACTTCGACGGCGGCAAGGGGACGCTCGGGGGCGTCATCGCCGGCGTGCTGCTGATCGGGCTGCTCCGCAACCTGCTGATGCTCAACGACGTGTCGACCGAGATCCAGTCCATCGTCACCGGTCTGCTCCTGGTGATCTCCGTGATCACCCCTCGTCTCGTGGCCGCCGTGCGGCAACGACGGCGCACTCCGACGCTCACAACCCAGCCAACTCCTGAGGGATAGACGCATGTTCACTTCTTCGCGAAGGGTCGCCTCGGCCGCCGCCCTGGTCGGCCTGCTCTCGCTCGGTCTGTCCGCCTGCGGAGGCGGAACCACCAAGGACTCCACCGCCGCGCAGGGCGGGGGTGGCCAGACCACCGGCTCGGCTCCGGCGTCGGCCGATCCGAACGCCCCCATCAAGGAGGGCCTGAAGATCGCCTTCCTGCCCAAGCAGATCAACAACCCGTACGAGACGATCGTCGACAAGGCGGGCATCGAGGCGGCCGGCGAGTACAAGGGCGAGGCCAAGGAGGTCGGCCCGTCCGACGCCTCCGCCTCCTCGCAGGTCTCCTACATCAACACGCTGATCCAGCAGAAGCAGGACGCGATCCTGATCGCGGCCAACGACGCCAACGCCGTCTGCGGCCCGCTCAAGCAGGCCATGTCCAAGGGCATCAAGGTCGTCGCGTACGACTCCGACGCCGCGAAGGACTGCCGGAACCTGTTCATCAACCAGGCCAGCTCCGAGGAGATCGGCCGGTCCCAGGTGAAGATGCTGTCCGACCAGATCGGCGGCAAGGGTGAGATCGCGATCCTGTCCGCGACCGCGAACGCGACGAACCAGAACGCCTGGATCGAGTTCATGAAGGACGAGCTCGGCAAGCCGGAGTACAAGGACCTCAAGCTGGTCAAGGTCGCCTACGGTGACGACGACGACCAGAAGTCCTTCCAGGAGACCCAGGGTCTGCTCCAGGCGTACCCCGACCTGAAGGGCATCATCTCCCCGACCACGGTGGGCATCTCGGCCGCCTCCCGCTACATCTCCGGCTCGAAGTACAAGGGCAAGGTCGCGGTGACCGGGCTCGGCACGCCGAACCAGATGCGGGAGTACGTCAAGAACGGCACCGTCAAGGAGTTCGCACTCTGGAACCCGAAGGACCTGGGGTACCTGGCGAGCTTCAGCGCCGCCGCGCTGGCCTCGGGCCGGATCACCGGCGCCGAGGGCGAGAAGTTCACGGCCGGCAAGCTCGGCGAGTTCACCATCGGCAAGGACGGCGAGATCATCCTCGGCCCGCCCTTCACCTTCAACGCCGAGAACATCGACGAGTTCGACTTCTGATCCCGCGTACGGAACAGCGAGGAACGTGATCATGCAGCGCGTCTGCTTCCTGCTCAGGGTCCGGCCGGACCGGCTGGAGGAGTACCGCGAGCGCCACCAGGCGGTGTGGCCGGAGATGCGGGAGGCCCTGAGCGAGACCGGCTGGCACAACTACTCGCTGTTCCTCCGCGAGGACGGCCTCCTCGTGGGCTATCTGGAGACCGACGACTTCGAGGCGGCGCGGGCAGCGATGGCCGAGCGGGACGTCAACGCCCGCTGGCAGGCCGAGATGGCGCCGTTCTTCGAGGAGCTCGACGGCGCTCCGGACGAGGGCATGGTCGCCCTCCGCGAAGTTTTCCATCTCGACTGAACCGGGGGTTCGATGAGCGACATCAAGGCGGCGCTGCGGCAGCAGTCCATCGAGACGCCGTCGTGGGCGTACGGCAACAGCGGCACCCGGTTCAAGGTGTTCGCGCAGGAGGGCGTGCCGCGCGACCCGTACGAGAAGCTGGCGGACGCCGCCCAGGTGCACGCGTTCACGGGAGTGGCGCCGCGGGTCTCGCTGCACATCCCGTGGGACAAGGTGGACGACTACGGCGATCTGGCCAGGCACGCGTCCGAGCTGGGCGTGCGGATCGGCGCGATCAACTCCAACGTCTTCCAGGACGACGACTACCGGCTGGGCAGCGTCACCAACCCGGACCCGGCGGTGCGCCGCAAGGCCCTGGACCACCTGCTGGAGTGCGTGGACATCATGGACCTCACCGGGTCCGACACGCTGAAGCTGTGGTTCTCCGACGGGACGAACTATCCCGGCCAGGACGACATCCGCGCCCGCCAGGACCGGCTCGCGGAGGCGCTCTCCGCCGTGTACGACCGGCTGGGTGAGGGGCAGCGCTTCCTGCTGGAGTACAAGTTCTTCGAGCCCGCGTTCTACGTCACCGACGTGCCCGACTGGGGCACGGCGTACGCGCACTGCCTGCGACTCGGGCCCAAGGCCCAGGTCGTGGTGGACACCGGGCACCACGCGCCGGGGACGAACATCGAGTTCATCGTGGCGTTCCTGCTGCGCGAGGGGAAACTCGGCGGGTTCGACTTCAACTCCCGCTTCTACGCCGACGACGACCTGATGGTGGGCGCGGCCGACCCGTTCCAGCTCTTCCGCATCATGTACGAGGTCGTGCGCGGCGGCGGGTACGGCCCGGACTCCGGCGTGGCGTTCATGTTGGACCAGTGCCACAACATCGAGCCGAAGATCCCCGGCCAGATCCGGTCGGTGATGAACGTGCAGGAGGCCACCGCCAAGGCACTGCTCGTGGACGGCGACGCGCTGGCCGCGGCGCAGGCGGCGGGCGACGTGCTCGGCGCGAACGCGGTCCTGATGGACGCCTACAACACCGACGTCCGCCCGCTGCTCGCCGAGCTCCGCGAGGAGCAGGGCCTGGACCGCGACCCGATGGCGGCGTACGCCCGCTCGGGTTACTTCGAGAAGATCCGCACCGAACGAGTGGGCGGCCGGCAGGCCGGCTGGGGTGCCTGAGAACACCGAGGCACCGCGCAACCGTGACGCCTGAGAACACTTTGGGGGATATTTCATGACTTCGCCGGTTGAAGAGCTGCTGAACCGGTCGCACGCACTCGGGGCCGACCCCCGGAACACCAACTTCGCCGGGGGTAACACCTCGGCCAAGGGTGTGGCCGTGGACCCGGTGACCGGCTCCGACGTCGAGTTGATGTGGGTCAAGGGGTCCGGCGGCGACCTCGGCACGCTGGCCGAGTCCGGCCTCGCCGTACTCCGGCTCGACCGGCTGCGCGCGCTGACCGGCGTCTACCCGGGCGTCGAGCGCGAGGACGAGATGGTCGCCGCGTTCGACTTCTGCGCGTTCGGCCTGGGCGGGGTGGCGGAGCCGGGACGGACACAGCGTGGCGCGGCGCCGTCCATCGACACCGCCATGCACGGCCTGGTGGAGGCCGCGCACGTGGACCACCTCCACCCGGACGCGGGCATCGCGATCGCGACCGCCGCCGACGGCGAGGAGCTGACCCGGCGGATCTTCGGTGACCGGGTGGTCTGGGTGCCCTGGCGGCGGCCCGGTTTCCAGCTCGGCCTGGACATCGCCGCGATCAGGAGGGAGCACCCGCAGGCCATCGGGTGCATCCTGGGCGGCCACGGCATCACCGCGTGGGCCGACACCTCCGACGCGTGCCAGGCGAACTCGCTTGAGATCATCCGTACCGCCGAGGCGTACATCGCCGAGCACGGCAGGCCGGAGCCGTTCGGGCCGGTCCTGCCCGGTTACGAACCGCTGGCGGAGGAGGACAGGCACGCGCGGGCCGCCGCGCTGTTCCCGCTCATCCGCGGCCTGGCGAGCACCGACGCGCGGCAGGTCGGCCACTTCACCGACACCCCGGAGCTGCTGGAGTTCCTGTCCCGGGCCGAGCACCCCCGCCTGGCCGCGCTCGGCACGTCCTGCCCGGACCACTTCCTCCGTACCAAGGTCGCCCCGCTCGTGCTCGACCTCCCCGCGACCGCGTCGCCGGAGGAGGCCGCGGCCCGGCTCCGCGAGCTGCACGCGGTCTACCGCGAGGAGTATCGCGCGTACTACGACCGGAACGCGTCGCCCGACTCCCCGGCCATGCGCGGCGCCGACCCGGCGATCGTGCTGGTCCCCGGCGTCGGCATGTTCTCCTTCGGCAAGGACAAGCAGACCGCCCGGGTGGCCGGCGAGTTCTACCTCAACGCCGTCAACGTGATGCGCGGCGCCGAGGCCGTCTCCTCCTACGCGCCGATCCCCGAGGCGGAGAAGTTCCGGATCGAGTACTGGGAGCTGGAGGAGGCCAAGCTGCGCCGCCTGCCCGCGCCCAAGCCGCTGGCCGGGCGGGTGGCCCTGGTCACCGGCGGCGGGTCCGGCATTGGGGCCGCCACCGCGCGCCGCCTCGCCGCCGAGGGGGCCTGCGTGGTCGTCGCCGACCGCGACCTCGCCGCGGCGGAGAAGGTCGCCGCCGAGCTCGGCGCCCGCGCGTACCGGGCCGCGGACGTCGCGGTGGCCGTGGGCGTGGACGTGAGCGGCGAGGAACAGATCGCCGCCGCGTTCGGGCAGGCCGCGCTGGCCTTCGGCGGCGTCGACCTGATCGTCAACAACGCCGGCCTGTCACTCTCGCGCTCGCTGCTGGAGACCACGGTCCAGGACTGGGACCTGCAGCACGACGTGATGGCGCGCGGATCCTTCCTGGTCTCCAGGGAGGGCGCCCGGATCATGATCGACCAGGGCATGGGCGGAGACATCGTCTACATCTCGTCCAAGAACTCGGTCTTCGCCGGCCCCAACAACGTCGCGTACGGCGCGGCGAAGGCCGACCAGGCGCACCAGGTACGGCTGCTCGCGGCCGAGCTGGGCGAGTACGGCATCCGCGTCAACGGGATCAACCCCGACGGCGTGGTCCGCGGCTCGGGCATCTTCTCCTCGGGCTGGGGTGCCAACCGCGCCGCCGTGTACGGCGTGCCGGAGGAGAAGCTCGGCGAGTTCTACGCCCAGCGGACCCTGCTCAAGCGCGAGGTGCTGCCCGAGCACATCGCGGCGGCGGTGTTCGCCGTCACCGGCGGTGACCTGTCGCTGACCACCGGACTGCACATCCCGGTCGACGCCGGAGTGGCGGCGGCCTTCCTTCGTTGAGCAACGGCGTTCTTCGCGCCGAGGACCGGGCGTTCTCCGCGCCGGTCCTCGGCGTGCCGGCGATCGTTCCTCGACGTTCCGACGCCATCCCCCGAGAGGACGTGCCATGACCATCGAACTGGATCGGATCAGCCCTCCGCGCACGCGGGTAGGGCTGGTCGCCGGGGGACTCGGCGCGTACTGGCCGCAGTTCCCCGACCTGCTGCCGCAGCTGCGGCGCTCCGCCGACCGCGTGTCGGAACGGATGCGCGATCTCGGCTGCGACGTCGTGGACGTGGGCTTCATCTCCGACGCCCAGGAGGGCGCGGCGGCGGCGGAGCGGCTGCGCGAGGCGGGCTGCGACATCATCGTCGGCTTCCTCACCACGTACATGACGGCGACGATGCTCGTCCCCGTCGCGCAGCGCAGCGGCGCTCCGGTGCTGCTGATCAACCTGCAGCCGACCGAGTCGATGGAGCACGCCACCTTCGACACCGGGCAGTGGCTCGCGTACTGCGGCGCCTGCCCGCTGCCGGAGATGGCGAACGCCTTCACCCGCTGCGGCATCCCGTTCCGCTCGGTCTCCGGCTACCTGGAGGACGAGCGGGCCTGGTCGAAGATCGGCCGCTGGGTCAGGGCGGCGGGGGTGCGGGCGGCGCTTCGCCGCGGACGGCACGGCCTGATGGGCCACCTCTACCCGGGCATGCTCGACGTCGCGACCGACCTCACCCTCGTCACCGCCAACCTCGGCGGTCACGTCGAGGTCCTGGAGTTCGACGACCTCCGCGTACGGGTGGAGAAGGTCACCGACTCCGAGGTCACGCAGCGGATGGACCTGGCCAGGGACGTCTTCGAGCTGGCCGACACGGTCAACGAGGACGACTTCTCCTGGGCGGCACGCGTGTCCGTCGGCCTCGACCGGCTGGTGGACGACTTCTCGCTGGACAGCCTCGCGTACTACCACCGCGGTCTGGACGGCGAGATCCACGAGCGGCTGGGCGCCGGGATGATCCTCGGCGCCTCGCTGCTCACGGCCCGGGGTGTGCCCACGGCCGGCGAGTACGAGCTGCGCACCTCGCTGGCGATGATGATCATGGACCGGCTGGGCGGCGGCGGCTCGTTCACCGAACTGCAGGCGCTCGACTTCACCCGTGGACACGTCGAGATGGGCCACGACGGGCCGGCCCACCTGGCCATCAGCGCCCGGCGCCCGCTGCTGCGCGGGCTCGGCGTCTACCACGGGAAGCGCGGTTGGGGCGTGTCGGTCGAGTTCGACGTGGCGCACGGTCCGGTCACCGCGTTCGGGCTGCTGCACAAGCCCGACGGCAGGTTCGGTTTCGTCGTGTCCGAGGGCGAGGTCGTGGACGGCCCGCTGCTGCGGATCGGCAACACCACCTCGCGGGTCGACTTCGGCTGCGACCCCGGGGAGTGGGTCGACCAGTGGAGCGCCACCGGGATCTCCCACCATTGGGCGCTCGGCGTCGGGCACCGCGCGGCCGAGCTGCGCGCCGTGGCCGACCTTCTCGGCGTGGACCTGGTCGAGGTCGCTCCGTGATTTCGCGCTCTTCAGGAGTTCACCAGCTATGGGTCGCCGCAGCGGCCTGACGCAGCGTCCCGTAGCTGTCCCGTCGCTGGGTCTCGTAGCTGGGGCCGGGGGGTCCCGCCGGTGCGTCGTACCATTTCGCGTAGGGGGGCGCGCAGGGGGAACGGTACGACGACCACCGGCGGGAAGGGGGCGCCATGACCCAGGCCCGGGAGGTTCTGGACAGGCATACGGCCGCGTTCAACGACCACGACATCGACGCGCTGCTGCGCAATGTCAGCCCGGCCGCGGTGTGGATCAGCCCCGAGGGCCCGGCGGAGGGACACGAGGAGATCGCCTCGTACATCGGGCAGTTCTTCGCCGCGTTCCCGGACGTCCGCGCGATCGTGTGGGAGACGGTCGACCACGGCGACCTCGCGGCCGAGGAGCTGATGATGGTCGGCACCCACGAGGGCACCTATCTGATGCCCGGCGGCCGCGCGGTCCCCGGAACGGGACGGCCCATCCAGCTCCGCTGTTGCGCCATGTGCACGGTCGAGGACGGCCTCATGGTCAGCATGCGCTTCTATTTCGACCAGCTTGAGCTGCTGGCCCAGCTCGGCCTCCTACCGGAGGCCGACGTCTGAGCGTGCCGACAGCTCGAACCACACGATCTTGCCGGTGGGCGTGGGGTCGCTACCCCAGCAGCAGGAGAGCAGGTCGAGCATGCCCAGCCCGCGACCCCGCTCGTCGTCGTCGTCCGCCTCGCGGATGCGCGGCGGGTTCCGGTCGGCGTCCTCGACCTCGCAGCGCAGCAGGCCCTCCGTGAAGAAGAGGGAGAGCTGGACGGGGCCGTGGGTGTGGCGCAGCGCGTTGCCGGCCAGCTCGCTGACGAGCAGTTCGGCGACGTCGATCGTGTCCTGCGGCAGGCCCCACGTGCTGAGGCGGGCGCGGGTCACGCGCCTCGCCATGCAGGTGGAGGCCAGGCGCTGCGGCAGCTCCCAGGTGGCGGTGAGCTCCTCGGGCGCACGCTCAGACTCGCGGGAGGGCCGGACGGCCTCGGTCTCGGCCTTGACCCACGCGCGGTCCCAGTCGACGGCCCAGGTCCGCCGTGCCGAGAACGCCGAAGTGGCCGGGGCATTCCGCACGCCCGCGGCCGCGATGTCGATGGTCATGCCGCACACCCCGAAAGCTTCCGGTCGGCCGGGACACTGCGCCCGTCGGGCAGCAGCTCACCGCTGTCGTCGAAGACCACCACGCCGTTGCAAAGCAGGCCCCAGCCCTGCTCCGGGTGGTAGGCCACCAGGATGGCCGCCTCGTGGTCGGAGGCGGAGGCGGGAGGGCAGGAAGGCCGGTGCTTGCACATCATGTCGTCCTTCGGGAGATCCTCGCTGGTCGTGGTGGTTTTCTTCCACCATCAGGATGCCCAAGGGAGCGACCACGTCGTGAGGGGATAAACCCCCATATGGGTACGTATTCTCCGCTACCCACTCGCGCTAACCAATGGTAATGCGGTCCCGGGGAGGGGAGGGGACCGCGGGGCGTCCCTTCGCCAGGCGGCGGCCGACCCGCTGCATCGGCAGCTCGACGAACCGGTAGGTCAGCCAGCTCACACCGCACACGGCGGCGAGGACGCCGAGGCCGAGCCCGAGTTGGACCACCACGGGGAACCTGAGCGGATCGCCCGCGACGAAGAAGAAGAGCCGCAGCAACGGCATGTGCAACATGTAGACCGAATAGCTGATCAACCCCAGCCAGGCCAGGCCGTACGGGAGGTGCCGGCCGCGCAGGGCGTAGAAGAGGCAGAACGTGCCCCCGGCCAGGGCGACCGTCATCAGGTTGGCCATCCCGTTCACGGTCACCGGCTTCATGAAAGGGGTCAGGCAGATCAGGAACGCCACCCCCAGTACGGGCCAGATCCCCGATCCCTGACCGCGCTCCCATCGGTGGATCACCGTGCCGGTGAACATGACCGCCAGGACCATCGCCCCCTGCCAGGGCACACGGCTGCCCACCACGACGAGCGCGATGGCGAGCGTGCCCAGGATCACCGCTCCCGCCGTACGGACCCTCCCGGAGCCGAACAGGACGCCGCCCAGGCCGGCCAGGAGCACCGCCAGCACGACGACGGGCACCACCGGACCGCCGAGCAGGCCCCGGGTCGGCATGGCGAAGGCCACCAGGACCGACAGCAGCCCGAACGCCAGGGCGAACAACCCGCTGCGCCGGTGCACGCCCGCCACGAACAGGGCGGTGACGAGGATGTAGAAGACCATCTCGTAGGACAGCGTCCACATCGGCTCGGTGAACGCCCAGGAGCCGGTGACCTCCATCAGCATCGTGATGTGCCCGACGAGGTCGATGTTCTTGCGCAACGGCGCGATCGAGGCCATCGCGAGGACGATCACGATGGTCAGGACGTACAGCGGATAGAGGCGGAAGACCCGGCCGATCCAGAACGCCCGCACGTCGCCCCTGCGCTCCAGCGATGCGGGGATGATGTACCCGCTGACCAGGAAGAACACCAGTACGCCGTAGTTGCCCAGGTTGAACCAGGTCGGTCGGACATCGGGCAGGAAACGGTACGTCATGTGTTCGAGGAGCACCGCGGTCGCGCCCAGCCCGCGCAACGCATCGAGCCACCTATATCGGGTTATGGGCGGCTGGTCGTCAATCGGCACTCATGTCACATTAAAGGATGCGCAATGTGCGCGCAGAGGGAGTGCCAGGTTCGACCGGATGTGATCCCCCTCCGGGGAGGGTTTCGTGGATCTCGGCCGCCAGGGCGACAGGCGGCGACCGGCCAGGAAGATCCACGAAACGCGGGAGTCGTGGCGGACCGGGTCCGTGCGCGGCAGGGCGTGACCGGCCGGAGACGACCCGGCTAGCGGGTACGGCGCAGCAGGAGCGAGACGAAGCCGAGGACGCCCCGGTATCCCTTCAGCCACATGTCCCGGTGGTCGAGCGCGGCCTCGCGCGCCGCCGTGCCGTCGGGGCCGGGGTTCTCCTCGGCCCAGCGGAGCAGGGTTCCGGTCCAGGACCACTCGTAGTCGTCCCACTCCCCGAGCTCGCTGGTGTGGGCGTAGACGGTGACGTAGCCCGCGCTCTCGGCCCGCGCCACGGTCCCGGCGAGATCGGCGTAGTCATCCGGATCGTCGACCAGCGCGAGCGCCTCGGGGGTGGGCGTCCGCTCCCAGAATCCTTCACCGACCAGGGCGAGGCCGCCGGGACGCAGGTGGCGGGCGATCGCCTCCATGGTCGGGACGAGTCCGCCGAAGGCGTGCGTCGCTCCCGCGCAGAACACGAGGTCGTACGGGCCGTCGTCGCCGGTGAACTCCGTGGCGGACGCCTGGTGCAGGCGGATCCGGTCGGCCACCCGCCCCTCCTCGGCGGCCTCGGCGGCGGAGGCGAGGGCGTGGGCGGAGATGTCCACACCGTCGGCCGTCGCGTCCGGATAGAGCGCGAGTGCCCGTAGCGTCCACTGGGCCCCGCCGCAGCCCAGATCGAGGATCCGCGCCCCCTTGGGCAGCCGGGCACGGGTGAGCAGGCGGTCGATATGGGCTTCGCTGATGGGCGACGCGATGGGGTGGTCGTCGTGCGCGATGTGGCTGATCAGATCACGTTCCATCCGCAGACCTTTTCCTATGCTGCGCCCGGAACGCCACTGAATATCCCTTGTGGGCTATCGGTGCGGCTGTCGCCGGACTTCGGCGGCCGCGCCGACGCGCACCGTTCCCGGATCGGTCACCCGCATGATCACGCCGAACTTGTTCTCATGGGCCGTGATGAGATGCTTCTGCAGCTCCGGCCAGCGTTCCCGCCCCTGCGGATCCCAACTCGGTACGGCACAGCGGATGCAGGGCCCCGTGTGGTCGCCCGTCACCTCCAGGACGGCCCCGCCCACCGAGATCACGGTGCCCTCCGTGAACGACTCCTCCGCGAACGCGGGCGCGTCGGTGACCAGGTGGACGTTGGGGCGGAACCTGTCCAGCTCCACCTCCGCGCCCATCTCCTCCTCCAGGCCGCGCAGGGACGCCTCGAAGGTCACCAGCACCGTCGGGCCCCGGTCCTGCTGGCCGTCCGCCGCCCGGAGCGAGAGCGGTACGCCGTACGAGCCGGTCAGCTCGGCGGGCAGCTCGGGATCGTCCCACGCCCACGGCACTCCGCCGGGCGAGTAGAGCACCGGAGGCCCCGGCGGCTCGGGAGAGCCGTCGCAGGTCGCCGGGTACGCGGCCTCCCAGGCCAGCATCCCGGGCGACTGCCGTACCGTGAGCCGCCTGCCCGCGTGCGCGGGACGCTCGTCGATGAGCGCGTACGCCCGGTCGCCGGCCAGCCCCCGGTGATCCAGCAGCGCGGCGGCAACGCGCTCCCCGCGCAAGGACTTGACCGGCCAGCGGTACAGGCCGTCGACGGTTCCCCGATACATGCCTCGATTTTAGGGGCTGTCTGGTAAATCGGACGTAGCGGTGTAAAGCCCCTGTTTGCGAGAGGCGCTTGGCGAGGTCCCCGCAGCCTGGACCTCACGGTCCCCGCGAACGCCGGTGCTCCGTTCAGCGGCGCCGGGCGAATCGATCGGTCGCCTCGATGAGGCGGTCCAGGATGCCGGGTTCCGAGTAGGCGTGTCCCGCGTCGTCGACGATGTGGAACTCGGCCTCCGGCCAGGCCCGGTGCAGGTCCCACGCGGTCGCCGCCGGAGTGCACATGTCGTACCGCCCCTGCACGATGACGCAGGGAATGTGCCTGATCCGGTCGATGCCGCGGAGCAACTGCTCCTCCGAGAAGAAGCCGCCGTTCACGAAATAGTGGCTCTCGATCCTGGCGAACGAGACCGCGTAGTCGTCGTCGGCGTGCTTGGCGATGATCCCGGGATCGCGGTGCAGCGTGATGGTCGAGCCCTCCCACACGCTCCAGGCCCGCGCCGCGGGAACCCGTACGGCGGGATCGGGATCGTTCAGCCGCGCGTGGAAGGCGGCGATGAGGTCATGCCGCTCGTCCTCCGGGATCGGCGCGACGTAGCTCTCCCACAGGTCGGGATAGACCATCGAGGCCCCCTCCTGGTAGAACCAGCGCAGCTCGACCGGCCGCAGCGTGAAGACGCCGCGCAGCACGAGCTCGGACACCCGGTCGGGATGGCTCTGCGCGTACGCCAGGGAGAGCGCGCTGCCCCAGGACCCGCCGTACACCTGCCACCGGTCGATCCCGAGATGCTCGCGGAGCCGCTCCATGTCGGCGACCAGATGCCAGGTCGTGTTGTGCTCAAGGGACACCGCGGGATCGGACGCGTGCGGCCGGCTGCGCCCGCAGTTGCGCTGGTCGAACAGCACGATGCGGTACGCCTCCGGATCGAACTGGCGGCGGTGCTCCGCGGTGCAGCCGCCTCCGGGACCTCCGTGGACCATGACGACGGGCTTGCCCCGGGGGTTGCCGCACACTTCCCAATAGACCTGGTTGCCGTCGCCGACGTCGAGCAGGCCGGAATCGTGGGGTTCGATCGGTGGATATAGCGTCCTCATGAGCGGTCATTATGATCCGTCGTCACCCCGGGTCGGCGCTCGGCGGCACCGCTGTCCCACGATCCCTGTCACCACCACCTGCTGTCTCCCGGCTCGCTGTTCCCGCGAGCCGCTGTTCCAGGCGCGTTCCGGTGGCACAGCCCCGCCCTCGCGGCGATCAATAAAAGTTCAAGCGGGGGATACCGGGGACGCCACCGGGTAGGGCGGACAGACCGGATGAATCGCTCTTCGGGGGACGACATGAGGTTTCTTGTCCGGCCACACCAGATTCCCGTACGGCTGGCCACCGGGCTGTTCATGCTGAACTCGGGACTCAGTAAGGCGTCCGCGGACGAGGAGACCGCCGCCGGTCTGCACGGGATGGCCTCGGGGACCTATCCCTTCCTCAAGGACATGGACCCCATGTCCTTCGTCAACCTGCTGTCCAAGGCGGAGATCGCGCTCGGGGTGGCGTTGCTGGTCCCGGTCGTCCCGTCGGTTCTCGCGGGAGCCGCGCTCACCGCGTTCGCCGGTGGACTGGTGGGCCTGTACCTCAAGACGCCCGGTCTGCGGGAGGAGGGCAGCCTGCGGCCCACGCGGGAGGGGATCGCGATCGCCAAGGACACCTGGCTCGTGGGCATCGGCGCCAGCCTTCTCTGCGAGGAGCTCGGCCGCCGCGACTGAGCGACCCGAAGGGCCGGCGAGATCGATCCGAAGGGGTCAGCGGATCACGGCCCTCCTGCCACAACGACGAAGTTCTCCGATCGGATCGGCATGTGCCCCCTCCTGTACGCGGACTCGGGTCAGAGCCAGCCCGCGTCCTGGGCCACCCGGATGGCGTCGATCTTGTTGCGTGCGCCGGTCTTGGCGATCGCGCTGGTCAGGTAGTTCCGAACAGTGCCGGCGGAGAGGTGCAGGCGCCCCGCGATCTCTTCCGCCGCCGAGCCGTGGGCGGCCTCCTTGAGCACGGTCGTCTCCCGGGGCGTCAGCGGGCTCGCGCCGTACTCCATCGCGGACGCGACCAGTTCGGGATCCAGGACGCGCAGGCCCTGCGCGGTACGGCGAATGGCGTCGGCGAGCCGGTCGCCGGGGGCGTCCTTGACGAGGAACGCCTCGATGCCGACCGACAGGGCGCGCCGTACCTGTCCGGGCTGGCCCATCGCGGTGAGCACCAGGATCCGGCAGGAGGGCAGGCGGTCGCGCAGCTCGGCCGCGGCGGTGATGCCGTCCACGACGGGGAGGTCGATGTCGACGACCGCCACGTCCGGTCGCGCGCGGAGGGCCTCGGGGACGATCTCGTCCCCTCTGGTCACCTCGGCGACCACGTCGATGTCGGATTCGAGACGCAGCAGCGCCGTCAGCGCCGCTCTGATCATATGCATGTCCTCGGCGAGCAGCACCTTGATCACGCCGGCACCTCCGTTCCCGCCGCTCCGGGAGCCGGTACGGCCAGGGGCACCTCCATGACCAGGCGGAACCCGCTGTCGCCGACGCGCTCCGCGAGCAAGGATCCGCCGATCTGGGCGGCCCGCTCACGCAGCCCCGCCAGCCCGTTGCCGCCGCCACTACCGGCGGGGCCGCCTTCCCCCGGAACGCCGGTCTGCTTGGCACTGCCCTGCTTGGCACTGCCCTGCATGGCACTGTCCTGTTTGGCGCCGCCTGCCGAGGCGCCGGTTCCCGAGGCGCCGGTTCCCGAGGCGCCGGTTCCCGAAGCGCCGGTTCCCGAAGCGCCGTCGTTCACCACCTCAAGGCGTACGGCACGGCCCCGGCGGGAGGTGCTGATCGAGCAGGTGGTCGCGCGGCTGTGCCGTACGACGTTGGTGACGCCTTCGCGCACACCCCAGGCGAGGGTCTCGCCGGCGGCTTTCGGAAGCTCGATCTCGGCGAGGTTGACGTGGCAGTCGACGCCGGAGGCCTCAAGCAGCGCCGTGGCCCGGTGCACCTCCTGCGTCAGGGACATCTCCCTGAACCCGCGGGCCACCTGCCGTACGTCCTGCGCGGCGTCCCTGGCGACCCGGACCAGCTCGTCGAGCTCGCCGGAGGCCATGACGGGGTCACGTTCGACGAGCCTTCTGGCCAGGTCGCCCTTGAGCGCGATGGCGGACAGGCTGTGTCCGAGCCCGTCGTGGAGATCGCGGGAGATGCGCAGCCGTTCCTTCAGCACCGCGGCCTCGGCGAGATCGGCACGGGCCCGTTCGAGTTCCCTGGTCACGACCACGAGCCGGGTCACCGCGTAGATCACGAATCCGGTCACGAAAACCGTGATCGCGTAGTAGAAGCCGCTTCCCACGGTGCCGCCCGGCGTGACGGTGAACACCCAGGCGTGCACGGCCATGGCGCAGGCCACGATCGGCAGGGCCACGGCGAACCGCAGGCGGAGCAGCACCGCCCCCATGAGGATCGGAACCATCGGGGCGATCCAGTAGTGGCCGAACGCGAGCATCGGCGCGTAGGTGGCCACCGCCTGCACGAGGAGAGCGACCGGGAACCCCCGGAAGGCTCGTTCCCGCAGGGCCGCGCGTATCTGAAGGTAGTGGGGGACGAAGAACCCGGCCATCGCCGCCACCATGATCCCGTCGTACAGCAAGGAGCCGAACATCAGGACCGAGGCGATCATGGTGATCGTGAATCCCACCGAGATCGTGCCGACCACGGCGATGGCCAGGGTTTGCGAACTCATACGCATGACGTCCCGATTATGGCTGGATCGACTATGGCCGACCCGATTTGGTCTGGCTCGATTTGGGCCGGCTCGACTATGAGCGGCGCGGCTCCCAGCGGAACCGGCGGCTGATGACCAGCAGCGCGATGGCGGCCCAGACGCTCAGGTTCAGCAGCGGTACCACCGCGGCCTGCAGGTCACCGGCGAACGTGCCGTCGGCGAACGTCGCCCCGCCCACCTTGACCACCGCGGCCGTGGGCAGCAGGTCGAGTACGGTCGACAGCCAGCCGGGAAGGAGCTGGTTCATCGGCCCGAAGGCGCCGGCGCCCAATCCCGCGATCATGAAGAACGGGATGCTCAGCGGCGCGGCCACCTCCGCCCGGGGGATCACCACGGTCCAGGCGGCGCCGAGCGACGTGATCACGGCCGCGCCGAGCACCACGAAGACCGTGAACAGGACCGGATCGCGCGGCGCGGTGGCCGAGGTGAGGTTCACCACCGCGACCGTGGTGACCAGTGCGATCAGCACGCTCTGGGCCATGATGTTGAGCAGTTCGCCGCCGAGAACCGCACCGTCGCCCAGCCCGGAGGCCCGCAGCCGCTTGAGGATGAGCTGGTCGCGCCGGGCGGTCAGCGAGACCGCGCTCTGGTTGAACCCGCTGAGCGTGAGGGACACCGCCAGCATGCCGAGCAACTGGGCGACGATCACCGAGGTTTCACCCGGGCGCAGCCGGTCCATCATGACCGGCAGGCCGATGCCGAGCCCCACCGAGGTCAGCACCGTCGCGGTCAGCGCCTGCTTGTCCCGCCAGTAGATCCGGCCGCCGAGGCGGGCGACCGCCAGGGTCTCGCGTACCGTCGTCATCGCGTCCGCTCCTTGCCTGTCAGGGTCCCGCCTACGGTCGTCATCGCGTCCGGTCCTTGCTCGCGAGGGTCTCGCGCACTGTGGTCCTCACGCCTTCTCCTTGCTCGCCAGGTCGAGGAACAGGTCTTCGAGCGTCGCCGTACGGACCTCCAGGCCGCGTAGCCGCAGCCCGCGCTCCCCGGCCCAGCCGAGCAGCGTCTGCGCGGCCACGTCGGGATCGGGGACACGGCAGACGACCGTGGTGCCCTCGACGGCCGTGACGTCCACGGGCAGGTCCCGCGCCTCCACCCCCGAAGGCAGCTCGAACGCCACCCGCCCGGTCTGGGCCGCCAGGGTCTCCGCCATGCCGCCGCTCGCCACGATCGCACCCTTGTCCATGATCGCCATGGTGGTCGCGAGCCGCTGGGCCTCCTCCAGATAGTGCGTGGTGAGCAGGACCGTGGTGCCCCGCGCGGCCAGGTCGGTGACGACGTCCCAGGTGGCCTTGCGCGCCTCGGGGTCCATGCCCGTCGTGGGCTCGTCGAGGAAGAGCAGGTCGGGACGGCCGAGCGTGGCCAGCGCGAGGTCCAACCGGCGCTTCTCACCGCCGGAGAGCTGGCGCACCTTGGTCCCCGCCTTGCCGGTCAGACCGACCAGCTCCAGGGCCTCCGCGCGGGGCCGGGCGACCGGGACGAACTCCCTCCAGGAGTCGACGGTCTGCGCCACGGTCAGGTCGGGGAAGAACCCCGCCTCCTGCAGCATGATGCCGATGCTCTTGCGCACCTTGGCGCGGTCCTTGACCGGGTCGAGCCCGAGCACCCGTACGGTGCCGCCGTCGGGGCGCTGGAACCCGGCGAGGATCTCCATCGTCGTGCTCTTGCCCGCGCCGTTCCTGCCGAGCAGGGCGAAGATCTCGCCCTTGGCCACGCTGAAGGAGATCTCCCTGACCGCCTCGAAGTCCGCGTAGCTCTTCCTGAGCCCGTCCACCTGGATCGCTTCCATGGGTCCGATTCTTCGGATCGCCACAAGACGGCGGCAGTGAAAAATTCACGACTTCCGTGAGAGGACGCCCGGCAAAGAGACCTTCCGCCTCGGCGAGCCCCGGCCGGAGGTGGGTAGTCGTCGGCGTATGGCTCAGATCGGGTACACCATGATGACCGAGCAGACACCCCCCAGGCAGCTGGTCGACGACGTCGTCATCGCCGAGCGCGTGGGGTTCGACTACGCGGTGATCTCCGACCACTACTTCCCCTGGCTGGAGGAGATGGGGCACGCGCCGTACGCGTGGTCGGTGCTGGGCGCGGCGGCCGTCTCGACCCGGCGTCTGCCGCTCATGACGTACGTCACCTGCCCGATCATGCGGTACCACCCGGCGGTGGTCGCGCAGAAGGCGGCCACCGTCGGCGCCCTGTCCGAGGGACGGTTCACCCTCGGCCTGGGAGCGGGGGAGAACCTCAACGAGCACGTGATCGGCCACGGCTGGCCGCCGGTCAACACGCGGCACGACATGTTCCGCGAGGCCATCGAGATCATCCAGGAGTTGTTCGAGGGCGGGTACACGAGCTATCGCGGCGCGCACTTCGACGTCGACTCGGCCCGCCTTTTCGACCTTCCGGACGAGCCGGTGCCCATCGCGGTCGCCGCCTCGGGGGACCAGTCCTGCGAGATCGCCGCCGAGTACGGCGACGGCCTGGTCGCGACGGATCCGGACGCCGACCTGGTCGCGAAGTTCGTCGCCGAGGGCGGCAGGGACAAGCCGGTCTACGGCCAGCTGGCCATCGCCTACGACCCGGACCGGGGAGCGGCGGTGGAGCGGGCCCACCGGCTCTGGCGCTGGGCGATGGCGGGCTGGAAGGTCATGGCCGAGCTCCCCGCGCCGGTGAACTTCGACGCCTGCGCCGCGACCGTACGGCCCGAGGACGTCGCGGAGAAGGTCCCGTGCGGCGCGGACGTCGACGCCGTGGTGGAGGCGGTGCGCCAGTACACCGACGCCGGGTTCACCCACGTCGCCCTGGTCCAGATCGGCCACGAGCACCAGAACGAGTTCTTCGACTGGTCGCACCGGGAACTGCTGCCCGCGCTCCGCGGCATCTGAGCGACCGCCCGCCCGCCGCCCGCGCTCAGGGGCCGATCAGGCGGAGTCCCGCCCACAGCCCGCCCACCGCCACCACCAGCGCCGCGGGAACAGTGAGGAGGCCGAGCCGCAGAAACCGACCGAGATCGGGCTCGTGGGCATGGGCGTGGAGCACCCGCCGCCACAGCAGGGTCGCGAGCGATCCCACGTAGGTGAGGTTCGGGCCGATGTTCACCCCGATCAGCGTCGCGAGCACGGGACCCGCGCCGCTCGCCGCCGTGATCGGCAGCAGGACGAGCACGGCGGGCAGATTGTTGAACAGATTCGCGAGCACGGCGGCGATGGCGGCGACGGCCAGCAGCCCGAGCAGCGAGTCGCCCCCGGGCACCAGAGGGCGTACGGCACGGCCCAGCCCGCCGTCCACCACGGCGCGTACGACGACTCCGAGCGCGAGAACGAATCCGCAGAACGGGAGATCGGCCGAGCGGAGCACCGAGCGGACGGTCACCCGGCGTTGTCCGAGGGCCCGCGCGGCCAGCACGAGCCCACCGGCGAGCGCGGCCCAGGCGGGGTTGACGCCCACGGCGGACGCTACGACGAAGCCCGCGAGCGTCAGCGCGACCGTGGTGAGGGCGAAGATCGGGACACCGGGCCCGTCGTTTCGCGGCCGGTGTTCCGGCGGCCGCAGTTCGGCGGCGAAGAAACGGCGGAAGACGGCGTACTCCACCGCGATCGCGCCCAGCCACGGCAACGCCATGAGCGCGGCGAAGCGGGCGAACGACAACCCGCTGGCCGTGAACGCCAGCAGGTTCGTCAGGTTGGAGACCGGGAGCAGCAGCGACGCCGTGTTGGCCAGGTGACCGCACGCGTAGAGGTGCGGAGCGGGCCGTACCCGCAGGCGGGACGTGGTGGCGAGGACCACGGGGGTCAGGAGCACGACGGTGGCGTCCAGGCTGAGCACCGCCGTGACCAGGGAGGCCACCACGAACACCCGGAGCAGCAGGCCGCCTCGCCCGCGGGCCATCAGCGCGCCGGCGGCCTCGAACAACCCTTCCCGGTCGCACAGGTAAGCCAGCGCGAGCACGGCGGCCAGGAAGCCGACCACCGGAAGCAGGCGCAGCGCCTCCGCCCAGGCGGTCTGCGGGGATACCAGGCCGAGCGCGATCGCGAGGCCGGCGGCCGGGGCCGCGACCACGATCTCCGGGAGCCCCTTCGGCCGGACGATGGCGAAGCCGAGCGCCAGGAGAAGCAGAACGACCGACGTCGCCTCCGCCATCGATCCCTCCTTCGCCGCGCGCAGGAGGACGTTACAAGGGCCGTCCCGTCTGATCACGCGTCGGGGCCCGGAGGACGCACCCGGAGCCGTTCCGGTGCGGGGAGGAAGCAACGAAGAATTCGGCGCTCAGACCCGCAAGCGTTCAGGACTCTTGGGCCTGTGACATGGTATCGCCAGCATATGCTCAATCGTTCGCAAATCAGGAGGATCCATGGCAAATCGCCTATTTGTTGCCATTGCTGGCGCGCTGGTGGTGTCCGCGCTCGCGGGCGGCTGCGGGCGTTCGTCGTCGGGAGACACCGCGGGCGAGGGCGCGGCGGCGACGGCGGACAAGTCCGCCAAGGATCTGGTGCCCGAGGCCGTGCGCAAGACCGGCGAGCTGCGGGTGGCCACGTCCGAGGGTTACCCGCCGATGGAGATGTACAAGAAGGGCACCCAGGAGCTCACCGGTGTGGACCCCGACCTCGGCGCCGCCATCGCGGAGAAGCTGGGGCTCAAGTTCACGATCACCAACGCCGCCTTCGACGGCCTCATCCCCGGCCTGCAGGGCGGCCGCTGGGACATCGTGATGTCCTCGATGAGCGACACCGAGGCGCGGCGCGGCGCGGTCGACTTCGTCGACTACTTCAACGCCGGCGGCGCCATCATGGTCAAGAAGGGCAACCCCGAGGGCATCAAGACGCTCGACGACCTCTGCGGCAAGACGGTGGTGCTCGCCAAGGGCAGCTCCAACCTCGCCATCGGCGAGAAGCAGAACGAGAAGTGCACCACCAAGATGAAGATCATGCAGAGCGAGGACGCCCCCACCGGCCTGCTCTCGCTCGACTCCGGCCGCGCGGTCGCCACCATCGTGGACTCTCCCGTCGCCCACATGTACGCCAAGGACACCGGCAAGTACGACGTGCTCTCCGAGCAGTACGACGCCGGCCCGTGGGGCATCGCGATCGACAAGCGCAACACCGGGCTGCGTGACGCCGTGGCCAAGGCCATGGCCGAGCTCCAGGCCGACGGTGGCTACAAGTCCGTGCTGGACGAGTACGGCGTCGGCGCCAACGCGGTGTCCGAGGTCCTGGTCAACACGACGCCATGGAAGTGACACCGGCCGGGGGCGCTCCCGGATCGCAGGAGGGGCCGGCGGTCGAGCCGCCGGTCGAACTGCCGATCGACGCGGTGCGGCCCCCGCGCCCCGGTCGGCTGATCGGGGCGGCGGTCGCCCTCCTCTTCCTGGCCTGGCTCGCGTACACGGTCATCGTCAACGAGAATCTCCACTGGGACGTGATCGTCTCGTTCCTCGGTGACGGCAGGATCCTCGGCGGCCTGTGGGTGACGATCCAGCTCACCGTGCTCTCCATGGCGATCGGCCTGGTCCTCGGTGTGCTGGCCGCGGTCATGCAGCTGTCCGACAGCCCCGTGTTCCGCGGTACCTCGGCCCTCTACACGTGGTTCTTCCGCGGCACGCCCCTGCTGGTGCAGCTGATCTTCTGGTTCAACATCGGCCTGGTCTTCCCGTCCTTCGGGATCGGTGTGCCGTTCGGCGGACCGAAGCTGGTCGAGTGGCAGGCGAACGAGCTGATCACGCCGTTCACCGCGGCGCTGCTCGGCCTCGCGATCAACGAGGGCGCGTACATGGCCGAGATCGTGCGAGCCGGCATCCGCTCGGTCGATCCGGGCCAGCGCGAGGCCGCCGAGGCGCTCGGCATGTCGCATCGGCAGGTGCTGCGCCGGGTGGTGCTGCCGCAGGCCATGCGTGTGATCATCCCGCCGACCGGCAACCAGTTCATCTCCATGCTGAAGACCACGTCGATGGTCTCGGTCATCGCCGGGGCCGAGCTGCTCACCGTCGCCCAGCGCATCTACCTGGGCAACTTCGAGGTCATCGCGATGCTCATCGTGGCGTCGATCTGGTACATCGTGCTCACCACGATCGCCAGCGTCGGCCAGCACTTCATCGAGAAGCGGTTCGAGCGCGGTCACGCCGCGCTGGGGGCGCGGGTCCGCCGCAACCTGCGGCCGTTCGCGAAGGAGCCGGCATGACGGCGGGGCAGGCCGAGCCGATGGTCAAGATCCGCTCCCTGCGCAAGCGGTTCGGCGCGGTCGAGGTGCTCAAGGGCATCGACCTCGACGTCCCGCACGGCCAGGTGGTGTGCGTGGTCGGCCCGTCCGGCTCGGGCAAGTCGACGCTGCTGCGCTGCGTCAACCGGATGGAGACCATCGACTCCGGCCGGATCTGGGTGGACGGCGACCTGATGGGGTACGCCGAGCGCGGTGACCGGTTGCACCTGCTGCCTCCGGCGGACCTGTGCCGGCAGCGCCGTCCCATCGGCATGGTCTTCCAGCGGTTCCACCTGTTCCCGCACCGCACCGCGATCGAGAACGTGATGGAGGGGCCGATCACCGTGCTGCGCACGTCGCGGGCCGAGGCCCGGCGGCAGGCCGAGGAGCTGCTGGAGCGGGTCGGCCTGGCCGACCGCGCCGACCACTATCCCGCCCAGCTCTCGGGCGGCCAGCAGCAACGCGTCGCGATCGCCCGCAGCCTGGCCATGCGGCCCAAGCTGATGCTGTTCGACGAGCCGACCAGCGCGCTCGACCCCGAGTTGGTCCAGGAAGTGCTCGCGGTCATGCGCGACCTCGCCGCGACCGGCATGACGATGATGGTGGTGACGCACGAGATGGGCTTCGCCCGGGAGGTCGGCGACCAGCTCGTCTTCGTCGACGGCGGTGTGATCGTGGAGCGGGGCAACCCCCGCGAGGTCCTGGCCAATCCCCGGAACGACCGTTTCCGCGCCTTCCTCGGGCAGGTGTTGTGAGCCGCTTCGACCTGCTGGTCCGCGGAGGCGTCCTGTTCGACGGTACGGCCCGGCCGGGCAGGGAGGCGGACGTCGCCGCGGACGGCGGCCGGCTGACCGTGCTCCCTCCGGGCGCCGCGGTCGACGCCGCGGAGGTGATCGACGCTCGCGGGCGGGCCGTCGCCCCCGGATTCATCGACGTGCACACGCACTCCGACGGCGTCAGCCTGCTCGGCCAGGGCGACCGGGAGCTGGTACGCGCCTCGGTGCTCCAGGGCGTGACCACGGAGATCTGCGGCAACTGCGGATCGAGCCTGTTCCCGGCGCTGCCGGAGCGGCTGGCCGCCATGCGGGCGGACGCCCGCGTGTCCTTCGGCGGCGACGTCGGCATATATGAGGACTTCGAGGGATTCGCCGAGGCGCATGCCCGGGTTCCCAGGGCCAACCACCTCTCCTCACTCGTCGGCCACGGCACGCTGCGCGCCGGAGTGCTCGGCCCCGTGGACCGGCCCGCCACGCCCGCCGAGCTGGCCGCGATGTGCGACCTCCTCGACCGTGCCCTGTCCCAGGGCGCCGCCGGGCTCTCCACCGGCCTGATCTACACCCCCGGGACGTACGCGAGCACCGACGAGGTGGTGGCGCTGGCCGCCGTCGCCGCCCGGCACGGCAAGCCGTACGTCACCCACCTGCGCGACGAGATGGCCCGGGTGGAGGAGGCGCTGGAGGAGGCGGTCGAGATCGGCCGCCGCAGCGGCGCCGCGCTGCACGTCTCGCACCACAAGACCGCCGGCCGGTACGCCTGGGGCCGCACGGAACGGACCCTGCCGAGGATCGCCGAACTGCGGGCCGCCGGAATGGACGTGACCTGCGACGTCTACCCGTACACGGCGGGGAGCACGGCGCTGGCCGCGATGCTCCCTCCGTGGGCGAACGACGGCGGCATGGCCGGGCTCACCCGCAGGCTGGGCAGCCCGGAGGAGCGCGACCGGATGCGCCGCGCCATCGCCGAGGGCGTGCCCGGCTGGGAGAACACCGTCGGCAACGGCGGCTGGGACCGGATCTCGGTCGCCTGCGCGCCCCGCCACCCGGAGACCGAGGGCAGGACCATCGCCGACCTGGCCGCGACCGCGTCGGCCGAGCCCCTCGACATGGTCGCGGAGCTTCTCCTCGCGGAGGGCGGCGAGGTGACGATCATCAGCCACTCCATGATCGAGGATGACGTCCGGCGGGTGCTGGCCGCGCCGTACGCGATGATCGGTTCGGACGGCGTGCCCAAGCCGGGCGGCCGGCCGCACCCGCGCTGGGCGGGGACGTTCCCCCGCGTGCTCGGGCACTACGTCCGGGAGCTGGGCCTGCTCACGCTGGAGAGCGCGGTGCACAAGATGACCGGGATGGCGGCGGCCAGGTTCGGCCTGACCGGGCGCGGCGTGATCCGCGACGGCGCGCACGCCGACCTCGTGGTCTTCGACCCGGACACCGTGGCGGACGGTGCCACGTTCGCCGACCCGCTGCTGCCTCCGGCCGGTGTGGACGCGGTCGTCGTCGGCGGGGAGATCGTCGTCCGTGCGGGCGTGGAGACCGGCGCGCGGCCGGGAAGGGTGCTGGCCCTGTGACGGCCTGGAAGGAACTGTGATGATCGAGGAGATCGCCGCGTCCTGCCCGGGGACGCTCGCCGTATGCGTGCCCGGCCTGCTCGGTGTGAACGAGGACGTCGAGCTCCCGCTCGCCAGCACCGGCAAGCTGCTGCTGCTCGCGGCGGTCGCCCAGGGGCTGACCGCCGGTCAGCTCGACCCGCACGAGCCGGTCGAGCTGACCGAGGACGACTACGCCCGGGGATCCGGGCTGCTGATCGGGCTGTCCGCACGGCGGTGGACGATCGCGGACCTGGCCCTGCTCACCGCGTCGGTCAGCGACAACACCGCGACCAACGCGCTGCTGCGCAGGCTCGGCCTGGACCGGGTGGACGCGGTCGCGGCCGGGCTCGGACTGGGCAGGACCCGGATCCTGGACCGGATCCGGGAGCCCCGGCTGCCCGTCCACCCGCCGGCCTTCGCCCTCGGCACCGCCCGTGATCTGGCCGCGCTCGCCGTCGGCCTGGACGGCGACGATCCGTGGAAGCGGCTGATGCTGGGCTGGATGGCGCACAACACCGACCGGAGCCTGGTGCCCGCGCTGCTCCCGCATGAGCCCGAGGACCGCGAGATCCCGGAGGCCGTGCCGTACCCCGGGGTGTGGGTGGCCAACAAGACGGGCACCGACGCCGGGACCCGAGCCGACGTCGGCCTTCTCGTCGGGACCCGGCGGGTCGGCTACGCCGTGCTCGCCCACGGTCCCGCGGGGCGCGAGCACGACCTGGTCCTTGCCGTCCGTGAGGCCGGCCGCGTCATCGCCGGATTCGCGCACTGACCGTCGGTGCTGTCGGTGCTGTCGGTGCTGTCGGCGCCGACCACCGGCGGCGGCCGTCAGCGGAGCGCGATGCGCAACCGGGACGAGGCGTCGCGGAGATAGTCCAGGAAGGACCGGAGCGCGGGGTTGGGATTCGTCGGCCGCGCCGCCGCGCCGATCCTCCGGTAGAGCTTGGGCGCGTCCACCTGGCAGACCTGGATGCCGCTGGCGCCGTGCGCGCCGAGGCTCGGCACCAGCGCCACCCCCAGCCCCGCGCGCACCAGGCCGAGCGTCACCTCGTAGTGGTCGCTGCGGCACCGGATCGTCGGGCTGAACCCCTCAAGCGCGCTGGCACGTTCCAGCACCGAGACGGGAGTGTCCGTGCCGTACGTGGTGATCCACGGCTCGTCGGCCAGGTCGGCGAGGCGCACCCGGGGCCGCTGTCCCGCCGGGTGGCCGAGCGGCAGCACGAGCAACTGGGGCTCGTCGAACAGGTGGGTGACCTCCACGCCCTTGGGCGGCTTCCACGGGTCGAGCGCGTGCTCGAAGACGACCAGCACGTCCAGCGCGCCCCGCTCCACGTCGGGCAGCAGGTCGTGCGGCTGACCGAGCACGAGGTCCAGCTCGACGGCGGGATGCCGGGCGGTGAAGGTGGACAGCGCGAGCGGCAGCAGCCGGTAGCCCGCCGAGGCGAAGAACCCGATGCGGAGCTGTCCCGCGTCCGCCCTCGCCTGGGCGAGCAGGTCCTTCTCCGCGGCCTCGATGAGGTCGAGCACCTCGTGCGCCCGGGTGGCGAGCCGCCGCCCGGCCGCGGTGAGCCGCAGACTGTGCGCGGCGCGCTCGACCAGGCCGACGCCCGCCTCCTCCTCCAGCCGGGAGAGCTGGTGGGACACGGCGGAAGGGGAGAGCCGCAGATTACGCGCGGCTCCGGCGATGCTCCCCGTCCGGTAGACCTCGAGAAGCACCCGCAGGCGGTGGCTGCTCAGCATCCACCCAGTATGGGTGCACTATCGGAGCAGCCCGACCCCGCTGAACCCGTCGACGCCCGGCAGCTTGGGCAGCGCGGGCTCGCCCTCCTCGGGGCGCCAGTCGCCGGTCGAGACCAGGCCGGGCTCCACGAGTTCGAATCCGTCGAAGAACCGCAGGATCTGGGTGCGGGTCCGGGGCGTCGCGTTGCCGGCCGAGGTCGTGGCGTACAGCTCGCGGCCCTCGCGCAGCGCCTCCTCGTCGAGGTCTCCGTAGGAGAGGTGGCTGATCACCATGGCGCTCCCGGGAGCGAGCCGGTCGCGCAGGGTCGTGACCACCCGCTCGGCGATTTCGTCCTCGGGAATGAAGTGCAGCACGGCGAGCATGAGCAACCCGACCGGCCGGTCGAAGTCGAGGTGCCCCACGACCCGCGGGTCGTCGAGGACGGCCCCGGGATCGCGGAGATCGCCGTCCACGACGATGGTCTGCGCGTTGTCCTCCAGGAGGGCACGCCCGTGAGCGAGCACGATCGGGTCGTTGTCGACGTACACGACGCGGGACTCGGGGGCGGCGCGCAGCGCCACCTGGTGCACGTTCTCCTGCGTGGGCAGGCCCGCGCCGATGTCGAGGAACTGGCGGATCCCGGTCCCGGCCAGGAAGCGTACGGCACGGCTCAGGAATCGCCGGTTGGCCTGGACGCCCTCCCTGACGTTGGGCGTGAGCTCGATGACCTTCTCGGCGGCCGCCCGGTCGGCGGCGAAGTTGTCCTTGCCGCCGAGGAGATAGTCATAGATCCGGGCCACACTCGGAATGTTCGGGTTGATCCCTGGGGGCGCCTGTTCCGTGCTCATCTGTTCCATCCCGCACCTGCTCGTCGTGATCCCACACGCTAGCCGATAGATCATGATTTACGCAGATAAAACAGGGATCATCGTTACATTTCGGTGAGGAGTCGCACAGCGTGAAGGATCTCGCGTCGCTGCCCGAAGGCGCCCTCCGATTCGAGGACGGCGTGCCTGTCGCCCTGCACGCCCCGAGCAGCGGGCTGACCGCGTTGCCGCCCTCCGTCGGGGAGCTGACCTCGCTGCGCCGCATCGACCTGGACGGCAACGCGCTGACCGTCCTGCCCGCCGCCCTCGCGGAGCTGCCCCGCCTGGAGGTCCTGACGCTCTACGGCAACCGCCTCGACGCGATCCCGCAGGAGCTCGGCCGGCTCGGCTCGCTGGAGCATCTCAGCGTCGGCGGCAACGCCCTCACGTCGGTGCCCGGCACGATCTGGGGGTTGACCCGCCTGCGGTCCCTCAACCTCGCGGAGAACCTGCTCACCGAGATCCCCGAGGCCGTCGGTGACCTCGTGGAGCTGCGGATGCTCGACCTCGGTCACAACCGGCTCGGCGGCCTGCCCGACAACATCGGCGACCTGCCGAACCTCACGGACTACCTCTACCTGAGCGACAACGGGTTCACGACGGCCCCGCGGTGGCTCGGACGGCTGGACCGGTTGGACTACCTCAACCTCACCGACAACCGGCTCACGGAGCTGCCGGACGCCATCGGGGACATGGCGGCGCTGCGCGAGCTGCGGATCTACAACAACCAGATCACCAGGCTGCCGGACACGATCGGGCGGCTGGGCCGCCTGCGCGAGCTGCACGCCATGAACAACCGCCTCACGGAGTTGCCCGAGTCCGTCGGCGACCTGAGCGCGCTGCGTCACCTGGACCTGCGGAACAACCCGATCCGGAGGCTGCCCGGCACGATCGGGAAGCTGACCCGTCTCACCCATCTCGACCTGCGCGCCACCCGGCCGCGAGAGCTGCCCGAGAGCCTGGCCGACCTGCCGTGCCTGGAGAAGCTCGACCTGCGCTGGACCAAGCTCGACCGGATTCCCGCCTGGCTCGGGGATCTGCGCGATCGGGGATGCGTCGTCCTCCTGTGACGGTGACCGACGCCCGAATAAATCGGTGCAGCCCGAAATGTCGGTCCCCTAGGGTCCGCATATGAACCACATCATGAGGGATCGGAACATCGATCACCGCACGCTCGCGGCAGTGATCGTCACCGTGCTCCTGTGGGCGTCCGCCTTCGTCGCGATCAGGAGCGCGGCGCAGCATTTCGCTCCCGGCGCGCTGGCTCTCGGACGGCTGGCCGCGGGCTCCGTGACCCTCCTCGTCATCCTGCTGGCCCGCCGCGAGGGGTGGCCGCCCAGGGCCGCCTGGCCCGGCATCCTGGCCTCCGGGATCCTGTGGTTCGGGCTCTACATGGTCGTACTGAACTGGGGCGAGCAGGAGGTGGACGCGGGCACCGCCGCCATGGTGGTCAACGTCGGCCCCATCCTGATCGCCCTCCTCGGCGGCTGGCTGCTCAAGGAGGGGTTCCCGCCGCGCCTCATGGCCGGCATGGCGGTGTCGTTCGCCGGGGCCGTCGTGGTGGGCGTCTCCATGTCCGGCGGAGGCCGCTCCTCCGTCCTCGGCGTCCTGCTCTGCCTGGTCGCCGCCGTGACGTACGCCGGGGGAGTCGTCTCCCAGAAGCCCGCCCTGCGGCACGCCTCCGCGCTCCAGGTGACGACCTTCGGCTGCCTCGTCGGGGCCCTGGGCTGCCTGCCGTTCGCCGGGCAGTTCGTGTCCCAGGTGGGAGACGCCCCACTGCCCGCCGTACTGAACGTCGTGTACCTCGGCGTGTTCCCGACCGCGCTCGCCTTCACCACGTGGGCGTACGCGCTCGCCCGTACGACGGCGGGGAACATGGGGGCGACGACCTACGTGGTGCCCGCCCTGGTCGTCCTGATGGCTTGGGCGTTCCTCGGAGAGGTTCCGGGCCCGCTGACCTTCGCCGGGGGCCTCGTCTGTCTGGTCGGCGTCGCGATTTCTCGCCGCCGGTGAACATGAGTTTTCCGACATATCCGTCCCGTACGCGCAAGCCGCAACGTTTCGGTGCTCCGTATGGAACGGCCACGAGCCGCAAATCAAAAGACTTGTAAAGGCATCTCTCAGTACTTCGTGTCTAGCCGGTGAAAAGGCCCGGCGGCGTGTCTCCTAGATAGCCGTATTCGCCTACTGCCTTGGAGGCCGAACATGAAGAAACTGCTGTACGTGGGTGCGCTCGCGCTCGGCGTTCTGGCGACCGGCTGCGGTGCCGGCACGGACAACACCAGCGGAGCCAGCCCGGTCGCCGGTGAGGAGACGTCGCCCGGAATGTCTCCCTCGGAGATGATGACGCCGATGCCCGCGGAGACGGGCCCGGCCAAGCTCGCGGTCATGACCTCGGGCCTCGGAAAGATCGTCGTCGGCACCAACGAGCACACGGTCTACCTCTTCGAGAAGGACAAGAACGGCAAGTCGTCCTGCACGGGCGCCTGCGCGGAGGCCTGGCCTCCGGTGGTCTCGCAGGGCAAGCCCGAGGCCGGCGAGGGCGTCAAGGCGAACCTGCTCGGCACGCACAAGCGCGCCGACGGCAAGATGCAGGTGACCTACAACAACCACCCGCTGTACTACTTCGTCAAGGACGAGAAGCCCGGCGACACCAAGGGCCAGAAGCTCAAGGACTTCGGCGCCGAGTGGTTCGCGGTGAGCCCGGACGGCAAGAAGGTGGGCTAGAGCCGGTGACCTCGGTTCCGAGGTTCCGGCTTCACGCGTCACCGGATCGGCCGTACGGCCGGATCACTCGTCGCCCCGGGCTCACCGGCCCGGGCGGCGAGCTCTGCGGAATCGCCCTGGCCGTGTTGGGTCGGCGCCGCGGGCCCGCCCGCGGACCAGCGACCAGGGTCGAACCGCTACCCTGACCGGTGATGTATCGATTCGTGTTCACGCAGGTCCTGAGCCGCTTCGACGCGGAGGACATCCACCATCTGACCGTCAGGGCGCTCCACCTCCTGGCGGTCCTTCCCATCGCCAAGCGGGTGTTGCACCGGCGGCTGGCCCCCCGTGACGAGGCACTCCGCGTCCGCGCGTTCGGAGTGCACTTCCCCGGCCCCTTCGGCCTGGCCGCCGGATTCGACAAGAACGCCGAGGCGTTCGAGGCGCTCGCGGCTTTGGGATTCAGCCACGTCGAAGTGGGGACCATCACCGCGCGGCCCCAGCCGGGGAACCCTCGCCCGCGCCTGTTCCGGCTGGTCGGGAACCGCGCGATCATCAACAGGATGGGCTTCAACAACGCCGGAGCCCGCGCCGCCGCGGCACGGCTGCGCCGACCGCGGGGCCTCCCCGCGGTCGTCGGCGTGAACATCGGCAAGACCAAGGTGGTGCCCGAGGAGCGGGCCGCCGAGGACTACATGGCCAGCGCCAAGGAACTCGCCCCCCTCGCCGACTACCTCGTCGTCAACGTCAGCTCGCCCAACACTCCCGGCCTGCGCAACCTCCAGGCCGTCGAGCTGCTCCGGCCCCTCCTGGAGAGCGTCAAGAGCGTGGCGGGCCGTACCCCGCTGCTCGTGAAGATCGCTCCCGATCTGGCGGACGAGGACGTCGACGCCGTGGCCGATCTGGCGGTCGAGCTCGGCCTGTCCGGCATCATCGCCACCAACACCACGATCGGGCGGCCCGGCGTCGTCAGCGACGAGGCGGGCGGTCTGTCCGGGCGCCCGCTCAAGGCGCGGTCACTGGAGGTGCTGCGCCGGCTGCACGCCCGGGTGGGAGACCGGCTGACGCTGGTCTCCGTCGGCGGCGTCGAGGACCTCGACGACGTGTGGGAGCGCATCCTGGCCGGGGCGACCCTCGTCCAGGGATACACCGGCATGATCTACGAGGGCCCGCTGTGGGCGTCGCGGATCCACCGAGGGCTCTCCCGGCGGCTTCGCCGCCACGGCTACCGCTCGATCTCCGAGGCCGTCGGGGCGGCCGACCGCGTCACCTGAGGCCCTCGCGTCACGCGCGGTTGAGGCCCTCGGGTCACCTGAGGCCAGGCCACCGCGATCCACTGAGGCCACCGGGCGGCCGGCCGCGTCGCCGGCCCCGGGGCCACCTGTCACATGCTCGGCCGGGTGGAGTCCGCGGTGAGCGTCAACTCGTCCAGGTGCCGCATGACGTCGTGGATCTCGATGGCGCCCGGCCGATGGCGCCGCGCCCCGCCGCCGCGCTGCCACGGCCGGGGCCCCTCCAGCGGGCGGTACTCCACGCCGAAGGCGTCCAGCCGCTCCAGATGGCGGGCCAGGCGGTCCGGGAACGACGACGGCGCCGGCCCCCCGGTCCACCCGATCTCGGCGGCGGCGCAGCCCCGCGGCCAGGCGCGATAGTCGAGCGTCCGGCCGTCGGGGATGCGCTCGCTCCAGAGCTGGAACTGCAAGCCGGCGACCCGGGCGCGCTCCGCGTCGTCCCACGTCGCGGGGGCGGGCTCGAACGCCGCCACGTCCGCGACCGTGATGGTCTCGCCGATGGCCAGCGGCTCCTCGGCCGAGGCCGCCTCGGCGTAGTCGAAGTACATCGGGAAGACCGGCGTCGCGACCACCTCGTGCCCGGCGGCCGCCGCGCGGCGGCCCACCCCGGCGCCCCGCCACGGCATGACCAGCGTGTCCTCGCGCAGCATCCCGCTGACGAACGCCTCGTCCCAGACGACGGCCCGACTGCCGCGCTCGGCCAGCAGGTCGGCCAACCGGCGCAGGAACCAGGCGTGCAGGTCGGCGGGCGAGCCGAGGCCCAGTTCCGCCTGGTAGGCCGTGATCTCGGCCGACGCCGCCCAGGCGTCCAGCACGCACTCGTCCCCGCCGATGTGCAGGTACGGCACGGTGCCCAGGGCGTCGATGATCTCGTCGAAGACCGTGGCCAGGAAGTCCACGGTGGCAGGGAGCGGCGAGAGGATCGCGGGGGAGATGCCCCAGCGGTCCAGCACCCGGTGCGCCTCGCCCGGCGTCGCCCCCAGCGACGGGTACGCCGCCAGGATGGCCGACGCGTGCCCCGGCACGTCGATCTCGGGGACCACGGTGACCGCCCTGGCCCGCGCGTACGCGCCGATCTCGGACAGGTCCCGCAGCGTGTAGTAGCCGCCGTGCGGCACGCCGTCGTAGGTGGGCTCCTCCCCGTAGAAGCTGGTGACCGTCTGGGACCGGTGCGCGCCCACTTCGTGCAGCAGCGGGAAGGCCCGGCTCTCCAGCCGCCACCCCTGGTCGTCCACCAGGTGCAGGTGGAGTCGATTCAGCTTGTGCAGGGCGAGCAGATCGATCATCCGCAGCACTTCCCGCTTCGGCAGGAAATTTCGGGACACGTCGAGATGCGCCCCGCGCCAGGAGAAGGCGGGGGAGTCCTCGATCCGCCCGCAGGGTACCCGCCACTCCGTTCCCGGAAGCGGGACCGACCGGAACGCCTCCACGGGCAGCAGTTGCCGCAGGGTCTGCCCCGCGTAGAACGCCCCCGCCGGGTCGGCGGCCACGATCCGCACCTCATCGGGCGTGATCGCGAGCGCGTACGCCTCGGCGCCCAGGCCCGGGTCCCGCGTCACCCGCACCGCCCCCGACGCGTCCCCACGCCCGAGATCGAGGACGGCGAGCGCGAGCCGTACGGGATCGACCAGGTCGGCGGGACCCGACACGGCGGCCCCGGGAGCGAACGCGAACGATCCGGGCGCGGTCTCGGCCAGCCGTGGGCGAGGAAGAAGCTGATCCATGCCTAGATCATGCCAAATCACCCATCCCGCGCCCATGAGCCGGGAGTGACAGGATCAGGACAGGTAGTTCGTGACGCCCTTGGCCAGCGAGTCCGCCGCCTGCTGGCGGAACGTGGCGCTCTTCATCCGGGCCGCGTCGCCCGCGTTGCGCATGTTGCCGACCTCGATGAAGATCTTCGGAACGCTCGAGAGGTTCAGCCCGCCGAGGTCGTTCCTGAAGTCCAGCGCGTTCTTCCCGATGTAGGTCGAGTACGCCTGGCCGGTCCCCGCGTGGAACGCGTTCCGGACCGCGATGCCGAGCTTCCGCGAGTCGTTCACCACGGGATCCACCGGCCCGTCGATCTTCTTGGGCATGATGATGTGGAACCCGTGGCCGCTCGCGGGCGCCCCGTCGCCGTGAATCGAGATCGCCGCGTCGGCCTTGGCCTGGTTGCCGATCGCCGCGCGCTGGGTGATGCACGGGCCGACGCTGGTGTTGTTCTTACGGGTCAGCTTGACCGTCGCACCTTCGGCCCGCAGCACCTTGGCCAGCCGGGTCGAGACGTCCCACGTGAAGGCCGCCTCGCTGTACCCGTCGTTGGTCGCGGTGCCCGTCGTGTCGCAGGGCTTGCGCTTGGTGAGGACGTTCACCTGCTTGTTGATGATCTCAGGATGCTTGTAGTTGCCGCCGTTGTGACCGGGATCGATCACAATGACCTTGCCCGCGAGAGGTTTTCCCGGCGGGCTGGGCGCCGCGGCAACCGGCTCGGAGACCTGCCCGGCGGTGACGGCGGCACCGGCCGTACGGCTCTGCGGCGCGCCGGCGGGGGCCACACCGGCCTGGTCGGCGACGGTCGAGCCCGCCGTGCCACCGCACGCGGCGACTCCCAGCCCGCACAAGGCCAGAATCGTTGCGGTAAGTGGTCGTCTGATCACGCTCGGATCCCTTCGCAGAAGTCAGCTCACCAACTTACGCGAGCGCCGGCGTGACGAGACCGTTATGTCGGTGATAGGCCGTGAAAGGGATCACCAGGCGGGCTCGGCGACCTCCTGCTTCTCCAAGAGGGCGGCCAGCTCGCGGGCGTCCTCCGCGTCCAGCCCGAGGACCACCCGGGGACGCCCCCACGGATGGTCGATCGAGTGGGCGACGTAGCTGGCCACGGACTCGCCGCCCACGTCGCCGCTCCGCCCTCGTGTCTCCAGCCAGTGCGCCCAGGCCCGTTCCAGCTCGGCAGCGGCCCGCTGCGCGCAGGAGACCAGTTCCGGATCACGCATGAATCCCCCCGTTGTCGCCTTTCCGGCCGCCCACCGAGCGACCCGCCGGGGGTCGGCGTCATGCGCAGAGTCAACACCCTCCGCGCGCCGGCGCCACGCCGGTTGACCTAGCTTTGGACATCGCTTGGAGCGGGCCCGGTGCTGTGCCGTACGACGATCTGCGGCGTGACCTCGCGCAGCCGGCCGACCTTGCCCGGTTCGGTGATGCGCTCGCTCAGCAGGGCAGCCGCGGACCGGCCCATGGCCCGGCGCGGCTGGTCGACGCTGGTCAGCGACACGTGGTTCACCGCGGCCAGATGGGTGTTGTCGTATCCGACGACGGACAGGTCCTCCGGAACCCGCAGGCCGAGCTCGCTGGCGGCCGTGAGCACGCCCATGGCGACGATGTCGTTGGCGGCGAAGACGGCGGTGGGCCGAGGTTCGCGCTCCAGCAGAGCCCTCGCCGCCCGCCGTCCGCCCTCCTCGGTGAAGTCACCGTGCTCCACCATGATGTACGGCGCGAGCGCGTGGCGGCGCATGGCCACCAGGTAGCCCTCGCAGCGGCATCTGGCCGCCGAGGAGGGCGTGCCCTCGATGTGCGCGATGCGCCGGTGTCCCAGTTCGACCAGGTGGTCGACCGCGAGCCTGGCGCCGAGCTGGTCGTCGTCGACGACGATGTCCACGCCGTCGAGTTCGACGTCGCGCTCGCCCACCACCACGGTCGGCGTGTAGGCGGCGGCCTCGGCGAGGGTGTTGCTGGACGGGGCCACGCCCAGCAGGACGAGGCCGTCCACGCGCAGCTCCAGGAAGGCCTCCACGGCCTCGTCCTCGAACGCCGGATCCCAGCGCCCGCTGCCGATCAGCAGTCGGAGGCCGTCGCCGTGCAGGCTCTCCTGCAGGCCGTCGAGGAACTCGGCGTAGAACGGGTTGTGCAGATCGGCGACCAGGGCGCCGACAAGATGGGTACGGCCCTCGACGAGGCTGCGCGCCACGGCGTTCGGGCGGTAGCCGAGCTCCCGGGCGGCCTGTAACACCGCTTCCCTGCGATGTTCGCTGACGTGCGGCGATCCCCGGAGCACGAGCGAGACCAGCGACTTCGAGACGCCGGCACGCTCGGCCACGTTTCGGATCGTCGGCCGTGGCCGCGGGCTGAAGCCATCGGGCAGTCCGGGGTCGGGTTCGGACACCTCGATGTCGTGCCGGGCGGTGGTCTGTATGGACGGTCCTGACATGGTTCTCCCCACGATGCGCGGACGTGCACCTGACAGACCAAACGATCGAGAGGCCGGAAGGGTACGGGTTTCTCGCTGTAACGCGCGTACTTCCCTTTTGCTCCGGCCCCGCGGGCGGAACGGGCGCGCTGTCACGACGGCCTGCCATTCATGATCAAATCGAGTGATCGTCACCGCCGTGCTCCGCTAGTCTGCGGAGTGTGGGCGTGATTTCCCAGGCCGAAAAGAACCAGAAAGTCCCGGACAGGGTGGGTACACGACCGGCGCGTCGCCGGCTCAGCGTCGATCGGCGCCGTGAGGAGCTCATCACCGCCGCGCTGGAGTTGTTCAGCAGGCACGAGGCCGAAGACGTCTCGATCGACGATGTGGCCACCGCCGCGGGGGCCTCGCGAGCGCTGGTGTACCACTACTTCGGCGGCAAACAGGAGCTCTACGTCGCGTCGCTGCGCAGCGCGGCGGAGGAACTGGAGGCCCGGCTCCGCCCCGAGGGCGCGGAACGGCCCCTGGAACGGCTGTCTCGGGGACTGAGCCGATACTTCGACTTCGTCGAGGAGCACGCGGCCGGCTTCGCGGCGTTGCTCAAGGGGGGTCCCGCCAACAGAGCGGGTGAGGTCGGTGAGATCGTCGAGAGCGTACGGCGGCGCCTGCTCCGACTGATCACGGACGAGATGCGGGTCGCCGACCCGGGCCCGGTGCTGCGGATCACGCTCCGGTCGTGGATCGCCTCGGTGGAGACCGCGGGACTCGACTGGCTGGAGCACCGCGACATGGAGCGGGCCGAGCTGGAACGCATGCTGGTGGACCACATGGTCGCCCTGCTGGAAGTCGCCGGGCGGCACGACCACCGCGTACGGGAGCTCATCGAGATGGGGCCGGCGTCCTAGGTGGTGCCGGTGAGTATCTGCCGGGGACGGTGGCGCCGGGCGGGCGGCGCCGATACGGCACCTCCCGTGACCCGTATCGGCCACGGGTGAGTGGTGCCGTGATGGACGCGCTCACATCGCTGGCGTGTCTGACGCGAGCGCGCCGTCTCCCCCCTCGACTGGCGGACGACGCCCGACCCCTACTCGGAGCGCTGCTGCGGAATCCCCGCCAGCAGCGCCCGGACCTCGGTCTCCCGGTAGCGGCGGTGCCCCCCGAGGGTGCGGATGGACGTCAACTTGCCCGCCTTCGCCCACCGAGTGACGGTCTTAGGGTCGACGCGGAACATGGTGGCGACCTCCGCCGGGGTGAGCAGTGGCTCGGCCTCGGGTGTACGAGCTGACATGTGTGCGGCCTCTCCTCCGTGTGGACCGGCGACAGCGATCCTGCGACTAATCCTGGCGCTTGTCACGGATGTCCCCCAATGATCCATAAGTGCGGTTTCGTGGATCATTTTCGGTATCACCCGATGTGACCATACAGCCACGTAATGCGATTGGCGAGCCCTTAGGGAGCAACGCCCCGACCACGTGGTGATGTCACGCTCGGTGATTCTAGCGACACGCTTCGTGGTATCGCAGTGAAAACGGCAAACTACTCAGTTCGCAGATGTGAGATCGAACATCCCATGACCTAATAGTGCAGGTCGGGGGTGGCGATATGGGCTTTAGTTGGCAGACTGGAGAGCCTGGATCGACCTCCAGCGGAGGACGACACGCTGGTACATCGCGAAAGCAAGTTCTTCCTGACCGTTGTCCAAACCGGTGAGCGCGGCGGCCAACTCGGCGACCGACTGGTCGGCCTCCAGCGTCTCGTCGTCCATGAGGTGGACCAGCCCGCCGTAGTCCAACTCCACCAGCGAGTGGGGGTGGAACTCCTCCAGCCACCTGCCGACCTCTTCGAACTCGCCGAGGGCGGCCGTGTCCGGGGCGTGCCGTTTGATCACCCCGAGAGCCCTGGCCACCCGCCGGCGGGCCTGCGCCATCGACGTGACGTACAGCATGTTGCGCGCGGGGGCGGCCACGGCCTGCGCGCCCGGGTCGCCGCTCTCGGGCGTCTCTCCGCCGAGCACGAGCCACCGCTCCGTCGAGTCGAAGGGGACGAACCACGCCGTCGGCACGTGCCAGGTGCTGGTCTGGATGTACGTGCGCAACGACGTGCCGTCCCGCTTGAAACGGTCGAAGTCGTCGGCGGTCCGCTCGGCGATCGCCCGCGGCACGAACCGGTCGGCCAGTTTCACCGGCGTGCCGCCGCGGAACGAGGCGAACGCCAGCCAGGACCGCAGCCTGGTCTGCCAGGGGCAGACGTAGAGGACGTCCTCCACTCTGCGCAGGTAGGCGTTGGGGCTCTCCTGCTCCGGAGCGGGCGACGGGGGAACCCGGAGGAGCCTGTGTACGGCCTCGCCGTGCTCGACGCGCAAGGCCCCCGCCCGGCGCGGCCGGTCCCGGGACTCGGCGTATGCGGCCCAGATTCTCTGATCCCGGGGGGAGAAAGCGGCCAGCGGCTCATAGACGCGGAGGTAGGCGGCATAGGGCAGCACACCTGAATCGTGCCATGAGGCCGGGGAACATGGGAGAGCCGTCTCGGCTTTTCATGATCGTACAGCTCGGCGTGGTTAGGCTGAGAGCGGCCCGCTCGCGAACTCCGGCGCCGCCTTACCCGGCGCGACGCCGAGCCCCCTGAGCGGGCCTGCGGATCCGCCGCGACGAGGCGGCGGACAGAGGCGGTCAGGAGTCACCACCGTGATCGACGTCTTCGGGCTCTCCCACAAGGACAGCAGGCCCATCAACGTCACGACCGGCGCGGACCGGAACGAGTCCACGACGGAATCCCCCACCAGGCGAGGCCCGCGACACGAGCAGGTCGTGTTCTGCTCGGACGAGCGCAGCGGCCTCTACGCGATCATCGCCATCTACAGCACCGCCCTCGGGCCCGGGCTGGGCGGCACCCGGTTCTACCCCTACGAGAGCGAGCAGGCGGCGCTCGTCGACGTGCTCAACCTCTCCCGCGCCATGGCATACAAGAACGCCCTCGCCGGGCTCGACCACGGCGGCGGCAAGGCCGTGATCATCGGTGACCCGTCCACGGACAAGACCGAGGCGCTCCTTCGGGCGTACGGGCGGTTCGTCGAGTCGCTCGGCGGCCGCTACTACACCGCCTGTGACGTGGGCACCTACAGCGAGGACATGGACGTCGTCGCACGCGAGTCGTCGTACGTGACCGGCCGGACCCCGGCGCACGGCGGGGCGGGCGACTCCTCGATCCTCACCGCGTTCGGTGTCTTCCAGGGCATGCGCGCCGCCGCCGAGCACACCTACGGCACGCCCACGCTGCGCGGCCGGCGGGTCGGCGTCGAGGGAGTCGGCAAGGTGGGCCGCCGGCTCGTCGACCACCTGATCGAGGACGGCGCCGAGGTGGTGATCTGCGACGTCAACGAGGAGGCCGTCGACCTCGTACGGCGGCGCCATCCCTCCGCCGACGTGGTCGCGGACGCCGCGACGCTGATCGCGTCCGACATCGACGTCTACGCGCCGTGCGCGCTCGGTGGCGCGCTGAACGACGCGACGGTCCCGCTCCTGCGCGCGGGGATCGTCTGCGGCGGTGCCAACAACCAGCTCGCCCACGCCGGGGTCGGGAAGCAGCTGGTGGAACGCGGCGTCCTCTACGCCCCGGACTATGTGGTGAACTCCGGCGGAGTCATCCAGGTAGCCGACGAAATCGAGGGTTTCAACATGGAGCGGGCCAGGGCAAGGGCGGCTCAGATCTTCGACACGACCGCGAAAATCTTCGCCCTGGCCGCCGACGAAGGCGTTCCGCCGGCGGCGGCAGCCGATAGGCTGGCCGAGCGCAGAATGTCGGAAGTCGGGCGGCTTAGGGGCATCTGGCTCCGCCGCTGACCATCGACGCCCATACGACGTACCGAGCGGCGCGCAAAACAGGTACGGTTATAGGCGAACGAGAGACTGGCGCCTAAAGTCAGGTGGCGCCAGTGCGCGGTGCGTTAGCGACGAGGGGTCCGGTGCGACCCCGCATGAGGGGGTCGAGCCAATGGGGCGCGGCCGAGCCAAGGCCAAGCAGGTCAAGGTCGCCCGCCAGCTGAAGTACAACAGCGGCGGCACTGATCTTGAGCGTCTGCGCGCGGAGCTCGGAGTCGTGGACGAGGGCGATTCCGGCCACAGTGACGAGCAAGACCCTTACGACGAGCTGGCTGATCGGTACGCCGATTACGCCGTCGACGATGACGAGGGCGACGGCAAAGACTCGTCCCGACGCCGTTAGCCGTTCCTGACAGCGGGCGAGGTGACACCACCCGGCGATGGCCAGACCACGCCGGGTGACTTCACGTTGTCAAGGGTCCGATCGAGCGCCCCGGTGATGCCGGGGCGCCTTTTGGCGTGTACGGCACGTCGCCGGTGCGCGAAGGACCGCCTGGCCAGGCGCGACGCCTGACCAGGAACGGGCTTCACCGGGTTCGGCTGTTTCAGGGCTCGGCGGCTTCAGCGGTACCGCGCGGCGCCGGTGCCGGGGACGACCTCTCCGAGCACCCAGGCGGGCACGCCCCGCTCGGTGAGCACGGCCACCGCCCGGTCGGCCTGATCGGCGGGAACGACGGCGCACATCCCCACGCCGAGGTTGAACGTCCGGTCCATCTCGGCCTGAGCCACGCCGCCGTGTCCGGCGAGTACCTCGAAGATCGCGGGCGGGGTCCACGAACCCCGGTCCAGCACGGCGTCGGCCGTACCGGGCAGGGACCGGGCGAGATTGGCCTCCAGGCCGCCGCCGGTGATGTGCGCGAAGGCGTGCACCTCGACCTCCCGGATCAGCGCGAGGCAGTCCAGGGAGTAGATGCGGGTGGGTTCGAGCAGCTCCTCGCCGAGCGTGCGGGACAGCTCGGGAAGCTGCCGCTCAAGGTCCAGGCCGGCGGTCTTGATGACATGCCTGACCAGGGAGTATCCGTTGGAGTGCACTCCGCTCGACGCCAGGGCGAGCACCACGTCGCCGGGCCGTACACGGTCCGGGCCGAGCAGCTCGTCCGCCTCGACGACGCCTGTGCCCGCACCGGCCAGGTCGTACTCGTCGGGGCCCATGGCTCCCGGGTGCTCGGCCGTCTCGCCGCCGACGAGCGCGCAGCCGGCGAGCCGGCACCCCTCCGCCACGCCGCCCACGATGTCGGCGATGCGCTCGGGCACCACCTTGCCGCAGGCGATGTAGTCGGTCATGAACAGCGGCTCGGCGCCGCACACGACCAGGTCGTCGACGACCATGCCGACGAGGTCGATGCCGATCGTGTCGTGCTTGCCGAGGCGCTGCGCCAGCATGACCTTGGTGCCGACGCCGTCCGTGGACGTCGCCAGGAGCGGACGGCGGTAGCGCAGGAAGGCCGAGGCGTCGAACAACCCGGCGAACCCGCTGGCGTCGTCCACCACCTCGGGACGCCGGGACCGGGCGACCCGGGACTTCATCAGCTCGACGGCCCGGTCACCCGCCTCGATGTCCACACCCGCGGCGGCGTAGCTGGTCATGTGTTCCCCTTCGTCAATCGTGCCCGGCCGTTCTTCCGGCGACCGGTCACAGCTGCCCTTCCAGGACGTACTTGCCGACCTGGTCCTGGTCGATCGCGATGGGGTACTCGCCGGTGAAGCAGGCACGGCAGAGCCGCTCAGCCGGGATCGTGGTCGCCTGGGTCAGCCCCTCAAGGGAGATGTAGCCGAGAGAGTCGGCGCCCAGGGAGGCGCGGATCTCCTCCACGGACAGCGACCCGGCGATCAGCTCCGCCCGGGTGGCGAAGTCGATGCCGTAGAAGCACGGCCATGCGACCGGCGGCGAGGAGATCCGCACGTGGACCTCCGTGGCGCCCGCCTCGCGCAGCATCTTGACGATGGCCCGCTGGGTGTTGCCGCGCACGATCGAGTCGTCGACCACGATCAGCCGCTTGCCCTGGATGACCTCGCGCAGCGGGTTCAGCTTGAGGCGGATGCCGAGCTGGCGGATGGTCTGCGACGGCTGGATGAAGGTCCGGCCGACGTAGGAGTTCTTCACCAGGCCCTGGCCGTACGGGATGCCGCTCTGCTCGGCGTAACCGATGGCCGCGGGGGTGCCGGACTCCGGTGTGGGAATGACGAGGTCGGCGTCGACCGGGTGCTCGCGGGCCAGCTGGCGGCCCACCTCGACCCGGGTCGCCTGTACGCCACGGCCGGCGATCGTGGTGTCCGGCCGGGCGAGGTAGACGTACTCGAACAGGCAGCCCTTCGGCGCGGCGGCGGCGAAGCGGCGGGAACGGACCCCCCGCTCGTCGATCGTCAGCAGCTCACCGGGCTCGATCTCGCGGACGAACGTGGCGCCGACGATGTCCAGCGCGGCGGTCTCGGACGCGACCACCCATCCGCGCTCAAGCCGGCCGAGGACCAGCGGCCTGATGCCCTGCGGATCGCGGGCGGCGAACAGGGTCGTCTCGTTCATCCAGACCAGGGAGTAGGCGCCCTTGACCTGGGGAAGCAGCTCGGCGGCCGCCTCCTCGATCGACTGCGCGCGGTCCTGCGCCAGCAGCGCCGTCAGCACCTCGGTGTCGGTCGTCGCTCTGATGACGTCCGGCGGGAGCCGCAGCGAGAGCTCCCCGGTGTTGATCAGGTTGCCGTTGTGGGCGAGCGCGAGGCCGCCCTGCTCGGTCGAGCTCAGCGTGGGCTGGGCGTTCTCCCAGACGCTCGATCCGGTCGTGGAGTAACGGCAGTGCCCGATCGCCACGTGACCGCGGAGGGTTCCGAGGATGGACTCGTCGAAGACCTGGGACACCAGGCCCATGTCCTTGTAGACGAGGATGCGGCTGCCCTCGCTGACCGCGATGCCCGCGGACTCCTGCCCGCGGTGCTGCAGCGCGTACAGCCCGTAATAGGTGAGTTTGGAGACATCTTCCCCGGGGGCCCACACGCCGAACACGCCACAGGCGTCCTTGGGTGCGCGATCCAGGGAATCGAGGTCATGGCTCAGTCGGCCGTCGCCTTTCAGCACATGCTTGAGTCTATTTCGGCCTTCTCCCTGCTCGCGCACCCGGGTACGGAAAGTCTCGGGGAAACGATCGACTGGGCTTTGCCGTGTCGCCCGGGTTGCGCCGCCGCCCTCCGGGAGAGCCTTGGGTCTCCGGCATGCCCAACTCTGGTCCGGGAGAGAGCGACCGTGACGACACCTGAGAACCCCGCGTGGGAGCCCGCGCGCGACCAGCGGCCCGAAAACGAGACCCGCCCGGACGAGCAGAGACTGGTCCTTCCGGTGAACTCATGGGACGAACCCGATCTTGAAGGCTCCTGGTGGGAGCCCTCCGGATACCGGGAGCCCACCCCGGCCCAGCCCGGCGAAAACCGGCCGTCAGCCTTCGGCGAAATCGCCGGCGAAGCGTCGCGTACGGACGACCGGCCGGTCTCCACCCCGGGCGCGGGTGATCTGAGTGGCACCTCTGGCTGGGGAGACCGGAGTGACCGGCGCCGCGCCGAGCCGGGCGAGCCGGACCTCGGCGAGTGGACCGACTGCGGATTCTCCGACGATCTCGCGGCGACGGACCCCGGCTACCGGTCGTGGGCGGAGCCGGAGACCACCTGGGAGAGCCTCAAGGCGTGGGCGGCACAGGATCCACTGGCGAGCGATTACCCTCCTGTCGCCCGCACGACCCCGTCTTCTGAGCGTCCGGTGACGGACCCCGGCGGGGAGGGAGGGGCGGCAAGCGTGCCACCGACGGCCATCCCGTCCCAGATCCCGCCCTCGCACATTCCGCCGTCCCAGGTCCCGCCCTCGCACGTTCCGCCGCCGCAGGCTCCGCCGTCCCCGTCCCCGGCGGCGTCTCCGGGGTTGCCGCAGGCGCCTTCGCACATTCCGTCGCAGGCCGGCCCGCAGGGACCGGGGGCGTACCCCGAGTCCTCGGCCGACTCCTCCACGGGATCGTGGAGCGACCCGTACGCGGGACCCCAGACCGGTGCGCACACGACTCACTATCCGGGAGCTCACTCGGGCCCCCAGACAGGTTCGTACGCGAGCCCGCCCATGGACGCTCCGCGGGTTTCCCCCACCGGCTCCGACGATTACACGGTGGCCTATCCGTCCGACATCCCGACGCCGGTGCCTCTGAGCGGATGGGCTCCACCCGTCCCGCCGGGCCCGTTCACCCCGCCGCTCCCAGCGCCCCCGGCGCCTCCCACGCCGCCGACGCCGCCGACACCACCGGCTCCGCCGCGCTCGGAGTCGCCGATCGTCTCCGCGGGCGGCTCCGGGGTGCTCCGTGACACGGACGCCTTCCAGAGCGTCGCCCAGGGGCGGCCGCCGACGACGAGCCCCGTCACCGGGGCGGACTCCGCGATCTGCGAACACTGCGGAATGCCGCAAGGGACCACGCGGTCCCCAGGAGTCACTCCCGGGGCAGCCGGGGTCGCCGCGACGACCGGGCCCCTCGCCCAACTGGGGCTGTCCGCCGGAGAGGACCGGGCCACCGGCAACGGCGCCGGCTCCAACGGCGGAGGCCACGTACAGGTGCTCAGGACGAGCACCCAGGACGAGCCGGTCAACTGGGGAGGCGGCGGGGAGGACTACGTCCGGGTCTACGGAAAGGACTCGGGCACTCAGGGCCCGGAAGAGCCGCAGGGCCGTCCGGGCGAGCCCGGCGAGGGAGTTCCGGGCGCTCCGCGACGGCCCGAGGAGGGCCGGCCCTCTTCGGAACGCTTCGGCGACCGGATCCCTCCCGGCAACGGCGGGAACCTCGCGGCCGACGGGGGCGGGCAGCCGCCCTCGGGCGACCGGCCGGTCTATCCCGGCGAGCCGGGAAGGTACGGCGGCGGCCCCGGGTACTACCAGCAGCCGCCGAAGCGGGGCGGCGGGCTGGGCACGGCCGCGATGGTGCTCGGCATCGTCAGCATCGTCCTGCTGTTCGTCTGCGGCATCGGTACGGTCACCGCGGTCGTGGGCGTGATCCTCGGCATCGTCGCGCTCGCGACCGGCTCCAGCAAGAGCCGCGCCGTCACGGGCATCGTTCTCAGCGTCGTGACGCTCGTCCTCGCCGCCGTGATCGGGGTCGTGTTCTACAACTGGTTCCAGGCCAAGGGGCTCGGCGAGTGTTTCGACATCAGGACGCATCCCACCCAGGCGTCGACCCAGCGCTGCATCGAGGAGAAGCTGAGCGGGTCCGCCCTCTCCGGCCTCACCGGCTGACGCGCCCTGACACATGGAAGACCCCGCCTGGCGTCGATCGCGGGCGGGGCCGGGGCGATCACGGGCTGGGGGAGCCCCCGGATCAGGGAAGCGGGAGGTAGGCCGACAGGTCGGCGCGCGACCCGCTGGCGGCGATCCGGCCCGAGGCCAGCGCGGTGTCCCAGGAGACGCGACCGGTGGCGAGCTCCAGCCAGGTGCGCGGATCGGTCTCGATGACGTTCGGAGGGGTGCCCCGCGTGTGGCGCGGCCCCTCGACGCACTGCACCGCCGCGTACGGCGGAACCCGCACCTCCACCGTCCGGCCCGGAGCGAGCGCGGCCAACTCGTCGAGCAGGTGCCGTACGGCGAAGCGCGCGGCGTCCCGAAGAGGGGTGAGGCCGCCCGCGTACGCCCCGAGCACGCTCGCCACGCAGGCTCCGGGAGCGGCCGAGTCGGGTCCGGCGAACGGCGGTTCCCCCAGGGCCGTGAGCTGGGCGTCGAGGGCGGCACGGACCTTCGCTGGGTCGAGTTTGCGCGGCGGCATCCGCCCATTCTCCCCGCACCAGTTGCACCCATTCTCCCCGCACCGGCTGCACCCGTTCTCCTCGCACCGGCTGCACCCATTCTCCCCGCACCGGCTGTGACCGGCCTCCTTGCGCCGGTCGTGACCGCTCTTCCCACGCTGGCAACGACCGGTCCTCCCGTACCGGTCGTGACCGCCTCCCTGGGTCGGTCGTCGGATGGGGGCGCGCGTAGGGGTTCATCAGCTGGGTAACTGGGGTTCACCTCGGGTTCGAGCGGCAGCCGTACCTTCCGACGGAGAGCCATCCCGAGTGCTCGACTACCGCTCGAAACCCCCATGGAGGAGCTGTGGCGAATCCGTCGCCGCGCCGGGTCCTTCCGCTGCTCGACGCCCCGCACAAGGGTGGCCGCAGTGCGATGACCTGCCGTTTCCGTTGTGGCAACGCCTGTGATCACGGCGTGCCGAACACCACCGACAACGAATATTTCGGCGACCTCGCCGCGGCCGCCGTCTCGCGCCGTGGCGCGCTGAGGGCGGGCGCGCTCGGCGCCCTGGTCGTCACGGCGGGCGCGGCCGGCATGGCGGCGGCCGTACCGGCCGCGGCGGAGCCCGACGCCTCGGCGGCGGCCTCCGGGAAGCACGGCAAGCCGGGGAAGGGCGGGCTGGCGTTCACGCCCGTCGCCCCGAACACCCAGGACGCCCTTGTCGTGGCCGACGGTTACGAGTCCTCCGTGGTCGTGCGCTGGGGAGACCCGGTGACGGAGGACGCGCCCGCGTTCGACTTCGACAACCAGACCGCCGAGGCGCAGGCCAGGCAGTTCGGTTACAACTGTGACTACGTGACGTTCTTCCCGCTCGGCCCGAACCGGGGCCTGCTGTGGGTGAACCACGAGTACACCAACGAGGCGTTGATGTTCCGCGGCTACACCGACGGTGGCGCCGCGCCGGTCGAGCAGATCAAGATCGCGCTGGCCGCCCACGGCGGATCGGTCGTGGAGATCCGCAAGAACGGCTCCTCCGGACGCTGGGAACTGGTCACCAAGGGCCGCCGTCGCTACAACCGGCGGATCACCGCCCAGACGCGCTTCACCATCAGCGGCCCCGCCGCCGGAGGCGACCTGCTGAAGACCGCGGCCGACCCGTCCGGCCGGACCGTGTACGGCATGCTCAACAACTGCTCGGGCGGCACGACGCCGTGGGGCACCGTTCTCACCTGCGAGGAGAACTGGAACCAGTACTTCGTCGGTGCCAACGGCGTGCCCGAGGAGCAGAAGCCATACCTGACGAGGTACGGGCTGAGCACCACCAGCGCGATCCCCAGCGGCAGCCGGCGGTTCGACCGCGTCGAGGAGCGCTTCGACCTGGCCAAGCACCCGCACGAGGTCAACAGGTTCGGCTGGGTCGTGGAGATCGACCCGTTCGACCCGACCTCGACCCCGGTGAAGCGGACCGCCCTCGGACGTTTCGCGCACGAGGCCGCGACCACGACCCTGGCCAAGGACGGCCGGCTGGTCGTCTACATGGGCGACGACGGCCGCTTCGAGTACCTCTACAAGTTCGTGTCCACGAAGCGGTACATCCACGGCTTCGACCGGCACAACCGGAGTCTGCTCGACGAGGGGACACTCTACGTCGCGAAGTTCACCGGGGACAGCCCCGCGGCCGAGATCGACGGCTCCGGCAAGCTGCCGTCCGACGGCGCCTTCGACGGCTCGGGCACGTGGATCCCGCTGGTGACCGGCTCGAAGTCGCACGTGCCGGGCATGACGGCCGAGGAGGTGCTCGTCCACACGAGGCTCGCGGCCGACAAGGTCGGCGCGACCAAGATGGACCGGCCGGAGGACGTCGAGCGCAGCCCGGTGACCGGGGCGGTCTACGTCGTGCTGACCAACAACAGCAACCGCGCGGCGGCCAACGTCGACGAGGCCAACCCCCGGATCGGCAACAAGCACGGGCACATCATCGAGATCGTGGAGGCGGGTGACGACGCGGGGCGTACCACGTTCGCCTGGTCGATCCCCCTGGTCTGCGGCGACCCCAAGGACCCGGGGACGTACTTCGCCGGGTTCGACAAGACGCAGGTCTCGCCGATCTCGTGCCCGGACAACATCACCTTCGATGCGGAGGGCAACCTCTGGATCTCCACCGACGGCAACGCGCTGGCCGCGAACGACGGTCTGTTCGCGATGCCGCTGCGCGGGTCGGACCGCGGCCACGTGCGGCAGTTCCTCACGGTTCCGTTCGGCGCGGAGACCTGCGGCCCGCTGATCAGCCCCGACCAGCGCAGCGTCTTCGTCGCCGTGCAGCACCCCGGTGAGATCAACGGCGCGACTCCGGACAACCCGTCCAGCAGGTGGCCCGACGGGACGCAGCCGCGTCCGTCCGTCGTGGTGAGCTGGCACAAGCAGGGCAAGAAGATCGGTTCCTGACGGCGGTCCTCCGTACGGCCGGCGCGGCGCGGCGCCGGCCGTACGGGCTTCCGGGCTCGCTCGTACGGGGTCAGCCGACGGGCTCGGCGACGGGAGCCTCGACCGCCGCCGCCGCCGACGCCGGCGCGGTACGGCGGGTGCGCAGGGAGTAGAGGCTGACCGGCACGCCGACCAGGATGATCGCCGCGGCGATGAGCAGGGTGAAACGGTACGCCTCCAGGAAGGTGTGCATGGGCGCCCCGGTCAGGGAGCTCTGCCGGTTGCTCATGATCGCCCCGAGGATTGTGATGCCGAGCAGCCCGAACACCTCGCGGGAGACGTTCAGCACGCCTGAGGCCACTCCGGCCCGGTCGGCGGGCATGACGTTCAGGACGACGTTGGTCAGCGGCACGAGCAGCCCCGCGCCCGCGCCGTACAGCAGGAACCAGGGCAGCAGGTCGAGGTAGCCGCTGTTCTCGCCCGCGCTGGACAACCAAGCGATCGCGACGGCCATCACGCCGAGCCCGGTGGCCACGGTGGGCGCGGTGCCGAACCGCCCGGCGATCCGGGGCGAGGTGGCCGCGACGGCCGCCGTGAGCAGGGCCATCGGCACGAACGCCGCGCCCGCCTCGATGGGGCTGAATCCGAGGGCGCTCTGCAGGTAGAGCGCGGTGAAGAAGTAGATGCCGAACACCCCGAACGACCACAGTCCCTGGGACAGCATGCCTCCGACGAAGACACGTACGCGGAACAGCGAAAGGTCGATCATGGGCTGGCCGGTACGGGACTCCGCGACCACGAAGGCGACCGCACCGGCCGCCGCGAGGCCGAACGCCCCGAGAATCGGCGCCGAACCCCATCCGCGCGACTCGCCCTCGATGAGCGCGTAGGTCAGCGCGAAGAGGGCGACCGCCGAGGACACGAGGCCGGGCAGGTCCAGGCCGGTACGGCGACGCTCCGCCCGCGGCACGCGGATCGTCAGGAAGCCGAGGATCGCGGTTAGGGCGCCGATCGGCGCGTTGATCAGGAAGATCCAGCCCCACTGGGCGTTCTCGCTGAGCAGGCCGCCGGTGAGCGGGCCGACGGCCAGCGCGAGGGCGCCCACCGCGCTCCAGATGCCGACGGCCGTGGCGCGCTCGCGCGGATCGGGGAAGATCGCACGGAGGATGGCGAGCGCGGTCGGGGCGAGCATGGCCGCGCCCACCCCCTGGAACGCGCGGGCCGCGATCAGCGTTTCCTGGCTGCCCGCCAGACCGGCCGTCACGGACGCCACGGTGAACACGCCGAGACCGGCGAAGAAGGTGGTCCGCACGCCCAGGACGTCGGCGAGCCGGCCTCCGACCAGCAGCAGCCCCGCGAACACCAGAATGTACGCGCTGACGATCCATTCCAGTCCGGAGATCGTGAGCCCCAGGTCGCGCTGGATCGTCGGTAGCGCCACGTTGACCACGTTGTTGTCGAGGTAGGTCATGAAGGTCGCGAGCGCGACCGTGACCAATGCCCACCATCTTCTCTGCATGCTGTCTCTCCTATACGGCGTACCTGTACGGCGTACATGTACATTGCATAGGAGAACTTGTACGTCGTATAGTTGTCAAGTGGGATCCGAGAAGCTGTCCAGGGAGACCCTCGTCGAGCGGGCCGTCCTGCTCGCCGACGCCGAGGGGCTCGAAGCCGTCACCGTCAGGCGCCTGGCCCAGGAGCTCGGCGTCACACCGATGGCGCTGTACTGGCACGTCAAGAACAAGGACCAGCTCCTCAACTGCCTGGCCGACCACCTGCTCGCGGAGGTCACGCCGGAGTTCGACCCGGCGGCGCCGTGGAACGTGCGCGTACGGGCGATGGTCGAGGCGCTGGTCGCGGTGATGCGGCGGCACCGCTTCATGCCCGGCCTGCTCGGGATGGTCGTGAAGGACGAGCTGGCCAGCTTCTCCCGGGCCACTGACACGGCGCTCGACCTGCTCCGCCAGGCGGGGTTCACCCTCCAGGAGGGGTACCTGGTCGCCACGTACCTGCTGCACGGGGCGATGATGCTCGTCGACCACGAGCCCGGTTGCCCACCCAGCGTGCCGCAGGAGCAGGCGGCCGAGTGGCGGCGGCAGAAGCGGCTGGCCCTGGAGTCCATGCCCGCCGACCGGTACCCGCGAATCGTCGAGTACGCCAAGACCGTCGAGGAGGAGATCGACGTCGAGCGTTACTACACGTTCGGCCTCGATCTGCTGCTGGGCGGCGTCGAGGCGCTGGCCGCCGCGCGGCGTTGAGCCATCGGGCCGGGCGGGAGGGTCAGGAGACGTCCGGCACGACTGTCCCGCCGCGGCGGGGTGCGCGGGCGAGCGCGGAGAACACCGTGCCGAGCACCGCCAGCCCGAACAGCACGGCGTAGGTGCGCCAGAAGCCCGTCATGAGCTGGTCCAGCGCCACGGGACTCAGCCGTGAGAGCGTCCCCGCGTACACCTGGGAGCGGAGCTCCGGGCTGACCGCGCTGGTCAGGATCCCGAGCGTGAGCGCGACGCTGACCGCGACCCCCGTGTTCATGGCCATCAGGCGGAAGGCGTTGACCACGCCCATGTTCTCCGCCGGCAGCCCGCTCATGACCTGGGTGGTGTTGCCGGTGAGGAACGTTCCGCTGCCGCAGCCGGTCATGAACAGCCCCGCCGCCAGGATCCAGTACGGCGTGGCGGGGCCGGACCCGAGAAGCAGGATCAGCAGCCCGGCGACGCAGAGCACGCTGCCGCCGAGGGCCAGGGCGTACGGGCCGACCCGGCGGCCGAGCGTGCCCGACACCGGCGAGCCGAGGCCCATCCCGAGCGCCACGGGGAGCACGCCGAGACCGGCGGCCAGCGCGTCGGCTCCCCGCGCGGTCTGGAAATACAGTCCGGCGAGCAGGATGAGCGACGCCCGCGCCACGGCGTTGCAGAGTGTCGCGAGGTTGGCCATGAGGAGCACCCGCTCGCTGAGCAGGCGGAAGTTCAACACCGGGTTGACGGCCCGGCGCTCGGCCGCCACGAGCACCGGCACCAGTGCCAGCGCGATCAGCCCGGCTATCAGGCTGCCCTCGCTGACCGCGAACAGCGTCGCCGACAGCGCGGCGAACACGATCAGGTTGCCCGCGCCGTCGAGCGACTGGCGGGGGCCGGACACGGGCAGCCTGCGCAGGGTGAACATCCCCCAGAGCAGGGCGAACAGCCCGGCGGGCACGTTGATCCAGAAGATCCATCGCCAGCCGAGGGTGTCGGCGATGAGCCCGCCGAGTGTCGGCCCCGCGAGCTGGGCCACCGAAAGGACGCCGAAGTAGAAGCCCATGCCCTGACTCAGCCGGTCCGGAGGGAAGGCGTCGGTCAGGATGAGGGTCCCGTTGGCGATGATCATCGCCGCTCCGAGGCCCTGCACCGCGCGCAACGCGATCAGCAGACCCACGTCGGGCGCGAGACCGGACAGCAGCGAGCCGGCCGTGAACAGGGCGAACCCCACGAGGTAGACCTCTCGCTTGCCGAGCAGGTCGGAAACCCGGCCGAAGAACACCAGCGTCGCGGTGTTGGTCAGCATGTACGCCAGCAGGATCCAGTTCGACGCCAGCGGACCGGCGTCGAAGTGCCGTACGACCGCGGGCAGGGCCACGTTCAGGGTGCTGCCGCTCATGCCGATGAGCAGCATCCCGAGGGAGGTGACGGAGCAGACGCGCCAGGCGTACCGAAGAGCAGGGGCGTAATCCGGCATATCGGGCTCTAGCGGGACGCTCACCATGCCCGCGATTCTCATGTACGGCGTACGTGTGATGACAGGGCGATCCCGTATGGCGGGACCCGGACGCGGGATCCATCGGTACGGCAGAGACTGAAATAAACTTGTGATGTTTGGCCGGTCATCCTGTGGAACGGTCGAAACGTCCCTTTAGCACCAAGAGTTTTCGAGCACTCACTCTTGCTTTCAGAAGGGATGCCTCCGTGGCTATCAAGTTGCCGGGTGGACGCACGATCGGTGTTCTGACGGTCGGCGCACTCGCCGGATCGTTGTTCGTGGTGGGCGGCATGGCCAGCGCCTCCTCCGCGTCCTCGGCCTCCAAGGTCATCTACGGCTGTGTGAACAAGAAGACGGGCTACGTGCGGATCGTCAACGCGACGACCACCTGCAAGCCGACCGAGTACAAGACCTGGTGGAACCAGACGGGTCCGGAGGGTCCGGTCGGCGTCGGCGGCACCGGCGCGACCGGCCCGCAGGGTCCGCGCGGCCTCCAGGGGCCGAAGGGCGACACCGGCGCGACCGGCCCGCAGGGTCCCCAGGGCCTGAAGGGCCAGGACGGCAAGGACGGCCAGAACGGCGCCCAGGGTCCGAAGGGTGACACCGGCGCCACCGGTCCGAAGGGGCAGGACGGCAAGGACGGTGCGCCCGGCAAGCAGGGCGAGCCCGGCAAGCAGGGCGAGCCCGGCAAGCAGGGCCCGCAGGGCCCCAAGGGCGACACCGGCCCCGCCGGCCCGCAGGGCCCCAAGGGCGAGAAGGGCGACCCCGGCACGGGCGGATCGGTCAAGCCGACGGTCGTGACCGATCACTTTAACTTCGGCGGACAGCGCGAATCCAAGATCGTTTACTGCCCCACGGGGAAGGTCGCCACGGGTGGCGGCTTCACGATCAAGGAAGGCAGCGCCTCCGGACAGATCTACGAGAGCGCTCCCTTCGGCAGCTCGCCGGGCGGCTGGAAGGTCTCCGGTAAGAACGCCGAGGGCACCGCGTACGCCATCTGCGTCTAGCCTGAGCCGCGTCGGAGCGAGTGAGCGCGGCGGACACCACGAGGCCCGCCGCCGCTCATGCCCGCGGACGTGCGCGGGTGGCGGCCCGCCGCCACAGCGAAGAAACGAGTGAAGGCCCTTCCGGACATCGGGTGCCGGGAGGGCCTTCATTCATGGGCGACGGTTTCGGGCCGCGGGCCCGGATCGGGTTCTCGCGCGTGGAGGGCGCTGCCGCCGGCCGGATCACCCGGTCCCTTCCGGTGAGAGCACGGACGAGGGGTGGTAACGGCCGGACAGCCGGGCCAGCTTGAGGCTGAGATGCAGGCTCAGCCGCTCCACGCCGTCCCTCAAATCGGTCTCCGCCAGCTCCTCGACCCGCTGGAGCCGGTAGTAGAGCGACGTACGGTGCAGGCGCAGGCGGCGCGAGGTGGCCTGCGCGTTGCCGGCGAGATCGAGGTAGATCTCCAGCGTCTCCAGCAGCGGCCGGTGCTGGGCGTCGTCCAGCAGCTTCTCCAGGCCCGGGTGAAGGTTGCCACCGGGAATCCCGGTGAGCATGCGGTAGACACCGAGCCGGGTCCACTCCGCCGAGCGCCCGAGTTCCGGCACCTTCGCCGCGACCTCGGCGGCGTGCAACGCCTCCTCGTACGACTCGGACGCACGCGAGAGCGAGGGGCGCGGCCCGCCGATCCCGATCAGGATCGGCGCCCCCAGAGCCGCGCGCATCTCCTCGGGGAAGGCGGTGGTGCCCGCGGTGAGCAGGACACCGTGGTCGTAGCGCACCAGGTGCAGGGGATGGTGCCCGGACAGGCGCCGCCGTACGGCAAGCAGCCCGCGCTCCAGCGTCAGCCGCAGCGCCTCGTCGGCTTCGGCGGACAGGGGCCTGGCGACCGCCACCGTGACCGGGGCGGCGGGAGGGAAGGCGCCCGCCTCGACGAGGGTCCGGGCGGCCTCGGCCTCCCCGCGCAGCAGGCCCGTGACGGCTTCGAGTTCCCGGCGCGAGGCCAGACCGGAGGCCAGGCTCTCGTGGAAGAGGGCGAGGGCCAGCGCGGGCACGGCCGCCGTGGTGACGGCGATCTCCGCCTCCGTCATGGCGGGGCCGACGTCGACGAACCAGAGGAAGCCCAGCGGCCGGCCGTCGTGCCGTACGGGGACGCAGATCCGCGGCAGCAGCCCCAGCTCGGCGGCGCCGGGTGTGCGCAGTGGGCCGGTCGCCTCGTGGATGCCTGCCGCCCGCAGGAAGGCGCGCACCTCCGGGGTGGTGTGGCGGCGCAGGATCGAGTCGCGGCGGACGTCGTCCATCGGCCCGTCCTGCACGCTGTAGGCGATCACGCGCTGGTGGCCGTCCTCGAGCAGCAGCGGCCGGCCGAGGCGCAGGGCGAGCTCGTCCACGATGCGCTGCAGATCCGCCACCTGGCCTCCATCTGGACATTTCAACATCTGTAGGAGGAATGTCCGTCGGTCTTCCCTACATGTGACCGATGATCTGCGTCAAGGCGGTATATAGCGTCTTGAATCGTGAAAGCCCCCAAGAAGCTGCTCCAGTGCCTGCTGGCGGCCATCGTGCTGGCCCCGGCGGCCCTGGCGGCGACGCCCGCGTCCGCAGATCCCTCCCAAGATCCCGAGCATCCGTGGCGGCGTGACCACTGGCCCCAGACCCAGCCCTGGCAGCGGGACCAGCCCGACGAGTCGCAGGCGCTACGCGGCCGCCCCTCGCGGGTCGTCGCGCCCATCGACCCGCAGAACTGGAAGAACCCCGACCACATGACGTGGGCGGATTACACGAAGATTCCCGGCACGAACTGGGCCGACCCGGCCGTCAAGGGGTCCGCGCGCACCTTCAAGGGCGCGCTGGTGCTGCTCGACTACCCCAACCAGTCGTTCGTCGTCACCCGGCCCCAGGGCTCGACGGTCTTCGGCAACCCCAGTGCCGAGGCCAACAACATCCCCCGTGACCAGGTGGCCCGGTTCTACCAGGACTTCCTGAACACTCCCAACCAGCTCAACAAGGGACACACCATCCACGAATACTGGATGGAGGACTCCGGCGGCCGTTACGGCGTCGAGCTGACCGGATTCGGGCCGTACACCATGCCGGGCAAGTCGCACGAGTACGCCATGGAGTACCAGCGCGACGCCTGCCCGGCGGGGGACACCTGCACCAAGAACCTGCGCACGGACGGCAACGCCGCCTGGCTCGCCGACGTCGGCCAGGAGGTGGCCGACGGCTTCGACTTCGTCTTCTACGTCAGCGCCGGGCAGGACGAGTCGTCCACCTGGCAGGAGTTCGGCATGATGAAGTTCCCCACCAAGGAGGACGTCACCGACGAGTTCGGCCCGCCGGATCCGAACCTGCCCAACTGGTCGAAGACCCGCTACGTGGACTGGACCTCCTGGGCCTCGGGCTCCACGTTCTGGCCCAACGCCCGCTTCGGCGTCGACTCGGTCCAGACCGAGAGCTCCGGCATGGGGGTCTACGCCCACGAGCTGAGCCACATCATGGGCATCGCCGACAACTACAACAACCCCTATGGCACCCCGATGCGCCGGGCGTACACCGGCATCTGGGAGATGCTCAGCCGCGGTAGCTTCAACGGGCCCGGTGGCCCGCACAGCCGCTGGCTGATCCCGCCCACGGCAGGCGCGTCGATGGGCGCCCAGCACATGCTGCGCAACAAGATCAAGCTGCAGATGGTGGACGAGCGGAACGTGCTGCGCCTGTCTCGCGACGCGCTCGACGACTCCGGTCTCGTCGTCGCCACGGTGACGGCCCGTGCCGCCGAACCGGGCAAGAACGGCCTGATGGGCGTCAACATCTCCTTCGACACCGGCGACAAGTCCACCGGCTCGTGCGACACGCGGACCGACCCGCTCTGCGACGGCGGCAACTACAACAACTACACGGTCGAAGTCGTCGACCGCATGGGGACCGACTCCTTCACCCCCGACTCCGGCGTGCTCCTGACCAAGACGAAGAACCAGGACAGCGCCCCGTTCGAGTGGGTGATCGACGCCAACCCGCAGGACATCGGGATGACGGACTACGTGCTGCCGGACGGCACCAAGGTCCCGATCACCATCGGCGACTACCGCCAGCTCTCCGACGCGCTCTTCCACGCGGGCACCGACTCGGGCAGCCAGTACGAGTATGTGGACCAGGCCAACCGCCTGCACTTCTACGTGATCGACGTGCGGCGCGACGCCAAGGGGATCCTGTCCTACACGGTCGCCATCCGCTCGCTGGACGGCGCGGGCCCGCAGCAGCGCGGCGTCAAGCTTCTTCCGGGCGCCGGCGTCCCCGCCGCCGAGAAGGGCACGTCGATGTGCCGGTTCCCGCTGTTCAACACCGGTAAGGCGGCGCCCGCCCAGGGGCAGCACCCCGAGGACGTCAGCGCGTACCTGAACAGCGACGTCTACCGGCTCAAGGCCGAGGTCGAGGGGGCGGGCTGGACCACCATCACGCCCAACGCGCTCGCGACCATCGACTCCGGAGAGCACAAGACCGTCACCGTGTTCGCCCAGCGGGCCGACGGGGGCAGCAAGCACGCCACCGTCAAGCTCACCGCCACCTCCGAGAGCGACCCGACCAAGACGATGACCGCCATCTGCCACGCCAACGGCCAGTAGCGGAAATCACGACCCTCTGAGAAGAAGGCCCTTCCGGATCTCGTGTCCGGAAGGGCCTTTCGCCGTTGTGGCCGAGATCAGCCGAAGATCGCGGGCAGCGCTCCGGCGTGGGTCTCGCGCAGCTCCGCGACCGGGATCTCCAGAGTGCCCTCGACGACCAGCGAGGTGCCGCCGGTCGTGCCGAGGCCGTAGCAGGGGACCTCGTGCCGGCCGCACAGCTCGGCCAGCGCCTCGAACGCCTCCGGCCGTACGCAGACGAGCGCACGGGACGCGGACTCGCTGAACAGGTCGACGAACGCGTCGTCGCCGGGCAGCGAGACCGTGGCGCCGACGCCCCGCGCGAGGCACGCCTCGGCGAGGGCGATGGCGAGACCGCCGTCGGACAGGTCATGGGAGCCTTCGAGCAGCCCCTGCTCGGCCGCCGCGACCAGGACCGACGCGAGCCCGCGTTCGGCCTCCAGGTCCACGGCGGGCGGAAGCCCGCCCAGGTGGCCGTGTGTCACGTGGGCCCACTCGGAGCCGCCGAACTCGTCGCGCGTGTCTCCGAGCAGAACCACGCGCAGGTCCCCGGCCGGGAATCCGGACCTGACCCGCTTGGCGACGTCGTCGATCACGCCGAGCACGCCCACCACGGGCGTGGGGTGGATCGCGGTGGAACCCGTCTGGTTGTAGAACGAGACGTTCCCACCGGTCACCGGCACGCCGAGGGTCTTGCACGCGTCCGCGAGGCCGCGCACGGCCTCCGCGAACTGCCACATCACCTCGGGGTCCTCGGGCGAGCCGAAGTTGAGGCAGTTCGTGACCGCGAGCGGCGCCGCACCGGTGACGGCCACGTTCCGGTACGCCTCGGCGAGGGCGAGCTGGGCCCCGGCGTAGGGGTCGAGCCTGGCGTAGCGGCCGTTCCCGTCCGTCGCCAGCGCGATGCCCCGGGTCGTCTCCTCGGCGCCGGGCATGACCTCGGAGATCCGCAGCATGCCGGCGTCGGCGGGCTGGGCGAGGACGGTGTTGCCCCGGACGTACCGGTCGTACTGGGAGGTCACCCACTCCTTGGACCCGAGGTTCGGCGAGCCGAGCAGCCGGAGCAGGGTCTCGCGCAGGTCCTCGGGACGCGGGAGCCGCTCCGGGCCGTCGGCGTTGAGCGCGGCCTGGCCCTCGGGCTCGTGGAAGGGGCGCTCGTAGACCGGGCCCTCGTCGGCGGCGGTGCCCGGGGGAATGTCGACGATCGTCTCGCCGTCCCACGTCATCACGAGCCTGCCGGTGTCGGTGACCTCGCCGATGACCGTCGCGGGCACGTCCCACTTCTGGCAGATCGCCATGAACGCCGGGATGTCCTCGGGCGTGACGACGGCCATCATGCGTTCCTGCGACTCGCTCATCAGGATCTCCTCGGGCCGCAGCGTCGGGTCGCGCAGCGGGACGAGGTTGAGGTCGACGGTCATGCCGCCGGTGCCCTTGGCGGCCAGCTCGGTCGTCGCGCAGGACACGCCGGCCGCGCCGAGGTCCTGGATGCCGACGACCACGTCGGCCTGGTAGAGCTCGAGGCAGCACTCGATGAGCAGCTTCTCCATGAACGGGTCGCCGACCTGGACGGCGGGCCGCTTGGCCTGCGACTCGTCCTCGAAGGTCGCGGACGCCAGCACGGACGCGCCGCCGATGCCGTCGGCGCCGGTACGCGCGCCGAACAGCACGACCTTGTTCCCGGGGCCGGGAGCGGTGGCGAGCTTGATCTGGTCCTTGCGCAGCAGGCCCACGCAGAGCGCGTTCACGAGGGGATTGCCGATGTAGCAGGGGTCGAAGACGACCTCGCCGCCGATGTTGGGCAGGCCGAGGCAGTTGCCGTAGTGGCTGATGCCCTCGACGACGCCCGGCAGCACCCGCCGTGTGTCCTGCTGGTCCGCGCCGCCGAAACGCAGCGCGTCCATGACCGCGATCGGCCGGGCGCCCATCGACATGATGTCGCGGACGATGCCGCCGACGCCGGTGGCCGCGCCCTGGTGCGGCTCGACGTACGACGGGTGGTTGTGCGACTCGATCTTGAAGGTGGCGGCCCAGCCGTCGCCGACGTCGACGACGCCCGCGTTCTCGCCCATGCCGACCAGCAGGGCGTCCGACTTCGGGGCCTTGGTGCCGAATTGGCGCAGGTGCACCTTGGACGACTTGTACGAGCAGTGCTCGCTCCACATGACGGAGTAGATCGCGAGCTCCGAGCCGGTCGGCCGGCGGCCGAGGATCTCGCACACCCGCTGGTACTCGTCCTGCTTCATACCCAGCTCGGCGTACGGCATGGGCTCGTCGGGCGTCTCGGCGGCCCGCTTCACGGAGTCTGTCATCGAATACCTCCAGCGTGGAGACCCCGGGCTTCAGCTGTGGGGAGTGAAGTCACGCGTTCACCAGCTTCTTGAGGATGGAGGTGAAGAAGCCCCGGCCGTCCACGCTCGGCGCGCCGGTCAGGTCCTCGACCGCGTGCTCGGGGTGGGGCATGAGGCCCACGACGTTCCCCGCCTCGTTGGCGATCCCCGCGATGTCGTTGAGGGAACCGTTGGGATTGCCGCCGACGTACCGGAACACGACCCGCCCGGAGCTCTCCAGGGCCGAGACGGTGTCCGCGTCGGCGACGTAACGTCCCTCGCCGTGCTTGACCGGCAGCACGATCTCCTGGCCGGCCTCGAAGTCGGACGTCCAGGCGGTGGAGGTGTTCTCCACGCGGATGCCCTGGTCACGGCAGATGTAGTGCAGGCCCTCGTTGCGGGTGAGCGCGCCGGGCAGCAGGTGCGCCTCGCAGAGGATCTGGAAGCCGTTGCAGGTGCCGAGGACCGGCAGGCCCGCGCGGGCGGCCGGGATCAGCTCGTCCATCAGCGGGGCGAAGCGGGAGATCGCCCCGCAGCGGAGGTAGTCGCCATAGGAGAACCCGCCGGGAAGGAAGACCGCGTCCACCCCCTTGAGGTCGTGGTCGGCGTGCCAGAGCGGCACCGCCTCGGCTCCCGCGAGCCGTACGGCACGGGCCGCGTCCTGGTCGTCGAGTGTTCCGGGAAAGGTGACGACGCCCACTCGGGCAGCGTTCATGACAGGTCCCCCACGGTTCCCCTCCAAGGCATGGGCGCGCGCACGCCACCGCCTCTTCACGGGCGGCGGTCTGTGGCGGTACGCCTCAGGTTATCGGGTGAAGCCAAAACCGCCCTAGCTGAGGCGGGCGATCTCCGCGCGAGTGGCCCCTGCCGGGGGCGGACGGCCCGATCGGACGGCGGCGAACCGGCGGTCCAGGGTCAGCGGTCCAGGGTCAGACGGCGGCGAGCTGGCGGTCCAGGGTCAGGAAGCGCGCGACGGCGTCCTCATCCCAGGAGAGCTCCTTGCTGAGCCTGACGGTGGTGCCGCGGCCCGGCGTGATGTCGAAGGAGATCTCGTCCACGACCGACTGCATGATGAGGATGCCCCGGCCGTGCTCCGCGTCTCCGGGAGGGTACTGCCGGGGAATGGTGTTGAGCCCGTGGCCGCAGTCGATGATCCGCACCTCGCAACGGCCCTCGCCGATGGCGACCGTCACGCGGTAACGCTCCGCGGGCCCCCCGTGCCGTACGGCGTTTGCGCACGCCTCCGAGGTCGCCAGGAGGACATCGGACACACAGCTCTCGGTCACGCCCAGCGACCGCAGCGCCTCGCCGAGCACGCGGCGGACCAGGGGTATGCCGATCGCATCCCTGGGTAAAGCCAGCGAGAACTCGATGTCCACCGGACCCCTCCCGGTGTTGAAGGTCACCGTGAAAGGCTTCCCCGAGGAATCCGGGCTAACCGCAAAATGACGCGCCTGTTATTCAGTGGTCGCGCCAATGTTACGTCTTAGGTGCTTTGTCGGTCTTTTGATGTGTGAAATGTGCTGTTTTACCGCTCCACGCGAACGGTGAAATCCTCGATCACGGTGTTGGCCAAAAGGGTTTCGGCCATCTTTCGGACCTCGGAGAGGGCGGCCTCGTCGGCCTCGCCCTCGATCTCCACCTCGAACCGCTTGCCTTGACGTACGTCCCGGACCCCGGAGAAGCCCAGCCGGGGCAGTGCGCCGGCGATGGCCTGGCCCTGCGGGTCGAGAATCTCCGGCTTGAGCATGACGTCGACGATGACGCGCGCCACTGATGTCCTCCTGGCCTGGTGTCCGGTGTCGCGGTCAAGCGTATCCGCAGGCGCGTGGTCTCACCCCCGGCGCCCCGGCGGGCGGCACCTTCCTCCGCGACGAGGGCGGGCAGCTCACCGGCGTGGTCCTCGGCTCCGCCATGGAACTGCTGCTGCCGCTCGCGGTGGACATCGGCTGCCACGGGCCCAACTTCCACACGGACCTGCCGACCGAGCGGCTCCTCTCGTGGCTCACCTCGGCGGGGGAGACCTACCTGTCCGCAGGGGTGACCACCGTGCGCGATCCCCAGGTCTCCCGGCGCGAGCTGAAGACCTACCGCGCGGCGGGCACCCTGCCGGTCCGCACGATCTGCATGCCCCCCTCGCACATGCTGGACGACCTGGACGGCGGATCGGCTCCCTCACGCCTGGAAGGCTGGCTGACGTGGTCGTCCTCGGCCGGGTCGTCGACTCACTCGGTGCGGACGACCTGGCAGGTGTGGACGCGTGGCTGACTATGATCGACGGCCGGGTGGTGTACCGCGCCGGCTGAGACCTGCCGGGAGTCCTCTCGCGCCCACCTGATGACCATGGTTCGCCCCAGGGGTTCGGGGAACGTGGAAGGGTGGGCGTCGAGAAGGGGCTTGCGCGGCGGGGAGTGGCCTCTGCCACGATGTCCGCATACGCGAGCGGTATCCACACCATGGACGCCGACCGCGTGAGGACCCGGCCGTGGACGGGTGGTGACCCCACACGCGTATGGCCCTAGACGCACAGGAGTGGCACGTGACAGCCGAAGCCCCTCGCGGTGCCGACGCACCCCCGGAGCTCATCCAACTGCTCACCCCCGAGGGCGAGCGGGTCGAGCACCCCGACTACGACATCGACCTGACCGCCGAGGAGGTGCGCTCGCTCTACCGGGACCTCGTCCTGGTGCGGCGCGTCGACCTGGAGGCGGTCGCCCTCCAGAGGCAGGGCGAGCTCGGACTATGGGCCTCCCTGCTCGGGCAGGAGGCCGCGCAGGTCGGCTCCGGCCGCGCGCTTACCGACGCCGACATGGCGTTCCCCACCTACCGCGAGCACGGCGTGGCCTGGTGCCGCGACGTCGACCCGGTGAAGCTGCTCGGCATGTTCCGCGGGGTCAACCACGGTGGATGGGATCCGTACGAGCACAACTTCCACCTGTACACGATCGTCATCGGCTCCCAGACGCTGCACGCGGTCGGCTATGCCATGGGCATCCAGCGGGACGGGGCGGAGGCCGCCGCGATCGTCTACTTCGGTGACGGCGCCACCTCCCAGGGCGACGTGAACGAGTCGTTCATCTGGGCGTCGGTGTTCAACGCGCCGGTGGTGTTCTTCTGCCAGAACAACCAGTGGGCGATCTCCGAGCCGCTGGAGAAGCAGACGCGCATCCCGCTGTACAAGCGCGCCTCCGGGTTCGGTTTCCCCGGCATCCGGGTGGATGGCAACGACGTGTTCGCCTGCCTGGCGGTGACCCGCAAGGCGCTGGCGGACGCGCGCAGCGGCCAGGGGCCCACCTTGATCGAGGCGTTCACCTACCGCATGGGCGCGCACACCACCTCCGACGACCCCACCCGCTACCGCGTCGCGGGCGAGCTGGAGGCGTGGAAGCTGAAGGACCCGATCGAGCGGGTCAAGGCGTACCTCTTCAAGAACCAGCTCGCCGACCAGGAGTTCTTCGACAAGGTCGACGCCGAGGCCGACGCCCTCGGCAAGGACGTGCGCAGACGCTGCCTCGAACTGCCCGATCCCGGCCCGGAGGCGTTGTTCGATCACGTGTACGGTGCGCCGCACGCGCTCGTGGACGAGGAGCGCGAGCAGTACCTCGCCTACCTCGCGGGCTTCGAGACGGGAGCCGAGCGATGACCACACTGACCCTGGGCAAGGCGATCAACGAGGGCCTGCGCCGTGCGATGGAGGCGGACGCCAAGGTCATCGTGATGGGAGAGGACGTCGGCAAGCTCGGCGGCGTCTTCCGTGTGACCGACGGCCTGCAGAAGGACTTCGGCGAGGACCGGGTGATCGACACCCCACTGGCCGAGTCCGGCATCATCGGCACCGCCATCGGGCTGGCGCTGCGCGGCTACCGCCCGGTGTGCGAGATCCAGTTCGACGGGTTCGTGTTCCCGGCCGCCGACCAGATCATCACGCAGCTCGCCAAGATGCCGCTCCGCTCGCTCGGCGCGATCAAGCTGCCCGTCGTCGTGCGCATCCCCTGCGGCGGCGGTATCGGCGCGGTGGAGCACCACTCCGAGTCGCCCGAGGCGTACTTCACGCACACCGCGGGGCTGCGCGTGATGGCCTGCTCCAACCCCGCCGACGCGTACACGATGATCCAGGACGCGGTCCGCTGCGACGACCCGATCATCTTCTTCGAGCCCAAGCGCCGGTACTGGGACAAGGCCGAGGTGGATCTCGCCGCTCCCGGTCTGCCCCTCGACAAGGCCAGGACGGTCAGGCAGGGCGCCGACGTGACCCTGCTCGCCTACGGTCCGATGGTGAAGACCTGCCTCGCCGCCGCGACCGCGGCCGAGGAGGACGGGCGGAACGCCGAGGTCATCGACCTGCGCTCGCTCAACCCGCTCGACATGGGCGTGATCACCGAGTCGGTCCGGCGTACCGGCCGCTGCGTGGTCGTCCACGAGGCCCCGGTGTTCAGCGGCTTCGGCGCCGAGTTGGCGGCCCGCGTCAGCGAGCACTGCTTCTACAACCTGGAGGCGCCGGTGCTGCGCGTCGGCGGATTCTCCACGCCCTACCCGCCCTCCCGGCTGGAGGAGCACTACCTGCCCGACCTCGATCGTGTCCTCGACGCGATCGACCGCGTCTTCGCCTACTAGAGAGGGAGGATTCTCATGCTGCGTGAGTTCAGGCTTCCCGACGTGGGCGAGGGACTGACCGAGGCCGAGGTCGTCAAGTGGCACGTCGCGGCCGGTGACACCGTCACGATCAACCAGACGATCGTCGAGATCGAGACGGCCAAGGCCGTGGTGGAGCTGCCCTCTCCCTACGAGGGCACCGTCTCCGCGCTGATGGTGGCCGAGGGAGAGACCGTCGACGTCGGCACTCCCATCATCTCCGTGGACGTTCCCGCGGAGGAGGGATCGGCCGAGGACCAGGCGCCCATCCCGCCCCCCGAGGGCGCGGTGGAGCCGGGCATGCACGGCGGGCCTGCTCCCAAGGAGGAGCGCAAACCGGTGCTGGTCGGATACGGCGTGAAGCCCGGCACGACCACGCGCCGCCCCCGAAAGCAGCCTCCGGCGCCTGTCCCCGCGTCCGTACCGGCGTCCCTACCGGCTCCGACCCCGGCGCCCGTGGCCGCCCCCGCCCCCGTCGCGGTTCCTCCGCAGGTCGGCCGGGTGTCGGTGCTGGCCAAGCCGCCGGTACGCAAGCTGGCCAAGGACCTCGGCGTGGACCTGTCGACCGTGGCGGGCACCGGCCCCCAGGGATCGATCACCCGTGAGGACGTCCAGGCCGCCGTCGCCGCCCCGGCGGCGGTGCCGTACCAGGCGGCGGCCGTACCGGCCGGCGGGGAGGAGCGCATCCCGGTCAAGGGGGTGCGGAAGGCGACCGCGCAGGCCATGGTCGCCAGCGCGTTCACCGCCCCCCACGTCACCGAGTGGCTCCAGGTGGACGTGACCGAGACGATGGCGACGGTCCGCCGGCTGCGCGAGTTGCCGGACTTCGCCGGGGTGAAGGTCTCGCCCCTGCTGCTGGTCGCGAAGGCCCTCCTCACCGCTGTGAAGCGGCACCCGATGGCCAACGCCACCTGGACCGACGACGCGATCATCGTCAAGCGGTACGTGAACCTGGGCATCGCCGCCGCGACCGAGCGCGGGCTGATCGTGCCCAACGTCAAGGACGCGCACGCCATGTCGCTGCCCGAGCTGGCCCGGGCTCTGACAGAGCTGACCGAGCGGGCGCGCGCGGGGAAGTGCCCGCCCGCCGAGCTGACCGGCGGCACGATCACGATCACCAACATCGGCGTGTTCGGGGTGGACGCGGGCACGCCGATCCTCAACCCCGGCGAGGCCGCGATCCTGGCGATCGGCCAGATCAGGGACATGCCGTGGGTGGTCGACGGGCAGCTCGCCGTACGTAAGGTCACGACGCTGGCGTTGTCCTTCGACCATCGCGTGATCGACGGTGAGCAGGGGTCGTACGTGCTGCGCGATGTGGGCGCCATGCTGGAGGACCCGCTGCGCATGCTCGCCTGGGCCTGACGCCGGGTGCGTGAGGAGGCGACGTCCAGCGGGCGCCCAGCACCCCAAGTCGCCTCCAAGATCGCAACCAGTGAGTCTCAAGCACGACGGCCTAGCGTTCTGCCAGGTGCTCAGGTGGACGGGATCGGTGCGGATCAGAGCCCGCCCACCTGAGTGCCACGCGGACTCGCGCGGCGGGGCTTCACCCAGCCCCCTTTGGACGGCCTCGCCGCGCGGCACCGGCTCATCCGAGGAGAGACGTGAGCATCCCCCTACCCCTGATGCTGGGAGCAGGTGTCGACGACTTCGCTCAGGTCCTCTCCGAAGGCGTGGAACTGCTGCGCGGGTTGCACCGGCGCCGCACCGCCGTACAGGAGGCCCGGAACGCCGTGGCCGAATGGTCGGCCCGGTACCCCGCCGCGCAGGCGCAGCTCGTCGTCGACGTACGTCCCGGGAGCCCGGTCGTGGACTACGACCTCCTGGTGAACCATCCGCGCGGCGGCACTGTCGCGGTCAGCGTCCCCGTGGACGACGGCGTCCCCTGGTTGATCGACCACTCCACCCACTGGGCCGCCGGTTACCTGCTCAGCGTCGACCGGGTGCACGTCCCCGTGGCCGAGGCGCTGGCCATGACGCGTACGCTCGCGCGGCGCGACCAGACGGTGCACGACGAGATCATCGACCAGTGCCTCGTCCACAACGAGGTGCTCACCGACCACGAACCGGTGGGCGACGAGGAGCTCGCGGAGGCCGCCGAGGAGATCAGGCGGGCGTGGCGGCTCCACGACCGCGCGGCCACGCTCGCCTGGCTCGCCGAGATGGGCATGTCGGGACCCCAGTTCGAGGCGTTCATCGCCGGGGCCGCCCGGCGGCGGCGGTTCCGGCGCCGCAAGGAGGCCGAGCTGGCCCCCGCCTACCTCGACACGCACCGGCCCGACTTCGACCTGGTGCGCGCGTTCTGGGCGACCGGCGCCCAGCCGGTGAACGGCGAGTTGCTGCGCGGCCTCGGCGGCCTGCTCGGGTACGGCGAGGCCCAGGTGACGCTGGGCGAGCGCCGGGCCAGGGACCTGCCCGGCCCGCTGCGTGACGCGCCGGAGGAGACGATGATCGGGCCGGTACGCCACGGAGACGGCTATCTCACCGGCATGGTCGTGGAACGCCGGCCGGCCGGGGACGACGCGGCGACCATGGCCGAGGCCGGCGCGGCGGCGTTCGCCGACTGGCTGGCCGCGCGCCGGCGGGCGGCGTCGATCGAGTGGCACTGGTTGTGACCGGATGAACCGGTCGTGGCGTGGCGGTCTAGGCTGACGGGCAGTCACACCGCGAAGGGGAGATCATGATTCGGCACGTCGTGCTGTTCACCTGGACCGAGAACGCCACCGGCGAGCAGAAGGCGGAGGTCGCCGCGCGGCTGAACACCCTGCCCGGGATCATCTCCCAGATCCGAAGCTACGCTGTCGGCCCGGACGCGGGCATCAACGCGGGCAACCACGAGTTCGCCGTGGTCGCGGACTTCGACTCCGTCGACGACTATCTGGCCTACCGCGACCACCCGGCGCATCTGGCGATCATCGCCGAGCACATCAAGCCGATCCTCGCCTCCCGCGCCGCCGTGCAGTACGAGGTCTGACCGCGGGCCGGCCTCAGGGGTTCGGCGGGTGGTTCTCGTGCTCCATCAGGTGGTTCTCGGACGTGGCGCCCCTGCGGGAGCCGAGGACGATGCTGAGGAGCAGGCCCACGCCTCCGACAACCATGAAGATCACGCCGATCACGTCGATGTGCACGGATCGCCCGAGCACATCGGGGTCGATGGCGAACTTCAGGATCGCCCCGAGGGTGAGGAAGAAGAGGCTGACCCCGATGCCCATCGCAGACCTCCGGACGGTAAACAACGCGTATGCCATCCGTCATACCCGGCTCCGGGTGATCTCACCACGCCCGTCGGCGGATACACGACGATCGCGCGCCTCCTCTCGGAGAGGTGACGCGCGATCGGCTGTCTCACCGGCCGCGGGTGCGCGGCCGTACGGGCTCAGAAGGCCTGTTCTGGCAGGTCCATGAGGTCCTGGGCGGTGGCGTCGAGCACGCGGCGCTCGGCGGCCAGCCGGGGCAGGACGGTCTGCGCGAAGAACGACGCGGCGGCCACCTTGCCGGTGTAGAAGGCGGTGTCGGCCTGGTCGGGGGCCTCCGGAGTGCCGAGGGCCGCAAGGGCCACCTCCGCCTGGCGCAGCAGGAGCCAGGACAGGACCAGGTCGCCCAGCGCCATCAGGAAGCGGGTCGTGTTGAGGCCGACCTTGTAGACCTCCTGCGGCGACTCCAGCGACGCGATGGCCCAGCCCGCCATCGTGTCGGCCATGGCCTTGACGTCGGCCGCCGCCTCGCCGAGCAGCGTGCGCTCGGTCTTGAGCCGGCCGTTGCCCGCCTCGGAGCCGGCGAACGTGACGATGTCGCCGAGCAGCGACCCCAGCGCGGCGCCCTGGTTCTTGAGGACCTTGCGGAAGAACAGGTCCTGGCCCTGGATCGCCGTCGTGCCCTCGTACAGGGAGTCGATCTTGGAGTCCCGGATGTACTGCTCGATCGGGTAGTCCTGCAGGAACCCGGAGCCGCCCAGCGTCTGGAGCGACCGGGCCAGCAGCTCGTACGACCGCTCGGAGCCGACGCCCTTGACCAGGGGGAGCAGCAGGTCGTTCATCGCCTCGGAGGCGTGGTCCCTGCGGCCCTCGGCCTCGGCGATCTGGACGGCGTCCTGGAAGGTGGCCGTGTAGATCACCAGCGCGCGCATGGCCTCCGCGTACGACTTCTGGAGCATCAGCTCGCGGCGCACGTCGGGGTGGTGGGTGATGGTCACGCGCGGGGCGCTCTTGTCGCCCGACCTGGTCAGGTCGGCGCCCTGGACGCGGTTCTTTGCGTAGTCCAGCGCGTTGAGGTAGCCCGTGGACAGCGTCGCGATGGCCTTGGTGCCGACCATCATGCGGGCGTGCTCGATGACCATGAACATCTGGCGGATGCCGTCGTGCACGTCGCCGACGAGGTAGCCGATGGCCGGGTGCTTCTCGCCGAAGGTGAGCTCGCAGGTGGTGGACACCTTGAGGCCCATCTTCTTCTCGACGTTGGTGACGTAGACGCCGTTGCGCTCGCGCAGCTCGCCTGTCGGGAGATCGACCAGGAACTTGGGCACGAGGAACATCGACAGGCCCTTGGTACCGGGGCCGTGACCCTCGGGACGGGCCAGCACGAGGTGGAAGATGTTCTCCACCATGTCGTGCTCGGCGCTGGTGATGAAGCGCTTGACGCCCTCGATGTGCCAGGTGCCGTCCTCCTGCCGTACGGCCTTGGCCCGGCCCGCGCCCACGTCGGAACCGGCGTCCGGCTCGGTCAGCACCATCGTCGAGCCCCAGTTGCGCTCGACGGCGAGCTCGGCGAACCGCTTCTGGTCGTCGGTGCCGAGCTCGAACAGGAGCCGGGCGAACGCCGGGCCGCTGCCGAACATCCAGACGGCGGGGTTGGCGCCCAGCACGAGCTCGGCCACCGACCACACGAGGCTGCGCGGGGCGGGGGTGCCGCCGAGTTCCGGCTGCAGCTCCATCCGCCACCACTCGGCGTCCACCCAGGCCTGGTAGGACTTCTTGAAGCTCTCCGGCATCGTGACGGTGTGCGTGGCCGGGTCGAACACCGGCGGGTGCCGGTCGGCGTCCTCGAAGGACTCCGCCAGCGGGCCGGTGGCCAGGCGGTTCACCTCGTCGAGGATGCTGCGTGCGGTGTCCTGGTCGATGTCCTGGAACGGGCCGCCGCCGAGGATCTCCCCGCGTCCGAACACCTCGAACAGGTTGAACTCGAGATCGCGGATGTTGCTCTTGTAGTGGCCCATCTCGTGCGCTCCTAGAAACCAAGGCCGTCGGGGTTACGTACCGGTCAGTAACTCTAGAGGAATGCTACCCGCCAGTAACAGACAATATGCAAGCAATGAGGTGGTATGTCCCACAACGTGGACGGCCGCGAGCCCGCGTGAGCGGAGCGAGCGCCAATGGACACAGTGAGGGGCGCGGCGGGGAAGTAACCGACGAGCGAGTGGGCGAGGTACGAGTCCCGAGTGAGGAGGGCACGAGTCGTCTCAAGGGCGCCGCGAGCCCGCGTGAGCGCAGCGAGCGCCAATGGACACAGTGAGGGGCGCGGCGGGGAAGTAACCGACGAGCGAGTGGGCGAGGTACGAGTCCCGAGTGAGGAGGGCACGAGTCGTC